>DASZQM010000330.1:0-7499 GCA_035549645.1 Solirubrobacterales bacterium | reverse complement strand
CGGCTCGAAGACGCCTTCGCCCAGCTCGCCTTCGGCAAGCTCTCCGGCGCGGTCGGCACCTACGCCTCGGTGCCACCGGCGGTCGAGGCGCGGGTGATGGAGCGGCTCGGGCTGCAGCGCGAGGATGTGGCGACCCAGGTGATCCCGCGCGATCGTCACGCCGTGCTGACCTCGGCGATCGCGATCGCCGGCGCCGGCCGCGAGCGCTTCGCCACCGAGGTGCGCAACCTGCAGAAGACAGAGGTGCGCGAGGTCGAAGAGCCCTTCGCCTCGGGCCAGCAGAAGGGCTCCTCGGCGATGCCGCACAAGCGCAACCCGATCCGCACCGAGCGGATCACCGGCCTGGCCCGGGTCCTGCGCGGCTACGCCCAGACGGGGCTGGAGAACGTCGCCCTCTGGCACGAGCGCGACATCTCCCACTCCGGCGCCGAGCGGGTGATCCTGCCCGACGCGACGATCGGCCTCGACTACATGCAGGACCTGGCGGCCAAGGTCGCCAGCGGGATGGTCGTGCGCGAGGACCGCATGCGCGAGAACCTGAACATCACCCACGGCGCCCTCTTCAGCCAGCGCGCCCTCACCGCCCTGGTCGAGTCCGGGCTCACCCGCGACGAGGCCTACCGGATCGTCCAGGAGAACGCCCAGCGCGCCTGGGACACCGGCACCGAGTTCCGCGAGCTGCTGGGCGAGGCGGCACCCAGCCTCGACCTCGACGCGGTCTTCGATTACAGCGCCTACCTCACCCACCTGCCCGAGATCTTCGAGCGGCTGGAAGCGCTGCGCGGCTGAGCAAGTCTCCGGGACTTAGACCGGGATCACGTTCAAACCGGCGACTCCATGGAGGGCGTCAAAATCGCCGTCCTGAGTCAGCACCGGCATCTCATAGGCAGCCGCCGTCGCGGCGATCCACATGTCGTTGACCGGGGCTCGTCCACCAGAAGCTGCGAGGTAGGCGCGCATCTGTGACCAAGCGCGAGCTACCTCATCATCGATAGGGAGTGCGGCAAACCGGCCGGACGCCTCGAACGTCGCGATACGCAGATCTCGACTCTTCAAATCCTCCGCTGCAAGCACTCCCACTCGGAGCTCAGCTCGAGTTACAACCGAGATGGAACTCTGTTTGGGAATTGCCTCCTGCCTCATAGGACGACCTTCCTCGAGCGCGATGAAGATCGAGGTATCGAGCAAGCCGCGAATTGGTCGCTTCACACTCACCAGAGGGGCGGGAGTTCGTCACTGGTTTCCTCAAGACGACGCAGGTCATCGCGCAACCCGGGATCGGCCGAAAACTTCGTCACGATCTCCATCACCTCATCAGGGGTCAGCCAGCGAGGACTGTCCGAGCGATGAGGGACCAAATCGGCAACCGGCTTGCCCCGCACGGTGATCACCATGCTCTCCCCCGCCTCTACGCGCTTGAGCAGGTCGGCGGTTTTGTTTCGCAGGTCCCTTGTCGCTACTTCTACGATAGTGCGACGATCGTAGCATCTGACTCCGCCGGTCCTTTTAGGGGACGGAGCTAGTCTCGTTGCCGATGGAAGCCGACGTCGCGATCGTAGGTGCCGGGCTCGCCGGTCTCGTCGCTGCCCGCCGGATCGCCGCCGCCGGCAAGCGGCCGATCGTGATCGAGGCGCGCGACCGCGTCGGTGGGCGCCTGCTCAACGAGGAGATCGGCAACGGCAAGGTGGTCGAGGTCGGCGGTCAGTGGATCGGGCCTACCCAGGAGAGGATCGCGGCGCTTGCCGCCGAGCTCGGCGTCGCCACCTTCCCCACCCACGACGAGGGTCGTCACCTGATCGAGATCGCCGGCAAGCTCACCTCCTACTCCGGCCCGATCACCGCCGCCAGCGTCGGCCTCGTGCGTGATCTCTCGCGGGCGATCTCACCGCTCGCCCTCGCCGACTTCGAACAGGCGCGCGGGCGGCTCGACCGGATGGCGAGCAGCGTGCCGCTGGAGCAGCCCTGGCTGGCACCGCAGGCAGTCGATTGGGACGGCCAGACCTTCGCCACCTGGATCGGGCGCAATACCAGGACGGCGGCGGCGCGCAGCCTCTTCGAGCTGGCGACCGAGGCGGTCTGGGCGGCCGAGCCGAGTGACGTCTCGCTCCTCCACGTCCTCTTCTACACCCGCTCAGGCAGCGGCTTCAACACCCTGCTCGGCACCGACGGCGGCGCCCAGCAGGACCGCTTCCACGGCGGCTCGCAGCGGATCGCGCTGCTGATGGCGGAGCAGCTCGGCGAGGACTGTTTGCGCCTGGCGGCGCCGGTGCGGCGGATCGAGCACGGTCGGTCGGGAGTGGTCCTTCACGCCGATGTGCCCGAGGGCGAGGCGGACGGGCTGATCGTCCGCGCGCAGCAGGCGATCGTCGCCGTCCCGCCGACGCTCGCGGGCCGCATCGCCTACGACCCGCCACTGCCGGCCCGGCGCGACCAGCTGACCCAGCGCATGCCCCAGGGCACGGTGATCAAGACGATGGCGATCTACGAGCGGCCCTTCTGGCGGGAGGAGGGGCTGTCGGGGCAGGCAGCCACCGACGGCGGGCCGGCCCGCGTCGTCTTCGACAACTCGCCGCCCGACGGCAGTCCCGGCGTGCTGCTCGGCTTCCTCGAGGGACGCCTCGCGCGCCAGTGGGGCGCCCGCGATGCGGGGGAGCGGCGCGAGGCGATCCTCGCCGGCCACGCCCGCCTCTTCGGCCCGGAGGCCGCTCTGCCCGAGCGCTTCATCGAGCGGGTCTGGGCCGAGGAGGAGTGGACGCGCGGCTGCTACGGCTGCCTGATGACCACCGGCGGCTGGACCGAATACGGCTCCGCGCTGCGGGCGCCGGTCGGCCCCCTGCACTGGGCCGGCGCCGAGACCGCCACCGTCTGGAACGGCTACATGGACGGCGCCGTGCAGTCGGGCGAACGGGCCGCCGCCGAGGCGCTGGCGGCGTTCGCCGTCTAGGCTTTTCGCCGTGCTCCTCTACACCTGCGGACAGAAGACGAGCGGACCGGCAGCGCTGCATCCGTGCGCGAAGGCGGGCAAGGCGCTCGACGCGGCCGGCTACACCTACGAGTTGAAGGTGATGGGCGGTTACCGTCTGATGCCCTGGACCTGGGGCAGCCGCGACGAGGACCGCACCGAGGTGCGGGAGCTGAGCGGCACCAACGAGGTGCCGATCCTCGTCCTCGACGACGGCGAGGTGATCTCCGGCTCGAGCACGATCGCGCGCTGGGCGAAAGAGCACCCCGCCGCTCGCGAAGCGGCGCAGAGCTAGCCGGGCCCTGAAGGTGCTGCGGCCGGAGCATCGGCCGTGACGCGATAGGCGGTCACTGGCTCCGCCCTGCCCTTGAGGCTGACCTCCACCCGCTCTCCCACCGGCGCCCGGAGCTGCGCGATCAGCCGCCCCGAGGCGACGATCTCACCCCCCTTGGCCTCGCCCTGCAGGCGCGAGGCGACGTTGACGACGTCGCCGATCGCGGTGAAGTCGTAGAGCGAACGCTCGCCGACGTTGCCGACGAAGGCCTCGCCGTAGTCGAGGCCGATCCCGACCTCGACGAAAGGTCCCTCGGGACTGCCGTAGCCGACCTGCGCGAGCAGCTCGCGCGAGTGCGCCAGCATCGTCATCGCCGCATCTTCGAGCTTGCCGTACATCGGCAGGTAGAGGGCCATCACCTCGTCGCCGATCAGCTTGTCGATGATCTCCTCCGGGAAGAGGACCCGCTCGGCGCAGGCGTAGAAGCGGCGCAGCAGGGCGCTGACCGCTTCTGGATCGGACTGCTCGGAGAGCCTGGTGAAACCGCGCAGGTCGGCGAAGAGGACGCCGACCTCTGTCTTCATCCCGCCTGGAGGCGACGCCTCGATGCAGGTATCGCAGTAGGTCGGGTTCTTGCGCGAGGGGCGGTAGCCGAGGGGCTTGACCAAGCGGCTGCCGAAACCGGCGAAGGGCGCACCGCATATTCCGCAGCGGGGGCTCGACGGGAGCGACCTGAGCAGGCCCATCCAGAGGCGACCGGAGCGACCCGTCATCAACTGGTAATAGGTCTCCCAGTCCTCAGGGGTGAGCGGCTCGCCCTTGCGCTTGCGCGACGCCTTGCGCATGCGACGGAGGTTCGAGCGCTGCCAAAGCGTCAGCCGATCCGGGCGATCGCCCTCGCTGGCCATGTCCCCATCGTAGGGGCGGCAAGATGATCCGCCAACCGAGTTAAGCCGCGAGGAGCTCGCGTTCGCGCGCGGGATGGCGAGCGTCGAGCATCACCGGTGTTCCCGCGCGCGGCGAGAGGGTGATGTTGCGGCGGCCGATCTTCTCCGGCGCCGGGCTGGCCTTGTGCAGCTCGCAGCGGGTGAGCACCTCGCGCAGCACGATCCGCATCTCGAACTCGGCGAAGGCGGCGCCGATGCAGCGACGGATGCCGCCGCCGAAGGGGATCCAGGAGTAGGTGTCCGGCGGATCGTCGAGGAAGCGCTCGGGGCGGAAGGCGAAGGGCTCGGGGTAGACGTCGGCGCGGGTGTGGGTGAGCCAGATCGCCGGCGTCACGTCGGTGCCGACGGGGAGGTTCAGGTTGTCGGAGACGAGCTCGGCGTTGAGGCGGCGGCCGGCCAGCGGCACGACCGGTCGCAGGCGCAGCGACTCGCTGATCGTCGCCCGCAGGTAGTCGTCCCCCTCCCCGGCCTCGAGCTCTTCGCGCAGGCGCTCCAGCGGGCCGCGATGGCGGAGCAGCAGGTCGAAGGTCCAGGCCAGGGCGGTGGCGGTGGTCTCGTGGCCGGCGAGCAGCAGGGTCATCAGCTGGTCGCGAAGGTCGTTGTCGCTCATCTCCGAGCCGTCCTCGAAGCGCGCCTGCATCATCAGCGAGAGGATGTCGTCGCGCTCCTCGTAGGCGCCGCTGGCGCGGTGCTCGGCGATCTCGGCGTAGAGCAGCTCGTCGGCCTGGTTCAGCTGCTTTTCGAACTTGGCCCAGGGACCGCGGCCGCCGAAGCGGCGCGAGGCGAGGCCGGTGAGCTGGGCCGTCGGCGAGGCGGTCTCCTCCAGCACCCGGGTCAGCACCTCACGCAGGCGCTCGAAGCGGGGGCCGTCGGCGACGCCGAAGACGACCTTGAGGATCACCTCGAGCGTGATCGCCTGCATCCGCGGGTGGATCGGGAACTCGGCGCCGAGCGGCCAGGAGTCGATCTCGCGGTCGACGATCTCCTCGACCAGCGGCTGGTAGGAGCGCATCCGCTCACCGTGGAAGGGCGGCAGCATCAGCTTGCGGTGGGCGAGGTGATCGGCGCCCTCGGTGACCAGCAGCGAACGCGGGCCGACGATCGGGGTGAGGATGATGTCGCGGCCCGGCGGCAGCCCGTGCGATCGCTCGCGGTAGAGGGCCTTGATCGCGTCCGGGTCGGAGATCATCACCATCGGCCGCTCGAAAGTGAGGAATTTGACGCTGAAGTTGTCGCCGTACTTTTCGCGGCACTCCTGCATGAAGGGCAGCGGCCGGAAGCTCCAGCGCAGCGTCTGCATCAACGGCGAGTGCTTCGGTTCCGGCGGCAGGCTCACGAGCGGAAGGATCGCACACTGGCTGGCCAGCCAGTGTGCCGGGGCTCCGAACGGCCGCGCCGCCCTCATCGCTAGCATCGGCGCCATGACTCCAGTAGCCGATCTCAAGCTCCATTCCTCGGGCAAGGTCCGCGAGATCTACGAGTGGGAAGACGACCTGCTGATGGTCGCCTCCGACCGGATCTCGATCTACGACGTGGTGATGCCGACGCCGATTCCCGACAAGGGCAAGGTGCTCAACCGAATCTCCGAATTCTGGTTCGAGCTGACCGGTGACATCGTGCCGAATCACTTCGTCTCCAACGACGTGCCGGAAGACGTCGCCGAACGGGCGATGCGGGTGCGGCGGTTGGAGATGTACCCGGTCGAGTGCGTCGTGCGCGGCTACCTCTCCGGCTCCGGCTGGAAGGAATACAAGAACGGCGGCGCGGTCTGCGGGATCGAGCTGCCGGGTGGACTGCTCGAGTCCGACAAGCTGCCGGAGCCGATCTTCACCCCGGCGACCAAGGCCGAGATCGGCGACCACGACGAGAACGTGGACTTCGACCGCGCCGCCGAGATCGTCGGCGACCGGGCGCTGATGGAGGAGCTGCGACGCGTGTCCATCGAGGTCTACGAGCGCGGTGCCGAACACGCGGCCGAGCGGGGGATCATCCTCGCCGACACGAAGTTCGAGTTCGGCCGCCACGCCGGGGCCGAGATCGTCCTCGCAGACGAGGTGCTGACGCCCGACTCCTCGCGCTTCTGGCCCGCCGACCGCTACGAGCCGGGCAAGACGCAGCCCTCCTTCGACAAGCAGTACGTGCGCGACTGGGCGACCGCGGGGGGCTGGGACAAGAAGCCGCCCGCGCCGGGGCTGCCCGCGGACGTGGTCGAGCAGACGCGGGCGAAATACGTCGAGGCCTACGAGCGGGTCACGGAGCTCAGCTTCTAGTGCCGAGGGCGCGGGTCCTGATCCGCCCGAAGGAGGGGATCCTCGACCCCCAGGGCAAGGCGGTGGAGCGGGCGCTGCCGGCGCTCGGCTTCGAGGGGATCGGGCACGTGCACGTCGGGCGGATGGTCGAGCTCGACGTCGAGGACCCGGCGCGGCTCGGCGAGCTCTGCGAGAAGCTGCTCGCCAATCCGCTGATCGAGGACTACGAGATCGAGCAGCTCGACGGCGCCGCCTGATGCGCTGGGGCGTCCTGCAGTTCCCCGGCTCCTGCGATGAGCGGGACGCGCTGGCGGCCTGCGAGAGGACCGGTGCCGAGGCGGGGCTGGTCTGGCACGAAGAGCGCGACCTGGATGGGATCGACGCGGTCGTCGTCCCCGGCGGCTTCTCCTACGGCGACTACCTGCGGGCGGGCGCCATCGCCCGCTTCTCGCCGGCGATGGAGGCGGTGAGCGAGTTCGCCGCCGCGGGCGGCCCGGTGCTCGGCATCTGCAACGGCTTCCAGGTCCTCTGCGAGGCCGGTTTGCTCCCCGGCGCGCTCCTCCTCAACGAGAGCCTCCGCTTCACCTGCCGCCAACTCGACCTGATCGAGGTGCCGAGTGGCGACTTGAGTGCGCCAGAGACCCCACAAGTCGCCAGTCGAACGCTGTCGATCCCGGCGAAGCACGGGGAAGGTCGGTATTACGCGCCGGATGGGGTGCTCGATGGGCTGGAGGCGAACGGGCAGGTCGCCTATCGCTATGCGCCGGGGCAGAACCCGAATGGGTCGGCGCGGGACATCGCGGGGGTGCGCAACGAGGCGGGCAACGTGGTCGGGCTGATGCCGCATCCCGAGCATGCGGTCGATCCGCTCACCGGGTCGACCGACGGGCTGAGGGTCTTCGAAGCCGTCGCGGCGGCGGGGGTGGCGGCGTGAGACGTCCTGTGTCAACCCCCCGCGGTCTGAAGCCTGCCGAAGTTGCCATGTCGGGCGGGGTCATAGGGAACTTCGTCCCGCCAGCAGCGCCAGAGCACTCTGATCCAAGCGCGTCCCAGAGTGCGGATCGCAT
>DASZQM010000329.1:0-21569 GCA_035549645.1 Solirubrobacterales bacterium | reverse complement strand
TATGCCGAAGAACCAGCGCGGGACGTTCGGTGCCGCCTCGGCAAAGGGGGTCGCGGCAAACGCTAGTGCAAGGCTTGCGACGAGTATTACTGCAGTCGCCGGCAAGCGACAGCCGACTACCCGAGCCTCCATCGAGAACATCCCCCCCCTTGCTCCAGTTCGATTGACCAAAGTTGTCGGCCGCTCAAACACGACCGTCGAGGGGAGTTGCGGTCTAGCCGGCGGAGGCGGCTACCACCAAACCGTGGAGTCGAGGTTTTCGATCTCCTCGATCGGCTTGGTGTAGACGCCGGAGGAGAGGTACTTCCAGCCGTCGTCGGGGATGAGGAAGACGACGTTGCCGCTGTCGAGCTCGCCGGCGATGCGGGCGGCGATGCGGGCGATCGCGCCGGCGGAGACCCCGGCGAAGACGCCCTCCTCGTGGAGCAGCTTGCGGGTCCAGACGATCGCGTCGCGGTTGGAGACCATGATCTTGCGGTCGAGCAGGCCGATGTCGATGATCGGCGGGATGAAGCCGTCGTCGAGCGAGCGCAGGCCGTCGACCAGCTCGCCCTGCATCGGCTCGGCGGCGACGATCAAGGTGTCGGGGTTCTCCTCCTTGAGCCGGCGGCCGTTGCCCATCAGCGTGCCGCCGGTGCCGAGGCCGCCGACGAAGGCGGTCACCTCGTCGAGCTCCTCGAGGATCTCGACCGCAGTGCCGTAGTAGTGGGCGTTGGGGTTGGCCTCGTTGCCGTACTGGTAGGGCATGTAGTACTGCGGGTCCTCGGCCATCTCCAGTGCCACCTCGACCGCGCCGTTGGAGCCCTTGGCGCCCTCCGAGTAGACGATCTCCGCCCCGTACATGGTCAGCAGCTGGCTGCGCTCGGCGGTGACGTTGTCGGGCATCACCGCCTTCAGCTTGTAGCCCTTGCGGCTGCAGATCATCGCCAGGGCGATGCCGGTGTTGCCGGAGGTCGGCTCGAGGATCGTCTGGCCGGGCAGGATCAGTCCCTCCGCCTCGGCCGACTCGATCATCGACTTGGCGACGCGGTCCTTGACCGAGCCGGTCGGGTTGTGCCCCTCGAGCTTGGCGTAGATGCGGACATCCGGATTGGGCGAGAGCCGCGGCAGCTCGACCAGCGGCGTATTGCCGATCGACTCGACGATGTTGCCGAAGCGTCCCCCGCAGGGTCGATTGAGAAGCTCTCCCGACACTTCAAAAAGTATAGCCACGCATGGCTAAGCCGCCCGGGAACCAAGCATGCCGAGGACGCAAGGAGTGTGGCGTGCTCTGCACGCGAGCGACTGAGGACGCTGGCAGGCGCCGGTTACCGGGCGGCTTAGCAGCCGCCGGCCATCGCCGGCAGGATGACGACGGTGTCGCCGTCCGCGACTTTGGTGCCGAGGCCGTCGAGAACCCGCACGTCCTCGTCGTTGAGGTAGACGTTGACGTAGCGGTTGAGGTCGCCGTCCTCGCCGAAGAGCTGCTCCGCGGTGCCGGGGTGCTCGCTGGTGAGCGAGCGCAGGACCTCGCCGACGTCGGAGCCGGCCGCCTAGACCTCGGGCGCGCCGCCCGTCTGGGTGCGCAGGACTGGAGGTATGCGAACCGTCGCCATCGGGGCGGTGATCCTAGCCTAGGAGGCCAGCGTCTGGCGGTCGCCGCCGGCGCCGGCGCAGAAGGCGTCGTAGTCGGGGAACTGCCCCATCTCCGACTCCGGGATCTCCGGCGCGTCCTCGCCGCAGATCGGGCAGTTCGGGTCGCGACGGACCTTGAGCTCGGTGAAGCGGGTCCCCAGCGCGTCGTAGAGCAGCAGGCGACCGATCAGCGGCTCGCCTTTGCCGAGGACCAGCTTGATCACCTCGTTGGCCTGCAGGGTGCCCATCGTCCCGGCCATCACCCCGAGCACTCCATTGGCCGAGCAGCTCGGCGCCAGCTCGGCCGGCGGCGGGGTCGGATAGAGGCAGCGGTAGCAGGGGCCCTCGAAGGGGGCGAAGGTGGTGATCTGGCGGTCGAAGCCGTGGATCGAGGCGGAGACGACCGGCTTGCGCAGCCGCACCGAGGCGTCGTTGAGCAGGTAACGGGTGGGGAAGTTGTCGGCGCCGTCGACGATGATGTCGTAGTCGGAGATCACCTCGAGGATGTTGCTCGCGTCGAGCCGGCCGTTGTGCTCGACGACCTTGACGTCGGGATTGAGCCCTTCGATGAAGATGCGGGCCGAGGCGGTCTTCGCCATCCCGATCCGCTCGGTGTTGTGGATCACCTGTCGCTGCAGGTTGGAGGCGTCGACCAAGTCGTCGTCGACGAGGCCGATCGTGCCGACGCCGGCCGCGGCGAGGTAGAGCGCGGTCGGCGCGCCGAGCCCGCCGGCGCCGAGCAACAGCACCTTCGCGCCCAGCAGCTTGAGCTGGCCGTCGACCCCGACCTCGGGCAGCAGCGTGTGGCGCGAGTAGCGGTCGCGCTGCTCGGGGGTCATGCCCTCGGCGGCGAGCACCGGCAGCCCCTGCTCCTGCCAGGCGATGATGCCGCCGGCCATCGAGGCGACGTCGGTGTAGCCGAGCGCTTCCATCTGTTCGGCTGCCTTGTAGGAGCGGTTGCCGCTGCGGCAGTAGACGATCGTGCGGGCGGACTTGTCGGGCGCGGCGGTGGCGATTTCGTCGCCGAGCAGGCCGGGCGGCACCAGCTTGCCGCCGTCGAGATGGGCCTCCTGGTACTCGTGCGGCTCGCGGGTGTCGATCAGGACGACGTCGCCACCCTCGATCTCCTGCTGAGCCTCGAAGGGCTCGATCTCCTCGACTGGGGCTTTGACCTGCGTGTCCGCACCGTTAGCCACTGGCAAATCTCCTAAATCCGGATCGGCTTTTACTTCAAAAAGTATAGCGCCCGTCTCAAGCCGCGATTTTCTTGCTCTTCGCCGCTCCCAGATAGGGAAGCAGGAGGCACTCGACCAGGGCCGATTCGATCTCCGGCAGCTGCTCGATTCGGTCGTTTTCGACGTGGCGGGCGAGAACCGAGAGCGCGCCGCCGAGCAATAGCTGCTCGAGGTCGGCGGGCAGCTCAGGTCGGTCGGGACGATCGCGCCCGAGGATCTCGGCGAGGCGGGCGAGGCTCGCCTGCTGGCGCTTGCGGGCGGCGGAGCCCGCCTGCACGGCCTCGATTGCGATCAGGTGGGCCAGGGCTGGGTTGGCGGCGAGCAATCGCAGGATCTCCCCCACGCCGGTCCGCAACCGCGCGGGCCAAGCCTGATCGTCGGTCGCCTTCTCGACCCCCTCGCACAGCCAGGCGCTGCCGAGGTCGTACGCCTCGAGGAAACACTCTTCCTTGCCGGCGAATTGGCCATAGAAGGCCTGTCGAGAGACCCGTGCCTCCCCGGTTATGTGGCCGATCGTCGTCTCGGCATAGCCATGAAGCGGCAGCATGCGCAGCAGGGCCGAGACGATTCGCAGGCGCTGGTTGCGCACCACGAAGGACCGCGGTAGTCCATGGCGGCCGGGCGGCAGTTGGCCGAGGGCGAGCTTGTCCGGCAGCTCGACGAAGCCGCCAGGGTCAAAGCGCGGCGGATCGTCGGTCATCAACGCTGTGCAGAGTGGCAGCCGCCGCCGGAGCCAACAGGTACTGAAGGAGGGAGTCGTGCAGCTCGGGAAGTTTGTCGGCTTCGCCGGCAAGGACCCGTCCGGAGAGGTGGGAGGCCAAACCGCCCGCCAACATGCGAGCCGTTTCCTCCGGTATCGCTTTCCACCCCTGACCATCGCCATCGGGCGGGCGCAGCGCCTCGGCGAGGCGCTCCAGCGACCGCTCATGCTCGAGCCGAAGCGGCCGCGCGGAGGCGAGCGCCTCGACCAAGAGCAGGTTCGCGAGCGGCGGATCCTTCGCAAGAAAATCCAGTCCGGCGCGAAGCCCAGCGGAGAGCTGGTTGGCCCAGCGCACTTCCCCGGCCGCCGCTTCGGCGACGGCGGCGACCAAGCGTTCCGCCCCATCTTCATAGGCAGCCGCGAAACAGCTCTCCTTGCTCTCAAAGCGCTCGTAGAAGGTGGCGCGAGAGACGCCCGCGAGTTCGACGATGTCCGTGACCTTGGTGTCCTCGTAGCCGTGATAGGCGAGGGCGAGGGCGAAGCCATCAAAGATGCGCCGCCGCTGGTTGGCAACCACCTCATCCCGCGAGAGCCCCGAACGAGGGCGAATCTTCTCCACCATGTGCGGCGGAGCGTCCGGCCGGCGCCGCTCCGCTCGGGGCGAGCGGCTCGTGCTGCGGATCTCTTGCTCAGGCTTCATACCGACATAGTTCTCAAGCGAAGATGCCGGGCTATACAAACACGTCAGTTCGCGTTTGTCAAGATCCGCACGTGGTTTTTATGATCTCAAATGTAGCTTATTCAAGTGCCTAGAAACACGAAAGGGCCGCGCCGAAGCGCGGCCCTTTCAGACACATCCCTAGCGTCTGCCAGGCTCAGCTGATCCCGTACTTACCGCTCGGGCTCCAGTTAAGGGATCCGGTCCATTTCATCGGGAACGGTTCGCCGGTCAACGTCCCGCTCAGAGTCGTCGAAGCGATCGCGCTGGTGTTGTTGGGGGTAGCCAGCATTTCGCCGTTCATTTTCCAGATACAGCCTTTGCTGAATTGGACTTCAAATGGGAATTTGGCGATGTTGATCGCTTTTGAGGCGGTTATCGATACTGACCACGGCAATTCCTTGAAGACGGCCGTAGCGGTCGAGCCGCATTCCGTGATGAGAGCCACTCCACTGACACCACAGCTGCCGGCTTTCGAACTCATCGCCGTGACTTCGCCTTTTTCACCGGGGCGGAGGGTCAGGCTGCCGGTGACGGCGCATTCCACGCTGCCCCACGAGGCGTTGCTGTATCTGATGCTGCCGCTGAGAGCAGCGACGTTTTCACGACGAACGGCACCAAACCTAGCGGCCGGTTTGACGGCGAGGGTGCCGGTGGTGTTGAAGTTGCCGAGTTTCCCTCCGGATACCGGACCCGTGAGCGAGACACTCGACATCGATTTTTCGTTGTCGGGAGTAGCGGTGATCGAGCCGCCGGTCAATTCAATCTGCGCTGGACACAGTTTGCCCGCTTCGCCTTCCTTGGGCTGGAACGTGAAGACGATTTTGCCCATTTTGATTGTCATCGAGTGCACGCCGGCCGATTTTTCGGCGACTTCCAGTGGCCACCAGCTGTATATCGTGGCCGAGGTAACGCTCAAGCAGCTGGTTTTGGCCGCACCGTTCAATTTGCATCCCCCAAGCGAGATGGGTGCGAATTCTGAGAGCACGCCTTCGCTGCCGGCGGAGAGGGTTCCGGAGGCCACATAACTGCATTCGACCCCGCCGGACGTCGCGTTAGAGAATTTGATCGGGCCTTCAAGGGAGATCGCCTGTTCACCCGTGAGCGTGGTGCCGCCATCGGTCCACTCCAGCGGTTCGGTGATCGGCGTACCGGATTCGACCCACTGGCTGGCCGAGGCCGCGGCCGGAATCACCAATGCCAGCGCCGCCAGGACAGCGAGCAGCATCATTGTCTTCACTTGTCTCAATGTGTTTCCCCTCCTGAGATGGAGTTAGGTGTATACGGGCAAGGTGCCCGCAGGGCGCTCCCCGAGCGTCCGAGCCGAGTATCGGAGTAACTACAACGACCCGCCCGACCAGTTTGGCTGGGTGAAGACCTTCTGGGCGACCATGCCTTACCCCAAGCTCTCGAGCTGCAGAGCAACCTCCAACTCGCTCAAGCAAGAGGGCAATGGGCGCTTTATCCGCTCTTCGGCTGCCCGCAATCGATCGCTGATCGTGTGGCGTCTGACCCCCAGCACAACCGCCGCCGAGGAGACATTGCGCTGCGCGGCGAGGTAGGCACGAAGCGTCTGGCGCAACACCTCTCCCCCGTCTCTCTCCTCTTCCAGGGGCTCCAGGTAGATCTGGCGTAACGATCTCGCCAAGAGCTCATCGCCGCGGATCGAGGCGAGGATGGCGACGTCGGCGTAGCGCACCACGCGCTCCTCTTCGGAGGCCGCGATCGGCAGCGCCGCCCTGGCCTGGCGGTGGGTGAGGCGCCAGCCTTCGATCCCCGTCGTCGGCTCACCGACCGCGAGTCGCACGCTGGAAGGCAGGCTCTTGAGCGCACGGGCCTTCAGGCGCTCGGGATCCATCGCTTCGATCGAGCCGAGCCAGGCCCAGCAGGCATCTGGTTCGGGCACGACGCTGAGCAGGCGCTTTTTGTCTTGAGCCATCAGGTCGCGGATAGCTTCCTCTGCTCCGGGGCCGCACGCCACCACTCCCAAGTGATGACGATCGAAGTCATAGGCGAGCTCTGCGTCGAGCTGCTCGCCCGACAGCAAGCGGCAGACCAGGGAAATGCGGCGCTGCTCGGTCGAGCCGCTTGCGCCGGGGAGGGCACGGGAGTATTCATCGCTGACCGCGGCGATGATGCCGTCGAGGACGGCGGCCAAGGCGCCCATCCTCTCCTGCAGGCTCGAGTGCCCCGCGAGGCCGCCTTGGGCCTCTTCCATCAGGTAGTCGCTGAGCAGGGCAAAGCCGGCGAAGTAGCGACGCAAGACGGTGTCGAGGCTGACCCCGCTCCGCGCCGCCAGGCGAGCCTGGGCCAGGAGACCTGCCGGGACAGGTGGCATCTTTTCTTCGCCGAGGTCGATCGCGGCGAGGCTGTAGTCGATCGCGGTGAGGACGGCGCTGCGAAGCCCCTGGGCATACCTTGCGTCTTCGACTTCAGCGGGATCGCAGACCGACTGCACGCGGGCCAGCACCGCCCGCTCGATCTCGGGCCTACGATCGGCGAAGTGGTGCTGCAGGGAGACCGACACGGGACTCACTCAAGCGGAGGCTCGCCTACCCACGGCGCCCGCCCCGCTTCCCCTTCGCGCACCGAATCCCCATCGCCGGCCGCAGGTCCGCCGCGGCGTTGTTTTGAGCCGTGAACTGGGCATCGGCCCTGAAGGTGTGCGAGCAGAGGTCGCGGGAGTTGACGAAGAGCCCCTTCTGGCCGCCCTGCATGCTGATCACGACCTTGGAGACGGGGACGTCGGGGGCTTCGGTGACGGTGGTCCTGAGGCCTCCCTTGGCGGAGTCGACCCTGACCGCCACCTCGGCGTTGACCTGGCCCCGCAGGGCGAAGACGACGTCGGGGAGCTGGTGGGAGGAGGAGCGCAGGTAGACCGGGCCTTCCAGGGGCTGGTCGAGCAGCGGAGTGAAGGCGCGGACGTGGCCGTAGACGGACCTCGGTGGGCACTGGGTTCCGTTTCCACTTCCCGCCGCCCACTGCACCCTGGTGCAGATCGTGCGGAAGTGGCCCTGTTCGATGAACTCCGATTTGGGGAAGCGAAGGACGAGGCCTTTCAGGTTGGCATCGCCTGATCGGGCCGCGTAGGTGGCGCGAAGGGCGGGGAAGGCGCCACGGTTGGTCTTGCCGGAGAGCTTCAGGGCAAGCTTCGGCTTGAAGCCGAGGCGCTCGCAGCCTCCGACCTGGAAGCGGTCGGAGAGGCTTTGGCTCTGTCCCTGGACCCCGCCCAAGAGCGCGTCCAGGGACTTCGCTTCGCAGCTGGTCGGGGCGAGGATGAAGTGAGGGCGATCGACGTTGACCCTGATGTCCCGCAGGTCGAGGGGGATGCCGTGCAGGATCGTCGGCAGGGGATCTGCCTTGAGCGTGATCACCGCGGTTTCGGGGTTGAGGTAGGCGGCATTGCGAACGACCACGCTGCCGAGGTCGAAGGGCCCTGCAACGGCCGGTGCCACCACCGCGATCGATAGCGGGGCGCCTTTGTAGGGGCCGGCGAGGTAGGCCTTGGCGGTGTTGACGTAGAAGGGGTTCGCTCCTGCGCCGGCGCCGACTGAGAGCGAGCCGATCTGCGAGGCGGCGGGACAGGAGGGGGAGGCGAGCTCCTTGGCTCCGGTTCCTTCGGCGGTTGAGATCGAGGCGAGGGCTGCGTCTGGGCAGTAGGGGATGCCCTTGAGGTAGCCGGTCAGGCCCGGGGGCATGGTGAGCTCGAGGGAGCTGAGGCGCTGGGTGCCGTCTTCGCGTCGAAGGCGCAGCTCGAAAGGACTCGTTGCCCCGGCCGTGGGGTTCGCGAGGCGGCCGGTGACAACCCCTTCCAAACTCCCCGTCGGGCAAGCGCCTCCATTCGGCCCCTTGCTCACCTTGAAACGCGTGTCTTCGACCAGGGGAGCTGATTCGCTCCAAGGCGTGAACACCGAGTGGATCGCATAGCTGCCGCACTTGGGAGGAGTGAGCAATGGAGCCCGCTCGCCCGAGTTCAGGTGCAAGGTCAGCTTCGAGACCGGTGCCTGGGGGATGTCTTGGAAGCTCGTGGTCAGCTGGCCGTCGGTGGGGTCGACGGTGACCTTGCCGGCGAGCTTGATCAGGATCCCGTAGCGGGGCGAGTCGATCACCAGGTAGAGGCCCAAGAGAGAGCCGAAGGGATTGTCGCCCTGCTTGGCGACGTAGAGGGAGCCGGGGAGGGCTTCTTCCAGGAGTGGGGTTTCGACTTCCAAGGTGCCGACCTTGGAAGCTTGCGGACAGGAGACCGGGTCGTCGTTGCCGATGCCGATCTGTGCCGAGGTGCAGGCATCGAGGCCTTCCGCCGCGGTCGGGTTCAGCGCCATGCCCTTGGGCAGGGTGATCGTCGAGCTCTCGATGCTCGCCTGGGCGGTGCCTTTCTTGCTCAGGAGGCCCTCTTGGTCCATCGAGACTTCGACGTCCAGGCCCGTCGGGGAGTCCGCCTGCTTCGAAGTAGGCGCCAGTTCCACTTCCGGTTCGAATTCGACTTCATCACAGCCCGTCAACGGCGGATTCAAAGACTCCGCTTCCGCGTATTCGCCCGGGTGTTCCCAGCTGTCGGCCTGGATCACCGTCTTCGGCGTTTCCCGGCAGTCGGTCGGGTTGGTCAGGAAGGGGGTTTTGAAGGAGCCCGATTCGGTGGGCTTCTTGCAGCGGTTGAACCCACTGCCTTGAACTTTCACCCCGAACCCACAGAGGGTCACCGAGGCGCCGAGCAATTCCGGCGACTTCGGCGCCGGTGCGGAGACGACACTGATCGCGTAGCCGTCCTTGGCGTGCAGCTCGGGGGTGAGCACGTAAGCGACTTCGGGGCTTCTGAGTCCGAAGCCAAAGGTCGCCACCTCGCCCCTTTCGGGCTCGACCGCGTAGACCGGCAGGCCGGGGAAGGTGTTGAATTCCGTTTCCAGGGTGATGCCGCCGACGATGCTCCCCGGCGGGCATGCCTGTTTGGGGATCATCCCAACTTCGGGACAGGTCTCGGGCACCGCTTGCGGATTGCCGGTGAAGCCCTTGGGCAGCTTGGTAACCACTTGGCGGACGAAGCCGTTGGTGACGCGCAGGCCGGCGTTGGTAGGAAGCGTCGGCACGTGGTCGTTGAAGGCAAGGCTCGCCCCGGCGGAGAAGGGATGCCCACCGGCCTTGGTGAAGTCGTCGCCTTCGTCGTCTGCGACCTTGGTCGAGAAGGCCTTGAAGCCGAAGGGCACAGCAGGCAGCAAGGTGACCTGGTCTTCGTCGGAGACCGGATCGGCGTCGGGGCCTGAGACCGTTGCTTTCGCAACTAGAGTGTCGGGGGCATCGCGGCCGATGTGGGTGATGATTTCGAGCGGGTGGTCGTAGCTTTCGCCCGGCGCCAGGGAGTCATCGCGCACGCAGTCCACCCTCGCGTGCTGCTGTGGTGTCGGGGGCGTTTTGGCGCAGTTCCACGGCGAGGGAACGCCGGGTTCACGGAGCTTCAATGCGTAGGTTTCCTGACCGCCGGGGAGTTCGACTTCCACTGTGGCCTCGGTCAAGGTGTTGGCGAAGCCGATAGTTGGTCTTCCTTCCCGACCTCCGCGGCCGTCATTTGGTACGTCTTGAACTACCGAAAAGGATTCCGCATCAGAGTCATTTTTCACCGTCAACCGCACGTTGCTTGAATTGCTCACTGTCTTCCCCCCTCCCGGCTGCACACCACTGCCGCTCTGTGCGATCACCGCACACTGAAGCACCGAAGTCTTGTCTTCACCATCGACTGGGGTGTATTCGCTGTTGGTCGCGCCCGGGATTTCTTCGCCGTTGCGCATCCACCGGTAGGTGAAGGTGGCGCCGGGGGTCCAGTTGGTCGGCGCTTCGCAGGAGAGCTTTTCTCCTTCGAAGTAATAACTTCCAAAGCCCCCGGGGACAGATGCCACCTGCGGTCGGCTTTCAACCTGCTTGGGATCGTCTACCGGTGCCGGAGGCAAAGTCGTCGGAAGTGGATTCACCACTACCGGCGGCAGAGAGATCGAGACCGAGCTAGTGCTGACTCTGCTCGGAGCGAGGCCCAAGAGCGTAACCCCGGGAGCTGAATCGGTCGCCGCCACCGACAGTTCCAGGGTGCCGGGCCCGATCGCAATGATCGTCGCACCAGTCGGGATACCGAAGCCGCTGACCTCCTGCCCGACCGCGAATGAGCCGAACTTGACGTTGACGGAAGTGAGCGTGTTCGAGCCGGCGCTGGCGGTCGCCCGGGCGTTGACGGTCGTCACCCCGGTGCTCGGGTTGGTGCCAATCACCTCGCACTGGATCGCCTGGCCTTCGTCGGCGGCAGTGGTCGTATAGGTCTTGGCGGTGGCGCCGGAGATCTCTTCCCCGTTGCGCAGCCACTTGAAAGCGAAGTCGGCTTCGCCTGGGACAAAGAACCAATTCGATAGCGAGTTTTCGCAGGTCAGCTGATCGCCGACGTTGGGGTTGGCGTTGGCGTCGTTTTTGACCTTGACCCGGTAGACGATCCGTTCGTCGCTGTGGGTGAGGGGAGTGGAAGTGGGAGCGGAGTCGCGGCCCAGTTCCAGGCCGATCACGGGTTGCGCGGCCACAGAAACGGCAGTCAAGCCGAGCAGAGCAAGGGCCAAGCCAACCGACAGTCCGCCTCTACGTAGCGCGCTCACTTCTTACCTCCCTGCTTGCCGCTCGTTCGTTTCTTCGGATGCCGGGAGACCGGCTTTACGCAGCGGCTCCGCCTCTTGACCTTGGGCTTTTTGCAGCCGGCCTGCTTCGGGGGGTTGCCGGGGCCGACAAAAGCTGGAACCGTCGCCCGAGAAGGCGCTCCGCGCGGCCCCTGACAGCCTTCGCCGCCGCAAACCGGGGTTTCCGGTTGACTGGCGAAGCCACCATCGACGCGGGCGATGTAGATGTCGCTGGCCGTGTCTATGTCCTGGGAGAGGAGCGCCCCGCGCGTGGCATAGGCGATCTGCTTGCCATCTAGCGAGAGCGTGGGGGCGGCACCCACCGTGCCCGGCAGCCGGCTGAGCTCGCCCTGGTGCCAGAGGTAGGCGTTGGCAGAGGCGTCATCGTCACCGGCGGCGAGCGGCTCAGCTGTCGAGAAGGCGACCGTCTCGCCGTCTTCGCTGGCCCAGCGCGCTTCGACCGCAGCGGCGGAGGTCGGGGCGCCACCGAGGACCGTCGGTGCGACCACGCTGACGTCGAACCCTTCTTCCGCGCCGCTGCTCGAGCAGGAGACGCATTCCAGTGATTCGGAGCTGCTGTCATAGCGGTAGACGTCGCGGCGGGTACCGTCCGCGTCACTCGCGCTCAGAGGGGCCTTGGTGGCGAAAGCGAGGACGTGCCCGTCGCCGCCGATCTCATGGCCTTCGCCGTCCTTGCCCTGCCGTGGCACCGCGTAGGAATCACCAAAGAAGCTCTTGCCGACGCCCCATAGCCTTCCTTCATCGCCCGGGTCGAGGGTGGCGATGAAGGTCGTCTGCCCGTTGGGGTGGGCGCCGTCGCGCTCATAGAGATAGAGGTTCGGTTTTCCCTGGGTCGGTGAATCGCCTGCCGCGTTGGCCCCGCTAAGGATTCCTTCGGCGACGAAGTAGGCGTGGGAGCCATCGCCTGAGATAGCCGTGATCGTGTGGAGGACGTCGGCGCTCTCTCCAGGCTGAGTTGGAAGGGAGACCTGGGTCAGCCGTTGTCCGACGGGCTTGTCGAAGTCATAGAGGTAGAGGTCACAGCCGGTTGAGGCCCCGGCTTCAGCGCTGCACTGGCTTCCCGAGTCCTGGTCTGAGGGCAACAAGGCGCGGGTGGTGGTGAAGTAGACCTTGCTGCCGTCGACCGAGGCGCCTTCGAAGAGATCGTCGCCTGCTTCTTCCCATTCGGCCTGGCCGCCGTGGAGAAGCGGTTCGATCACCGGGCCGGACGGGGTGCGGGTGCGCTTGAGGATGCGCAGGGGAACCGATGCAGGAACACCGTTGCCGCATTTGCCACTGCCGCTCTGGGCGGGACGGGTCGAAATCAAGATGCGCGCGCCGTCGGCTGAGATCGCGCCCTGGCTCGTCTTGCCAAATGAATCGCCGCCGCCGTTACTGGTACCGCCACCGATGTGTGCGCCGCAGGCCTCACCCCAGACTTTGCCGTCCTTGTCGCGCGCCAGCAATTCGATCGAGGGTTCCCCTGAAGAGTCGAGCGAGACGACGTAGTTGTTGAAGTCCTGATCGAGTCGATCCACGATCTCGATCTGCGGATCATCAGGGAGAAACGAGGTGGTGACCAATGCCGGCGAGAAGACGGTGGTCGAGAGGTCGGTCGAGGTGCCGGATGATTCGGTGCTGCTCAGCGCCCTGACAAGTTCGTCGGTACCGCTGTCATCGATCGGAACAAAGAGCGGCGAGAGGGGGAAAAAGGAGCCGTCGAGGCCGCTGCTGAAGATCCGGAAGACACCGGCGTTGAACTGGACTTGGGTGGCACCCATTAGATTCCAGCGGCTGAGATCGGCGGAGTAGGCGAAGGGGCCGCCGTAGTATTCGCCGCCGATCCAGATTTCGGCCGCGCTCGGGGGCGAAGTCGGCGCCGTGTCCCAACCGCCGGCGGTGCGGGTGGCTATGTATTGGTCACCGGAGTAAGACTGAAGGCCGGGGGTTTCGGCCAGCGCCGCCAGCGAGCGGAAGCGAACCCGCTCGCCGTCGGCGGAGAAGACAGGAGCGCTCGCCGGCTCGACGAACTTCTTCGCCGGACTGACCATCTCCAGCGCCATGCACTCAGGAAGGTCGGTCGTGCCCTGTGCTTCGCGGATCGCTTCGTTGGGGCAGCCCCCCGCGGCATCTGCCGCGGGGACCAGAAGGAGCATCGTTGCCAAGATCGTGGCGAGCGTCGCAAGACCTAGCCGCCCACACTGCTGCGAAGACAAGCCATTGAGATCTCCAGCATTCACTGTGTGCTCCTTCTGAGGTGGTGTACAGGCCGTGGGGTTTGCCCTAAGACCCGGCCGCCGGCGCGGTAACGGCCCAGCTTCCAATCCCCTTGCCTCCGCTTCCATTCACGATGAGGATCACGGCGCCGGCCTTGGAGGTTTCCGCTTCGCCTTCCCCGCTCAGCGGACCGATGGATTCGTTGCTTAGGGAAATGTTGGCTTCGAGCCCGGTGTAGAGGCAGAGGTTCCCGGGCAGGGCTTTCGGTTCGGCTGCGCTTCCGGGGCACGCCGCCGAGGCAGGACCGCCCTGCTCTTCACCCGCTGCGTTGATGTAATGAACAGCCGCAGTGCCGCTGAGCGGCTGGGGCAGCGGCAGTGTGAAGGAGATCGGCACGTAGTTCACCGAGGGGCTTTCCTTTACCCCGAAGCTCCAGGCGCCAGTCTCGGTCTGGCCGGCAGGCAACACGCCGAGGTGTGTCCAAGGGGAGCCTTCGTCGCCCTTGGCTCCTTTGACGCCGTTACATGCGTAGGTGGTCGCGCTGCCTTCGAGCTTGGTGCCGCCTTCGGGGCAGTTCGAGTCGCCGGAGCTCAGAGCGGTGTTAGTGACGCTTTGGCCGTCGAGGCCATCTTCCCCGTCTTTGCCGTCCTTGCCATCCTTGCCGTTCTTGCCGTCTTCACCGGCAGGTCCGGCGGCGCCCGCGGGTCCGGCAGCGCCGGCGGCGCCGGCTGGACCTGCTGGTCCGGTCGCGCCTTTGGGGCCCCTAGGCCCCTTCTTTGCCTTGGCGCTTGCGGTGGCCTTGCCACCTGAAGCTGAGTTGTTGGCGGCATAAGCGCCGCCGAGCATTGCGAAAACCAAGGCAATCACCGAGATGACTCCCGGGATCCCGAATCGCGTGCGTAGCGTCGAGAACATCTAGATCTCTCTCCTTGTCCCGTGAGCCCCTCTGCCCGCCGCTTCCCTTTGCGGCTTCCTCGAGGCTCGGTTATGTCCCTGTTGGTGCTGCTAGGCGTTAGCCATACCGTCTTCGTACCTATGAGAAGACAGCCGAGATGTAAACACTCTCGTTTGCTTTTGTCAAGGTACGCACTTGGTATTGCTGAGAAAGTGCCTAGTTTGCAGGGGAAAGCGCGTGAAATCGCTTCGCCCCGGGCTACAGGAGAGAGGCAGAGCTAGGCGCTGGCCTGCTTGCGGCGCGGCTCGTAAGCCGCCTCGGAGGAGCGCTCTTCCTGCTCGAAGGGGAGCACCCTCCCCTCCTTCGGGCCGGGCTCGCCGAGGCGATAGAAGGCGAGGACGTACTCGCGGAAGGGATCGGCCAGCTCGCGCAGCTTCTCCCCCCTCCCCCGCAGCACCTCGCTGGCCACGCGGGAAGCGAGGCCGCCGACGATCACCTGCTCGACCTCGGGTTCAGGTAGAGACTCCGGCGGTAGGTCCGGAGCGGCCGAGCGCAGCAGGGTTCCGTAGCGCCCGAGCCACTCGTGGTAGCGAAGGGCGATCTCGTCGCCTCCCGATGGCGCCTCGACGAAGAGGAAACGCGCGAGAGCTGGATCGTCGGCGAGCAGGTCGAGGCCGGCTTCGAGCGACCCCCCCACCCGCTCCTCGGTCGTCGCGCCCTCGTAGCAATTGAGCGAGAGCAGCTCGAAAAGGCGCTCATGGCCGAGCTCGTGGGCGGTGGCGACGCAATCCTGCTTGTCGCTGAAGTTCTTGTAGAAGGCGTTGCGTGAGACGGCGGCGGCCTTGACGATGTCGGCCACCGACATCGCTTCGTAGCCGCGCTCGGCCGCCACTGCAGGCACAGCTGCCAGGAGTCGCTCGCGCTGGTCGCGCAGCACCTCGTCGGGGTCAAGCGCGTGCCGCCCTCGCGGGAGGCGCTTGGGGGCGTCGGGTTTTGAGCTGGCGCTGGCCTTTGCCATGGTCGCGATACGGGCTATCCGTTTCGCGTACAGCTTAGTTCTCAAATATGCCCCCGGTCAATAGAACGTCGCCGTATCCATAGAGAAGGCCCGCTTTTGCGGACCTTCTCTGGCGTATCGAAAGGTGACCTAGAGGCTTTTCAATACGACAACAGGGAGGAGAATTCGTTGCTCGCTCCCTTATGAAGCATGGATTCGACTTCGATTCCCGCGCTGGATCTACCGATCCAGTTCTTTGCTCTGGGGACCGCCGTCGGAATGCTCGTTGCCGTCGTCAACTACCACCGCACCGGTGACCTCGAGCTCTGGCCGGTCTACATCGCCTATATAGCGCTTGCCTTCTTTGCTGCGGGTCTCTTGCTCACGGGCCTGCGCGCGCTACTCTGATCGTGATGAAACCACGTGCCGAGATGAAGATCCTCACGATGCGGCATTTCCTCTTCTACATGGGAATGGCATGCGTGGCCACCGTGGTCGTATGGGGAGCATCGGAAGTTCTAAGTTGGAGCAACGGCCTCACCGTCGCCGCCCTCGTCGTCATCGAGACGCTCGTCTCCCTATTTGCCCTGCGCGAAAGCCTCTTCGCTCCTGCCCGCCGACCGGGTGATGGGCAGCACAGCCACCACGCGTAGTTCAACTCGGCCACCCCTGTAAATCGACCACTTGGTGGCCGATTTTCAGCCATCTAGTGGACGATTTACAGAATCAGCCCATGCTGGGCCGCATCTGGCGCAGCCTTTTCACCCGCTCCTCGATCGGCGGGTGAGTCGAGAAGAGGCCGGCGATGCCCTTGCCCGAGAAGGGCTTGACGATGTAGAGCGGCTCGGCCGCCTGGTTGACCTGCATCGGCATCGCCGCCGCTCCCTGCTCGAGGCGCAGCAGGGCGCTGGCCAGCGACTCCGGGTTGCCACAGATTTCGGCGCCGCCGGCATCGGCCGCGTACTCGCGCTGGCGCGAGATCGCCAGCTGGATGATGCTGGCCGCGATCGGCGCCAGCAGGAAGGTCGCCAGCTGGCCGACCAGGGCGAGCGGCGACTCGTCGTCGTTGCCGAACCAGAGCAGCATGTAGGCGATGTAGGTGATCGCCGCGCCGATCGCCGAGGCGACCGACTGGATCAGGATGTCGCGGTTGCGAATGTGGGTGAGCTCGTGGGCGAGCACGCCGCGCAGCTCGTCCTCGGAGAGCAGTTTGGTGATCCCCCGCGTGACCGCCACGGCGGAGTGTTTGGGGTTGCGGCCCGTGGCGAAGGCGTTGGGCTGGTCCTGGGGGATCATGTAGAGGCGCGGCATCGGTAGGTCCGCCCGCGTCGTCAGTTCGCGCACGATCTCGTAGAGCCGCGGGGCTTCCGATTCGTCGATCGGCTTGGCCCGGCTCATCGCCAGCGCCATCTTGTCGCTGAAGAAGTAGGAGAAGAAGTTGATGGCGAAGGCGATCAGGAGGAAGAGCAACGCGGTCTGGGCACCGCCGATCAGGGCGCCGATGACGACGAGCAGCCCCGAGAGCGAGGCCATCAGGATCGTCGTGCGAATCGTCGCGCCGAAGGTCGACTGCTTGGTTGTCTTCATGCGGTGTGCTCCTAGTTAGTGGGGTCACTCCAGTATGAGCGCGCCGTGCCGTGACGACCATAGGTGCCATCCCCTATTGGCGGTGGTGGGACCACCTAGGCTTGAGCCCATGCAATCGGTGGGCCTCCGGTGACGATCGCGGCGATCGTCGTGCTGCTGGCAGCGGTGGCTGGCCTCGCCACCGGCCTGGTGATGATGCGCCGCCGCCGCGCCCCCCTTGAGCGCCTGATCGAGGAGATGGAGAAGGTCGACCTGAGCCGGCCCGGCCCGCTGCTCCCCCACTCGATCGACGGCATCGGCGAGACCGAGGAGGTGGAGCGGATCGAGCTCGCCTTCCTGCGGATGATGCGGCGCCTCGAAGCCGAGCGGCGCCGGGCCGGCTCCGCCGCACTGCAGGCTCAGGAGCAGGAGCGCGCTCGGGTCGCCCGCGACCTCCACGACGAGGTCAACCAGTCGCTGACCGGACTGCTGCTGCGGCTGGAGGCGGCGCGCGAAGCCGCCCCGCCGGAGCTGGAGGCCGAACTTGCCGAGACCAAGGCGCTCGCCAACCAGGCGATGCAGGAGCTGCTCTCGCTCGCTCGCCAACTCCGCCCCACCGCCCTGGACGACCTCGGCCTCACCGCCGCCATCGCGGGACAGGTAGAGCAGCTCGCCCGCGGCGAGATCGAGGCCGATTTCGAGGCCGATGGCGACTTCTCCGACCTCGACGACGACACCCAGCTTGTCGTCTACCGCGTCGCCCAGGAGGCACTCTCCAACGCAACGCGCCACAGCGAGGCGAAGAGCGTCGAGGTGCACCTCCGCAGCGACGAAGAGGACGGCGTCGAGCTCGAGGTCGGCGACGACGGCCGCGGCTTCGCCTTCGACGAGTCCCAGGGCGGGCTCGGCATCGCCGGCATGCGCGAGCGCGCGCTGCTGATCGGCGCCAAGCTGACGATCGAGTCGCGCCCTGGGCGCGGCACAACCGTCCGCCTCGTCACCCCGGCCCGGCCGCGAGCTTCGCGGTAAGGACATCCCCCACCCGAGTCGGCTCCTCGTCCAGCTGCAATTCGGCGATCCGCAGCACCTCGAAACCGCGCCTCATCAGGTCCAGGTCGCGAGCACGATCCTCCTGGAAAGCGACTTCGCCGCGGTGGTAGAGATAGCTGTCGGTTTCGACCACGAACCGCCGCTCCCGCCAGAGAAAGTCGACGAGGTAAGGGCCGATGCGAACGTTCACCTCGGGAGGCGGCAACCGGCGGCGGCGACACAGCCGCAGGAAATCGGCCTCCAGGTCACTGCGGGTCCGCACCTTGGCGTCCCGGCGATCGACCGGCAGGCCGAGCACGTTTGCCTGGCGGATCGCTTTGCGCAGCTCGTAATGCGAGATCGCGTCCGGGCGGTGGATCGAGATCGTTTGGCGTAGGTCCGCGATCGTCCGCGCTGGCGTGGTGACTGGAATCCCGCGATGAAGCGTCACCTCCCCGGACACCAAAGTGAGCGAGCGATGGACTCGAATCCCGACTCGGCGCGCCCTGCCTCCAGAGCCGGCCACGATGACATCGCAGGGAGGCCGATCGGCCGGAAGCAGGCTCCAAAGCGAGAGCGCGCTGCGATGGCTCACCGCCGCGCCCCAGTGCTCGAGGACCGATCCGCCACCGTACGGACCCCCGCCAAGCGCCAGGACAGCCGCAAGCCAGCGGCCCTCGTCCGGGAGTCCAGAGTGGCCGACCGCATAGACCCCACGATGCACACGGTGCAGCGAACCCCGAGCCACGCGATGCGCGATCGCTTTTTCTCCAAGACCGTATCTGCGCAGCTGGTCGATGGAAAGCACCCCGTGCTGCTTCTTGGCGATATCGGCAATCCGCTGGTCGGGCTTGGCGACTTTCCGTCCCATCAGGACAGGTAAGTCGCCAAGCCCTCCTCCTCTCCCCCGTCCGGCCCGTCCGGCGGAAACTTCCGGGACGCCCGGCGTGGGCTGAAAAACTGAGGGGATGCTGCGCGTTCTCATCGCCGACGACCACGGGATCGTGCGCTCGGGGCTGCGGCTGCTGCTCGAGCGTCAGCCGGACATCGAGGTGGTCGGGGAGGCGGCCAACGGGGCCGAGGCGCGGGACCTGGCGGTGCGGGAGCGGCCGGACCTGGCGATTCTCGACGTGAAGATGCCGAAGCTGACCGGGCTGCAGGCGACGCGGGAGATCAAGCGACAGAGCCCGGACACGGCCGTGCTGATCCTCTCGATGCACGACGACGAGCGCTACCTCTTCGAGGCGCTCAAGGCCGGGGCGTCCGGTTACGTGCTCAAGGCCCAGGCCGACACCGACCTGCTGGCGGCGATCCGGGCGGTCGAGCGGGGCGAGCCGTTCCTCACGCCGGAGGCGCAGCGCACGCTGATCAAGGACGTGCTCGAGCGGGGCTCTTCGGGCGAGGAGGAGCTGACGCCGCGCGAGGAGGAAGTGGTGAAGCTGGTCGCCGAGGCGCACACGACCAAGCAGATCGCCGAGCTGCTGCACCTCTCCGAGAAGACCGTTGAGAACCATCGCTCCGCCGCGATGCGCAAGCTCGGCATGCGCGACCGGGTGGAGCTGGTCCGCTACGCGATCCGCCGTGGCCTGATCGAGCCGTGATCGCGTTTTGATTGACTGAGCAAGTCGATGTCCGCCAACGGGGAATACAGCGAGAAGCGCTGGCTGGCGCTGATCCTCCTCTGCTCGGCCCAGTTCGTCGTCGTCCTCGACGCCTCGATCGTCAACGTGGCGCTGCCCTCGATCGGCAAAGCGCTCGACTTCTCCCAGGAGAACCTGCCCTGGGTGGTCAACGCCTACGTCCTCACCTTCGGCGGCTTCCTCCTGCTCGGCGGTCGCACCGCCGACCTGGTCGGGCGGCGCAAGGTCTTCATGGCCGGGCTGATGCTGGTCGCGGTCGCCTCGCTCGCCGCCGGCTTCGCCGCGACCGAGGGACAGCTGATCGCCGCCCGCGCCGCGCAGGGACTCGGCGCCGCGATCATCTCCCCTGCTGCGCTCTCGATCGTCACCACCACCTTCAGCGACGGCGCCGAGCGCAATAGGGCGCTCGGGGCCTGGGGGGCGGTCGCCGGCGCCGGCGGCGCCGCCGGCGTCCTGCTCGGCGGCGTGCTGACCGAAGGTCTCGGCTGGGAGTGGGTGCTCTGGGTCAACGTGCCGGTCAGCCTCGTCGCCTTCGCCCTCTCCCCGGGGCTGATCGCCGAAAGCCGGGCTGAGAGCGAGACCCGCACCTTCGACGTCGCCGGCGCGGTCTCGGTCACCGCGGCGCTCACGGTCCTCGTCTACGCGCTGGTCGACGCCAACAGCGCCGGCTGGGGATCGACCCAGACGATCGGGCTGCTCGTCCTCTCCGTCCTGCTGATGGGGGCCTTCGTCGCGATCGAGCTGCGGACGGCGAAGCCGCTGGTCCCCTTCTCGATCTTCCGCATCCGCACGCTGACCGGCGCCAACGTGGTCGGCCTGCTGGTCGGCGCCTCGCTCTTCTCGATGTTCTTCTTCATCACTCTCTATATGCAGCAGGTGCTCGGCTACAGCCCGATCCACGCCGGCCTCTCCTACCTGCCGCTCTCGCTGGTGATCATCGCCTCGGCCGGCATCGCCTCCCAGCTCGTCACCAAACTGGGCTACAAGCCGGTGCTCGCGGTCGGCCTGCTGTTCATCGCCGTCGGCCTGCTCTGGTTCAGCCGTGTCTCGGTCGGCGGTGGCTTCACGACCGACATCCTCGGGCCCTCGATCTTCGCCGCCGCCGGCCTCGGCTTCGCCTTCGTGACGACGACGATCGCGGCGGTCTCCGGCGTCGAGGAGCACGAGGCCGGCCTCGCCAGCGGCCTGATCAACACCTCCCAGCAGGTCGGTGGCGCGCTCGGGCTGGCGGTGCTCTCGGCGATCGCGATCTCGCGCACCGACTCGGTGATGTCCTCCGGCACCTCCTCGGTGGCCAACGGACTCACCGAGGGCTTCCAGGCCGCCTTCCTCGGCGGCGCCGCGATCGCCCTGCTCGGCTTCGTCCTCACCCTGGTCCTGATCCGCGGCAGCGACAGCCGCGCCCACGTCGAACTGGGCAAGCAGGAAGCCGCGACGGAATCCGCATAACCGACCGCTTCAGTAGGATTTCTCTCAGATGTTGTTCTCGACCAAAGCCGAGTACGGCGTGCGCCTGATGGTCGAGCTGGGCCGCCAGCCCAGCACGGCCGCGCCGATCTCGCTCAGTGCCGTCGCCGAGGCGGAGCGCCTGCCGCTCTCCTACCTCGAGCACCTGGTCGCCAAGCTGCGCAAGGCCGGCCTGGTCACCTCGACCCGCGGCGCCCACGGCGGCTACCGCCTGGCCAAACCGGCCGAGGAGATCACGATGGACGCCGTGGTCGAGGCGCTCGAAGGGCAGATCGCGCCGATGGAGTGCTTCCACGACACGCCCGACGGCAAAGTGCTCTGCTCGCACGAGGACGACGGCGACCACGCCTGTTCGACCAAGCTGCTCTGGATGCGCGTGCAGGGTGGGGTGACCAAAGCCCTCTCCGGCACGACGCTGGCGGAGCTGGTCGAGTTCGGCGCCGATGGCGACAAAGCCGAGACGCGTGCCCCGGTCGGCAGCGCCGTCTAGGCAAGACTTCACCTTCACAAACCCAGAAACGGAGTGAGATTTGGCTGAGCTGGAGATTCGCAACCTGCACGTGAGCGTCGAGGACAAGCAGATCCTCCGCGGTCTCGACCTCGACGTCGAGAAGGGCAAGGTGCACGCGCTGATGGGCCCCAACGGCTCCGGCAAGTCGACCCTGGCCAACGTGATCATGGGCCACCCGGCGCTTGAGGTGACCGAGGGCACGATCACCTTCAAGGGCGAGGACCTGACCGAGGCCGACCCCGACGAGCGCTCGCGCGCCGGTCTCTTCATGGCCTTCCAGTACCCGGTCTCGATCCCCGGCGTCTCGGTCAGCAAGTACCTGCGGATGGTGATCAACGC
>DASZQM010000328.1:0-1694 GCA_035549645.1 Solirubrobacterales bacterium | reverse complement strand
GCGCCGGCGAAAGCTTCCCCGCGGTGAGGGCCGGAGACGGCGACGACCACGCCCGGCTCGCCGAGCGGGACCGGGCCGACCCGATGCTCGGCAGCGGCGGCGGTCAGGCCGTGGCGCTCGACGCAGTCGACCAGAATCTGCGAGATCCGCAGCTCCGCCATCTCGCGATAAGCCTCGTAGTCGAGGCGCGCGACCTCGCGGGTGACGCCCTGGAAGCAGACGATCGCCCCGGCTTTCGGGTCGCCGACCCGACGCGAGAGCGCGTCGGCGGACAGTGGCTCTTCGCTGACCCGCGCGTGCACCGGGGCGCCGCCGCTGATCGGTGGGATCAGCGCCAGCTCGTCCTCGGCGCACAGCACTGTTTCGGCCCCGACGTACTCGCGGTTGACCGCCATCCCCACCGGCAGCCGCCGCAGCATCTCGGTCAGCGCCGGGTCGAGCGCCAGCTCGCGCAACGCGTCGGCTACCGTCGCCCCCGGCGGCAGCTCGACCTCGACCGAGTCACGGCCGGCACGCTCGCGCAGCATCGCAAAGAGGCGGATTCGGACGATCATGAGGCCATGCTAGCTTCGTCCAGCAGCTCGATCTCGACCTGCTCGCCGGCCCGAAGGTACCTGCTCCGGGCGGGGACCAGCGCCAGGCAGTCGGCGCCGAGCATCGAGGTGAGAACGTGCGATCCCTGACGCGGGGCGGGGTGCGCGCGCCAACCGCTCTCTGTCAGCTCGAGGCGGCAGCGCAGCGCGTGGACCCGGCCGGGCGACTTCTCGTAGTCCGAGGCGAGCGTCGCAAAGGTCCGCCGCCGATCGGGACGCCCGCCGCCGAGAGCGACCAACGCCGGACGAGCGAGCAGGATGACGGTGACCATCGCCGAGACCGGGTTGCCGGGCAGGCCGAAGACGAGGGTCTCGCCGCGGGTCCCGAACCAGGTCGGGCCGCCGGGTTTGAGCGCAACCCGCCAGAAGACGCGCTCGACGCCGAGCTGATCGAGGACGTCCTTGACGTGATCGTGCTCGCCGACCGAGACGCCGCCGCAGACCAGCGTAACGTCGGCATCGAGTCCGGCCTCGAGCGCGACGCGCGTCGCCTCGGGCTCGTCCGGCGTCCAGGCGACCGAACAGACCTCGGCCCCAGCGAGGGTCGCCAGGGCCGGAACCGAGAAGGAGTTCGAGTTACGCACCTCGCCGGCGGCCAGCAGCTCGCCGGGCATCCTCAACTCGTCGCCGCTGGTCAGGACCGCGACCCGCGGACGCCGGTGACAGCGCACCCGGTCGCGGCCGACCGAGGCGAGGACGCCGAGCTGCGCCGGCCCGATCCGCGCCCCGCGGTGGAGCACGGTCTCGCCGGCGGCGATGTCCTCGCCCGCGCGGCGAACGTTCGACCCCGCTACGACCCGCGCCTCGACGAGGACGCGATCCCCCCGGCGCTCGATGTCCTCGACCCTGACGACGGCGTCGGCGTCGGCGGGCAGCATCGCTCCGGTCGAGATCGCGATCGCCTCGCCGGCCGCGAGCGCGACGCCCGCCGGGTGGCCCGCCCGGGACTCCCCGGCGACCTCGAGCGCAATCGGAGCCCCCGGCCGCGCCGCGGCGGTGTCGGCGGCGCGGACCGCGAAGCCGTCCATCGCCGAGTTGTCGAAGCCCTGGACCGGGGAGTCGGCGGCAACGTCCTCGGCCAGCCGGCGGCCGAGTGCCTCT
>DASZQM010000327.1:0-3925 GCA_035549645.1 Solirubrobacterales bacterium | reverse complement strand
TCCGCCGCCGATATGGCACGCACCGCGGGTCCGTGCTCGCCGAGACCGTCTGAACCCGCGATATACGCGGGTTCAGACGGTCTCAGGGTCGGGGCGAGGATGGCGCGGACCTCCAGCTGCCGTTTTAGGGCGCCGGGGGCGAGAGCGCGGATGTCCACCAGGGCCTTGGCCGGGCCCTCCAGGGTCGGCTCGAAGCCGGCGGGGTCGACGACCTCAGCCGGGATGCCGAGGCGCTCGGCGCTGTCCTCGGTCAGCTTCGCGGTCGACTGCATCGCGTGGGCGGCCCGCGACTCGGGCTCGAGCAGGACGTAATCGTCGGCGACGATCTCCATCCCGGCGAGCGCGCAGGAGAGTGTCAGCGTCGACTTGCCGGAGCCGCCGCGGCCGACGAGGAGCACGCCGCGGCCGTCGCGGCCGACCGCGCCGGCGTGGGTCATCAAACGACCCCGCGCCGCCATCAAGAGCTGCAGCGCCTCGCGGATCGGCGCCGCCCGCTCGTTCGCCGGGATCGCGGCCGCGTCGGGCAGGTGGAAGACGGCGGTCCCGGCAGCGGGCGCGGCGGCGGTGAGCGCCCTGCTGCCGGCGGCGGCGAGCACGCAGGCCCGCTCCGAGCGCAGGCGGACCGCCGGGTTGGTGCCAGGCGCCGCCTCGATCGGGTCCCAGAGCGGCGCCGGCGGCTCGATTCCGCTCGAAGCGGTGTCGAAGAGGGAGATCGTCAGCTCCGGATCAGCCGCGGGTGCGGGCGCGGCGAGGTGCTCGAAGGGCGCCAGCAGCTTCTCCCGCAGTCCCTCGCCGGCGAAGCGCAGGCGCAGCGGCAGGCCCGCCATCTCGAGATCCATGGCGCCGGCGCCGGCGGTCGCCGTGGCCCGCTCGAAGCACTCCCCCAGCCGATCGAAGTAGGTGCCCGCGAGGTCGGCCCTCGCCTCTGCAGCGGCTGGACTTGCCGGCACGCGCTATGCGGCCGGCCGCGGCCAGCCGGTGGTGTCGACCTCGTGGATCGGGTCGAGCAGGAAGTAGTCCTTCATGTCGGTGTAGCGCTCGAAGCGGGGACTCTCGTAGCTCTCCTCACCTGACTCGGCCGTAACCGCCGCCACTCCTTCAGCGGGCTCGGCCTCGACGATCAGGCCGCTCTCACGCAGCTGCTCGAGCAGGGTGGAGATGTCCGCGGCGATCGTCTCGACCCCACCGAACCTGGCTTCGAGCGCTTCCCGCAGCTCCGTCTCGCTCGCTCCCTGCGCAAGCAGTTCCCAAACCAACGGGCCGCTCCCGGCCAGGCTGTAGTAGCTGCCGCTGCCGAGGTCGATCGCGATCACCTCTCCGTCGACCGCCTCGTGGACGATCTCGGGGCCGATGCGAAAGTGCGCGGACACGCCTATTTGTAGCGGTAGGTGATGCGACCCCGGTCGAGGTCGTAAGGCGAAAGCTCGATCTTCACGCGGTCGCCGGGGAGGATGCGGATGTAGTGGCGGCGCATCTTGCCCGAGATGTGGCCGAGCACATCGTGGCCGTTGTCGAGTTTGACGCGGAACATCGTGTTGGGGAGGGCCTCGGTGATCTCGCCCTCCATCTCGATCTTCTCCTCTTTCGCCATGCGGCGGGGAGCGTACCGGGTTCGCCCCGGCGTTGTTAAAGAGAGCGCCCTTCGATCCGGTCGAGGAGGCCGGGAAGCTCGAGATGATCGTCGAGCACGAAGTCCGCCTCGATTTCGCCCGCGCTGCCTGGATCGTCGTGCAGAGCCCTGTATCGCACGGTCCGCATTCCCAGTGCAGCGGCACCGGCGATGTCGGTGCGGCGCAGGTCGCCGACGTGCATCGCCGTCGCCGGCGTCGCCCCGAGCGAGCGCAGGGCCGCTTCGAAGATCTGCGGCGAGGGCTTGTAGTGACCGACCTCGTCCGAGAAGGCCCAGCCCGAGAAGCGGTCGAGCAGGCCCGCCTCGGCGAGCAGGCCGCGCAGCAGCTCGCCGCCGGTGAAGCCGACGTCGCAGACGATGCCGAGCCGGATGCCACGCGCCGCGAGATCCTCGAGGGCCGCGCGAATGCCGGGTGAGAACTCGAGCTTGGCGTCTTTCCCCGCGGTGAGGAAGGCATCGGCAACCGCTTCCGCCACCGCTCCCTCGACGCCGATCGCGCCGACCAGCATCTCGGCCCCGGTGCGGGGGTGGAAGTGCGTGCCGGCCGACCAGGAGCGTTCGTAGCTGAGCGCCACCTGCTCGAGGCTGTTCAAGAGGAACGCCTCCTCGACCTCGACCTCGGCGGCAGCACAGGCGGCAAGCACAGCCCGCTGGCGGGCCTCGGTCATCATCCCGGCAGGGGCGCGGGCGATCGTGTTCCAGAAGTCGAAGGTGATCGCCTCGATCATCGGCGCCGCCTCAACCGCGGTGGGCGCGAGCGAAGGCGAGGGCCTGCTCGCGGTCGGTGACCTCGCCGGCGTACTGTGCCGCCTCCAGCTCGGCCAGCATCTCCCCCACTTCCGGGCCCTCACCGATGCCGAGCTCGGCGGCGAGCTCGTCGCCGCGCACCAGCGGCGCTGGGGGTCCCAGGCGCCGCCAGTCGAGCGCCGCCGCGAGCATCTGCTTGGCCAACGAGAGGTGCGCCTCGATCGCCTCCGGCGTGGCGACGGGGCCCGACCCACGAGCGGAGAGCCGATCGGCGATCGTCAACAGGGTCACGTCGACGCCGACCGGCTCGGTCGCGCGCAGGTACTCGTGGACGCGGCGCGGCGGCAGTGGCGCCTCATGGACGAGGAAGCCAAGCCGCAGGTGATGCAGGGTCAGGTCCTGCAGGTGGCGGGTCAGCACGCGGCTGGCGCGGAGTCGGGCACAGAGCCCGCCGACGATGCCGACGCCGTCGCGGTCGTGACCGACGAAGGTGACGAAGCCGTCGCGTTCGGAGCGGGTCGTCGGCTTGCCGATGTCGTGCAGGAGGGCGCCGAAGCGCAGTGCCGTGCGCCGGTCCATCTCGTCGGCCAGCGGCTCGGCCAGCAGCGCCGCCAGCTCCCCCGCTCGCTCGCCGCCGAAGCGCTCCAGGTCGGCCTCGACCTCGAGCGTGCGTTCGAGCACTGCGATCGTGTGGCCGTGCACGTCGAGGTGGTGGTTCGGGCCCTGTTCGACGCCCCGCAGGTGCTCCAGCTCGGGCAGAACCACCGGTGTGAGGCCGAGCTCGTCGAGCAGCTCGATGCCGCGCAGGGGATCGGGGCCCCCGACCAACTTGCGCAGCTCGACCAGCTGGCGCTCGCCCGCCGGCTCGGCGGCGCGAGTCGCTTCCGCCCGCGCCAGGGCAGCAGTGGAGGGATCGATCTGCAGGTCGAGGCAGGCGGCGAACCGCGCCGCCCGCAGCAAGCGCAACGGGTCGGCCGCGAAGCTGCCCTCGCCGACCGCCCGCAGCAACCGGCGCTCGAGATCGGCCAGGCCGCCGTGGGGATCGAGCGGCGCGCCGCCGGCGAGCGGCACGGCGACGGCGCCGATCGTGAAGTCGCGCTCTCCTAGGTCGTCTTCGATCGTGCCCCCGCGCAGGGCGGTGACGTCGATCTGCCAGCTGTGGTCCGCGGCGACGGCGCGCCAGGTCGCGAACTCGGCAGAGAGCTCGAAGGAGTGGCCGCGGCCCTCGCGGGCGATCGCCTTTGCCAGCGGCGCGGGATCAGCGGCGACGGCGAGGTCGAGGTCGACGACCTCCTCGCCGAGCGCAGCGTCGCGGACGGCGCCGCCCGCGATCCAGACGCCCTCCTCGCCGGCGAGCGCGCGGCGCGCGAGCTGAACCGCCGGCGCCGCCCCAAGCCGCTCCTCGAGGACGCTCATAGGACAACCTCCCACTTGTTCTTCTGAGATTGAGAGGCCGACCGAAGGGAGGCCGTCGAAGATCTCGGGGGAACGCATAGAGCCGACCCCCGCCGGGAGAGCGCCTGTGGCGCTTGCCGCATAGACGGCCCG
>DASZQM010000326.1:0-4405 GCA_035549645.1 Solirubrobacterales bacterium | reverse complement strand
CCCCCCCCCCGCCGACCGACGCTTGAGATCCGACGAGTCTGGGAACATCCAAAGGACGCCGTGACGCTCTGTGCCGCCATAGATATCGGGTCCAACACCACTCGGGTGCTCGTTGCGGAGCCGATCGAGGGGCAGTTGAAGAAGGTGATGGAGCAGCGTGCTTACACGCGGATCAACAAGGCGCTTGACGGCGATGGAGCGATTCGCTCGAAGAAGGTCGACGAGGTCAGCGAGGTCGTCGCCACGCAGGTGCGTCTCGCCAAAGAGCTCGGTGCCAAGGAGATCAGGGCGGTTGCGACGGCCGCGGTTCGGGAGGCCTCTAATGGCGAGGAGGCCGCGGCGGCGATCGGTGACGCCGCCGGGATCCCGATCGAGGTGCTTAGCGACGAGGAGGAGGGGAGGCTCGCCTTCATCGGCGCGACGAAGACCTTGGGCCACCCGGTCGAGGGACGGGTCGGCGTCGTCGACGTCGGCGGTGGCTCGACCGAGGTGATCCTCGGCACGGTGCCGGGTGGCGCCGAGGAGGTGCGCTCCTGGCGGGTCGGCTCGGGCGTGCTCGCCGATGAGCTGATCTCCTCCGACCCGCCCTCGGCTGCCGAGATCCGCAAGGTTCGCGACCGCGTCGACGACATCTTCGCCGGGGTCGAGATCGAGCATCCGAGCCAGGCCGTCGCCGTTGGGGGCAGCGCCACCTCGCTGCGGCGCCTGGTCGGCGCCGTGCTCGAGTACGAGACGCTGGAGCGGGGGGTGCGGGTGCTCTGTGGCGACCCCGCCGCCGAGGTTGCCCGGCGCTTCGAGCTCGACCCCGAACGGGTTCGCATCCTCACCACCGGGGTCCTCCTGCTGGAGAAGATCTCCGAGCTGCTCGGTCAGCCCCTGCAGATCGGCAAGGGCGGCCTGCGCGAGGGCGTCATCCTCGACCTGCTCAACGGCAGCACCAACGGCTCGCGCCTGCGCCTGGTCGCCTGATTCGCCTGGCGAGCCGCTTGGTCCTCTAGCCTCGTTCCGTGGCTGGCGCTCGTAGGGTCAAGCTCGACTGCGAAGGCTCGTTTTCCGAGGCCGCTGCAAAGGCGGTCCGGGTTCGCTCGAAGGAGGTCTTCGCCCATTCCGAGGGCGTCCTCGATCTCGGCCAGGTCGAGCGGGTGCACGACATGCGGGTGGCGACGCGGCGGCTGCGTGCGGCGCTGGAGATCTTCGAGCCGTGCTTCCCGCCCAAGCGCCACCGCAAGGCGCTGAAGAAGGTCAAGGCGCTTGCCGACGCGCTCGGCGAGCGGCGCGACGCGGACGTCGAAATCGAGCTGCTGCAGCAGCTCGCCGGCGAGGCGATAGAGGTCGACCACGCGTCTTTGCGAGAGCTGATCGAGGAGGGTGGCGTCCGACAGCGCAGAGCCAACGAGGCGCTAGGCCCCTATGTCGCCAAGAAGCGACTGCGGAAGCTGCGCAAGCGTCTGAAGAAGCTCGCCAAGGCGGCGGCCCCGTGAAGGCGCGCGCAGTGGAGGGCCTCGATTGCGCGGGGCCGCTGCGGCCTAACGTGGCACGGATTGTCGCGATGCGCCTGGATGAGCTGCGCGAGTTCGCCGGCAGTGCTCTCACGGTGGAGGCGAGCAAGGAGCAGCACAACATGCGCATCGCCGCCAAGCGTCTGCGCTACGTGCTGGAGCTCTTTGCTCCTTGCCTGGGCGAGGACGCCGAGATCGCGCGCCAGGCCGCCAAGCGGCTGCAGTCCGTCCTCGGCGACCTGCACGACTGCGACCTGATGCTGGGCAAGGTCGAGGGCGTCGGCTCGGTCGAGGCGGCTCTGCGCGAGCGGCGTCAACGCCTTTTCCGCGAGTTCGTCGAGCTCTGGCAAGCCGAGGCCAGCAGGGGCACCTGGGCCGGGCTCGAGGCGAGTCTCTAGTCACACAAAGTTCACCTGCGGTTTCCCGGTCGTTCACATCTTTCCCCTGCAAAAGGCGAATTCTGAAGGGGACTGAAACGACTAGAAGAGGGAGACACCGATGGCTTCCCGTGTTGACATGCATTGCCACTCCACCGCCTCGCAGCTCTCGCGGCTGGGCGTCCAGCGCTCACTCGGGCTGCCGGAGTGCGCAACCCCTCCCGAGGAGGTCTACGAGCTCGCCAAGCGGCGGGGGATGGACTTCGTCACGATCACCGACCACGACACGATCGACGGTTGCCTCGAGCTGGCCGACCGTCCCGATTGCTTCGTCTCCGAGGAGCTGACCGCTCGCTTCGCCGGCGAGCCCCAGGCGGTTCACGTCCTCTGTTACGGGATCACTCCCGGAGACCATGAGTGGCTGCAGGCACACGCCGGCGATCTCGAGGCCTGCGCCGCATACCTTGACCGGAACGAGATCGCCTGCGCCCTGGCGCACCCGTTCTACAACGTCGACGCGCCGCTGACGCCGCGCCACCGCCGTCGCCTCGCCGAGCTCTTCCCGGTCTGGGAGGTGCGCAACGGCTCGCGCGCGGCGGAGCTCAACATGCCCGCCGCGATCTACACCGAGACGCACGGGGGCACCGGCATCGGCGGCTCCGACGACCATGCCGGCGTGGACATCGGCCGCACCTTCACCGCGGTGCCCGCGGCCGCCACGCCGGAAGAGTTTCTGCGGCAGATGCGCGCCGGCGTCGCCGAGGCCGGCGGCGAACAGGGCAGCGCCGCCAAGTGGGCGCACGCGGCGATGGCACTTGCCACCCGCGCCCTGGTCCTCGACCCAGTCTCGGCGCCCTCCAATCTCGGCGCGCCTTCTGCGTCCGGCGAGCACCAAGAGCGCACCGCGGCGGTCGATCCGACGGTGGTGCTGAAGATCGCCCAGCGAGTGATCGGCGAGGGCGCCGCCCGCGAGGGCAAGGTCGCCGCCGACATCGGCCCCGGCGACGCGCGCGCCCTGCTCGAGGCCTGGCTCGCCTCGGTCGAGCTCGACCTGCGCGGGCGCGACCTGCTCGCCTACATGCAGGCTGACGAGTTCTCCCACGCCGACCTCTACCGCCGCGCCCGCCGCACCCATGAGCGGCGCCTGCGCGCCGCGATCGGCCAGGGCGCGGCGAGCGCTCGCGAAGGCGACGTCGCCGGTGCCGTCGGCGGTCTATTCGACGCCGTCATCCCCGCCGTTCCCTATGTGCCCGCGACCACCTTCCTCGGCTCGGAGAAGGCGAAGCTCGCCGGCCGCGAGGAACGCCCGCGGGTGGCGCTGATCGCCGACGGGATCGGCTCGGTGCACGGGGTGAGCGCGACGATCGAGAAGATCCGCGAGCTCGGCGTTCCCGGCTTCGAGATCGAGGTCGTCGGCACCGACGCCGGCGTCGATCGCCGCCTGCCCGCCGCCGCCGAGCTCGAGGTTCCCTTCTACGAGGGGATGAGCCTCGGCGTGCCCGGTCTCCCCGGTCTTGCCGAGACCCTGGCCGAGGGCCGCTACGACGCGGTCCACGTCACCGCGCCCGGACCCGCCGGGATCGCCGCCACGCTGCTCAACCGGATCGCCGGCACGCCCCTCATCGCCAGCTACCACACCGAGCTGGTCGCCTACGCCGGCCTGCGCAGCGGCGACGGTGGCATGGAAGCGCTTGCCAAAGGCGCGATGGCCGCGTTCTACGGCGCTCCCTCGCTGGTGCTCTCGCCGAGCCCGGCGGCGGACCGCTCGCTGCTTTCGCTTGGAGTCGAGAGCGGCAAGCTGGGGCGCTGGGAGCGCGGCGTCGACGTCTCCCGCTTCGACCCGGACAAGGCCGCGCGCGCCGACTACCCGGGCGAGGTCAAAGTTCTCTACGCCGGCCGCCTCACCCGCGAGAAGGGCGTGGACCTCTTGGCCGAGAGCTTCCTCCGCGCCTGTGCGGCCGACCCGAGGCTGCACCTGCTGCTTGCCGGCGGCGGGCCGGAGGAGGCTGAGCTGCGCAGCCGGCTCGGCGAGCACGCCACCTTCCTCGGCTGGCTCGAAGGTGAGGATCTCGCCCGCGCTTACGCCAGCGCCGACGTCTTCCTCTTCTGCTCGACCACGGACACCTACGGCCAGGTCGTGCTCGAGGCGGGCGCAAGTGGCCTGCCGGTCGTCGCCGTCGCCGAGGGCGGCCCGGCCTCCCTGGTCGAGAACCGCCACACCGGCATGCTCTGCCAAGCCGACGCCGACCACATAGCCGGCACGCTGCTGCAGCTCGCTGCCTCGCCGCTGCTGCGCCGCCACCTCGGCTCCTCGGCCGTCCGTGCCGCCCGCACCCGCTCCTGGGACCGGGCGATGGAGCAGCTCGCCGATGGCTATCGCCGCGCCCTGGACCCCGAGTCGCCCATCCGACTTTCACCCACCTCTAACGGGGTCAATGTCGGAAGAGCAGTGCCTGTGCACGCGGCCTGAGGCGAGCGGGATGGCAGCGCCGCGGCAGTACGATGGGCGCATCGACGATCCGGCCCTCT
>DASZQM010000325.1:0-3344 GCA_035549645.1 Solirubrobacterales bacterium | reverse complement strand
CCCCTTCTTGGAGGAATTGGGGCAGTCGGCGATGACCTTGGGCCGCAGGGTCAAGGGTGTGCCGCTTTGCGCGGTCAGCTTGGCCGTGGCGAAGAAGTTGCCCTTGCAGATGTTGGTCGAGTTCTGAAAGAGGCCCTTCTTGCCGCCCTGCATCTGCACCACGGCCTTGGTCAGGGGCGCGTCGGGGACCGCTTCGAAGCGGACCCTGAGGCCGCCGTGCACGGAGTCCACCCGCCCGGCGACGTCGAGGGCGATCGGCTGGGAGGGCGGGCCGCGCAGGGCGAGGATGACGTCGGGCAGCTTGTTGGAGGGGGAGCGCAGGTAGACCGGCCCTTCCAGGGGGTGGTCGAGCAGCGGGCTGAAGGCGCGCACGTGGCCGTAGACCGATCCCGCCGGGCACTGGCCCGCCGCGTACTGCACGCGGGTGCAGATGGTGCGGAAGTGGGCCTGGTCGATGAACTCCGATTTGGGCAGGGCAAAGGAGATGCGTGCGGTGTTTGCTTCCCCGGGCTTGGCGGTGAAGACGCTGCGAAGGCTCGGGTTCCCGCCGCGGTGGGTCTTGCCCTTGAGGCGGACCGTGAGCTTGGGCTTGAAGGGCAGCGATCTGCAGCCGCCGACCTGGAAGCGCTCAGAGATCGGCGTCGCCTGCCCGAGCGCGGAGAGGATCGAGCCGCCGAAAGACTTCTCTTCGCAGGAGGTCGGGTTGAGCGAGAACTCGGGGCGTTCGGCGCGCACCGCGACCGAGCGCAGGTCGAGCGGGATGCCGTCGATGATCTGGGGCAGCGGATCGGAGAGGACCCGCGCCTGGGCGGTGACGGGGTCCAGGTAGACGGCGCTTCTCACCACCACCGTGCCGAGGTCGAAGGGCCCGGCGACGGCCGGGGCGATCGCCACGATCGAGACCGGGGCGCCCTTGTAGGGGCCGGCGAGGTAGGCGCGGCCCTGGGTGTAGTAGGGGGTCGGGCCCGAGCCGGCGCCGGCGTTGACGATGCCCACCTGCGAGGAGGCCGGGCAGCTGGGGTCGGCCTGCTCGGCGGCTCCCATCTGGGGGGCTTCGCGCGAGCGCGCCTTGGCGATGTCGGCCTCTGAGCAGAGCGCCACCCCGGCCAGCTTGGCCGAGAGGCCGGTGGGCAGGGTCGCTTCGATCCGCCCCAGGCGCTGGGTGCCGTCTTCGCGGCTCACCTTGAAGATCAGCGGGCTGTATTTGCCGGCGGCGGGGCTGAGCGTGCCGGCGTCGAGGCCCGGAGCGCTCGGCATCTGGGCCAGGCTCTGGGGGCAGGGCCCGCCACCCGGGGCGGCGCTGGTCTGGAAGGAGTCGGCGGGGGCGACGCTTTCCCCGGGAGCGCTCCAGGCGCTGAGCTCGGTGTTCGTCGTGTAGGTGCCGCAGGTGGGCGGGGTGGTGAAGACGCCGCGGGCGCCGCCGAAGAGGTGGACCCTGATGTCTTCGATCGGCAGCTCGGGGCTTTCGCGGAAGCGGGTGGTGATCTGACCCGTGGTGGGATCGAGTTCCCCCTTGCCGGCGAGCTTGGCGACGATGCCGGTCTTCTCGTCTTCGAGCACCAGGTAGACGGCGATGAGCGATTTGAAGGGGTTGGCGAAGGGGCTGGCGACGTAGACCGAGCCTTTGAGCACTTCCAGGACCGGGTTGCCTTCGGGGTCTTCTTCGATCGCGTGTTCTTCGTCATCGGTCCTCGCCACCAGCGCCGGGGAGGTGGCTTCGAAGCTGCCGACCTTGGCCGCGTCGGGACAGCTCTGGGGCGCCTTTGAGAAGAAGAGCGTGCCCTGGCCCCCACCCCCTTCTTCTTCGCCTTCGAAGCCGATCTGCGATTCGCTGCAGGCACCGAGGCCCGAGGCCTGGGCGGGGTTGATCGCCAGGCCCGCGGGGAAGTGAACGACGGCGTCCTTGAGGGTCGCCGTGGCGTGGCCTTCGAGCGGTTCTGGGTGGGGTTCCTCGGTGGGCTGGTGCAGGGCGAAGTTGAGCCCCGAGGGGGAATCGGTGCGGTTGGTGGTCGGCTGGGAGCCGATCGAGGGTTCGAACTGGAGTTCTTCACAGCCGGTGACTTCGGGGGTCTCCTCGAGGGCTTTGACCTCGTGGGAGGGTTCCTCCCAGCTGTCGGCCCGCAGTTCGAAGGGCAGCGCTTCGTGTGGGCACTCCCCGGGCATCGTCAGCAGGGGCGTCTCCCACGGTTCGACTTCGCAGTCTTCGGGTTCCCCGGCCGGGCAGTCGCCGCGGATCAGGTCATGCGCATCGCCGGAGGGATCGCCCCAGACCTGGGCCTGCACGCCGAAGATCGGCTCGGTGCCGAGCGCCAGGACGTCGTGGGTGGCGGCCTCGATCCCGTAGTCCTCATCGGAGCGCAGCCCGACGAGGATGTGGACGAAGATACCGCCGTCGGCGAGGTCGGTGGCGAGCTCTGCCACCGCGCCGGGCGGCGGCACCATGTTGTAGAGGTTGTTGGAGGCGATGCCGACGTTTTTGTTGCCGACCAGGGTGGTGAAGTTGACGATGCCCACCTGGGACTGCAGGGGGCAGCCCTTGGCGCCGCTCAGCTGCACCTCCGAGCAAAGGCGCGGCGAGGCGGCGGGGGAGCCGACCATGCCGCGGGGCAGCTCGACGTAGATGTCGCGGGCGTGACCGGCGTTTGACATGTCCACGCCGAAGCCCTGGGTGGGCAGGGAGAAGGCGAGGGTCTGCTGGTAGGGGTGGGAGCCGGCCTGGGTGAGCGGTTCGCCGGCTTCGTCGTTGAGGATGGCCTGAAAGCCCGGCAGGAAGCCGAAGGGGAGCGGTTCTGCTTTGACTTCGGTCGGGAAGGAGGTGGCGACTTCAGGGGCACCGCCGCCCGAGACCGAGGCTTCGGCGTTGAGCGTGCCTTTGGCGCTGCCTTCGACTTCGACCTCGGTTTCGGCTTTGATCACGCGGCCGGGGCCGATGAGTTCGTCGGTTTCGCAGACGATCGTCTGGACCGCTTCCACTTTGCAGGCCAGTTTCTCTTCGGCGGCCCTGGGGTCGGTGTCTTCGGCCGAGGGGTTGACCGGTTTCAGGCCCGGTGGCAGCGTCGCTTTGACCACGGTCGTGGTCCCGTCGGTGTCGGCGGCGCCGACGTTGGTGGCGAGGATCAGGTACTGGGGCGTGCGCACGGTGCCCGCGGCGAAGTTGGAGGGCATCGGGGTCAGGGTGATCGCCCAGGCGGGCTGGGGGGTCGGGGCCGCGGAGGCCGTGGCGGGCAGGAATGCCGCCGCGGTGCAGCAGAGCGCCGCCAGCGCTGTAAGTGGCTTGCGGGCCCTCATCGTGCGCTCCTCCCCTTGGCGGCGGCTCTCTTTTGCTTCTTGTGGCTCTTCTTCTT
>DASZQM010000324.1:0-15042 GCA_035549645.1 Solirubrobacterales bacterium | reverse complement strand
CCGCCTCCTGAAAGGATGATCACGTGGCCCGTTTTGTAGATCCCGGCCGCTCGCGGGAAAGCATCGACAGCGTTGTCGCGCTTTGGAAGGAGCGCTGTCTCCTCGGCGATGGATCGCTTTTGTTCGAGGAGCGCGCCGGGTGGTCGCTCGCCAACCTTCAGGAGTTCAGGGAGAGGTTCCTCACCGGCGCAATCTTCGGCACCGGTGAGAACTTCGAGGAAAAGCTCGAAAAGCAGCTCGAGGATGCCTCGCCTGATCTGCGTTGGTTGGCGGCTGAGCTACTGATTGTCCACTTCCTCTTTGCCTACGTGGCGATCGGTCCCGAGGCGAAGATTAAGATCGTCCGCGACGCAGCCGGGGGTGCCTGGACCGAGGAGCCACCCGGATGGCCGTTGGTAGAGGCAGCGATGCACGAGGGGATCGGCAACCCTGGCAGCGGCTACAACATCCGTCGCGACATCCAGGTCTCGTACCTTCTCGACTTCACGATTCGCTGGAAGGCACTGACTACCGAGGAGCAGCACGCCAAGCTCGAGGATCCGTGGGCACTGCGCGATTTTGCCGACGATGCGAGCGAGGACGTTTCGGTGCGCGAGATGCGCCACATCCTTCTCCATCTTCTGCGGCCCGAGGAGTTCGAGCGGATCTCCAGCGGCGCCCACAAGCAGCAGATCGTGGATGCCTTCAGCGGCGAGTTCCTCGACGGCTCGGAGGCCCCCGACGAGCGTGACGAACAGCTCTTGCGAATCCGCGAGGCGCTCGAAGGTCTCGACGCCCAACCCGACCTGGCCGGCGACGCGATCGACTTCTACTACCCACCGTTGCGCGACATCTGGAACCCCGAAACGGACGGCGATGAGGGCGCGAGCGACCTCAGTCTTCTCCTCCACAAGAAGCACCTCGTCTTCTACGGCCCGCCCGGAACGAGCAAGACTCATCGAACGAGGGCGCTGGCCGAATCGCTGATCCGCCGCGCCGCCCTCGAAAAGTGGGGCGCGAAACGGTTTTTCGCTGAGCAGGACCAGCTCGCGGGGCTGATAGGGGAAAACATCGAGTGGGTCCAGCTCCACCCCGGCTACGGCTACGAGGAGTTCGTTCGCGGCCTTCGCCTCGACGGCGAGCGGACGGTCTACGCGCCGGGGCTCCTGATGCGCTTGGTCGAGCGCATGAAGGAGCGCGGCGATGATGCGCTCCCCGTCGTGCTTGTCCTTGACGAGATCAACCGCACCGACCTCAGTCGCATGTTCGGCGAGGCGTTCAGCTTGCTGGAGAACCGGGGCAGCGCGGCGGTCCTGCCGGGAATCAATGCCGGCGAGGAGCCGGTCGAGCTGAGCCTCCCCGACGACCTCTACGTGATCGGGACGATGAACCTGATCGACCAGTCCGTCGAGCAGATGGACTTCGCCTTGCGCCGTCGCTTCTTCTGGCGACTCTGCGGCTTCGAGCGCGGGCCGATCGTCGACGTGAATCGCGACCGCTGGTCGACGTATGCGCCCTCGAAATACGGGTGGGATCGAGCCGCCGAGGACATCGATCGGCTCGCCGATCGTGCCGAGGAGCTCAACCGTGAGATCGCTGCGTCGAGCCATCTCGGCGCGCAGTACGCGCTGGGGCACACCTACTACTTCGATGCGTCCTATCTCGCCGGCGCATGGCTGAAAGGCCGCAAACAGCTCCGGGGCGGGGTGCTCTGGAGAAAACCCGGTCGCCCGCAGCAGCCGCTAATCGACCTTTGGTCTCTCTCCCTTGAGCCCGTGCTGGGCCAGTACTTGGAGGGAATCGACCCGACCACCGCCCGCGAGGAGATCGAGCGTCTGCGCGGCGTGCTCTTCGATGCCGAGGGATGACGCTTCCCACTCTGTCGCTGACGGACCTCTCGCCGCACCGGGCGGTTGATGCCGATGAGGACGCCTGGCTGACCCGCCTCGCGGGCCACCTGGCCGATCACGATCACACGCTGCGACTCAGCGGGCGGCGGCGCCAGGACGACGAGGACGACGCGGCTCTCAGCCGTGGCGCCGATGGCCGTTGGTGGACGGGGCGCTTCATCGGCGAGATCAACTTCGAGGGGCGCGAGCTTCAGATCGCCCCACGACTGGGCATCGACGTGATCGGTGTTTGGCTGGCCCGAGCGCTCAACATGTCGGTCATACCGAAGGCGGCGACGCAGGCCGCCAAAGGCCCTCTGATCGCCCAGCTGGTCGATCGGATGTGGTCGGCGGCACTTGCCGAAGCGGGCCGGCATGGACCGCCTCGTTTCCGCCGTGCCGATTCCGATCAGGGCCTCTACATGCGTGGCCGACTAGACGTTCCCGGCACCATCCGACTCCGCGCTGCACGAGTCCCGAAGGTCGCTTCGCGCACCGAGAGGCGAAGCGTCGAGAACCCGGTCAGCAGGGCGATCGTTCTGGCAGATCGAACCCTGGGCTCCCTTCTCGGGCATGAGAAGCCGTGGCGGCCCGAGCTGGCCGAGGAACTGTTGAAGCAGATCCGTGCGGCGGTGGGGGCCAACCCGCCTCTTCCCAGGGCACGCGAGATGCGACGGGTGCGCTACGCGCCGATCACGCGAGCCTTCGAGCCGGTGGCCCGGCTCTCTCTTGAGATCGCCCGCCGTCGCGGAACCCTCACCTCTGGCAGCGGCAACGACACCAGCGGCGTGCTTGTTGACGTCGCCGAGCTTTGGGAGCTCTTCCTCCTTCACTGTGCCCGCCGGGCGTGCGGGAGCAGTCAAGTAGAGCACGGGACGGGTGCATCGGAGACTGCTTTTCTGCTCGCCTCGGCCGCCGATCCCTCGACCCGGATCGGTCGGCTCAAGCCTGATCTTCTGATATCTGATCGCCGAGGGCACGAGCGCGCGGTTCTTGATGCCAAGTACAAGCGTCTCCGCTCCTCGGCTGAGCGTCCGCACGGCGTCGACCGCGGCGATCTCTACCAGCTCGCTGCCTACATGTCTGGTCACGAGGTCCCGCTGGGAGCGCTGGCGTACCCGCCTGCGCCCGACGATCAAGCGACCGCTGCCGATCTCGGTCCCTGGCGGCTTGCATCAGGGCAGATTGTGGAGTTCTTGCGGCTGCCATCCTCTGAAGCAGAGTGCATCGAGCGACTCCGCGCCTTGGCGCTCCGCGCGGACCAGTGAGGCGATGAGCCGCCAGAGAAGGCTCAAAGACCCGCCGGCCTTGGCGCAGCTCAATGCCGCGGTCGCGCGGGCAGATACAGAGATGCGCAAGCCACCGCTGAAGGGGGAGGTGAAGCAGGTCCTGCCGCTTCCCGCCTATCTGGACAGCGAGGGCGAAAGGGCGAAATGGGATGTCATATCCGAGCTGCGGGAGCGCAACCGTGCCCTCTATAACCGTTTTGGCAACGAGCATTTTCTAGCCGAAACGATTGTCGAGCAAATCCACAGCCGCGAGGGGCTCGGGGCATGGGACGACCTTTGCGCTGAGCTTGAGCGGTTCGTAGACGAAAGCTCCGAGTGGCTGGTTTCGGTCCCGCTGTCAAACGCGACGGTCAACGGCTACACCGAGATCAGCGAGCGGATTGGCCTGGCCGAGCTCATTCAGGACAAGGATTGGGATCGCCACGCTGACCCGCCGGTGGACGCCATGACGATCTCCGGTCATCTGCGCGATCACATCGGCCTCAGTGCCAGGTGGCATCGCGCCGACAGCTATTCCGGTCCCCTCGACGGCCGCAGGACGGCTGCCCTTCTGATTGTTGAGCAGGGAGCCGAACCTGTCGCCGTAAGCGTTGCTCAGACGCGAGGCCGATATGCGCTGGCGCTTTGGTGCCTTCTCGTGCCACCCGACCGAGCTCAGCTTTGGCCGACGCTCGGTGATTGGGAGCCACGGCCCTACATAGACCGCGGCACCGCACGCAAGCTGTTTGAGCCCGGAACCTGGGCAGGGGTACGGAGCCCGGTGCGGGGTAAGGGCATCTACCACTACACGGAGTACGAACTCCCTCGTAAGCCGGAAATTGTCCTCGCCCCGTTTGAAGCGATGGAGCGAGCGGCCGAGAACCGGCTCGCGGCGCGAGCGGCTCTTAGTGCTGCTTGGTCTCTTTATCTCGCTGAACGACTACCGCGAGACCTCGAGCGAACCGATCGCGTGGTTCATGTTTCGGCTGCGATCGACGCGCTCTGCGATCTCGGAAGAGGACCCACTCGCGAAGGCGACGCTCGGTGGGCTTCCCTCTCCGAGCGTTTCGGCGTCTGGAGTGAGATTCGAGCTTCGTATTCGGAGAAAGAAATCGAGGAAGCAAAATCCCTGGTTCGCGACCTTCGAAACGTCTCCATCCACGGCAGCGACGACACGCTTGTCAACCTCGGCTATCCGCCGGAGCTGGTCCGTTTGCTCCCAGGTCGACGGAAACGCTCAGGGGAAGAGTTGAGTCTTGCCCAGACGGCAGCGATCTACCCCGTTATTGCCACCGCCGTCAAATTGGCAGCGCGTCGGGTTGCTCAGCAAGGCATTGAAACCGGCTGGGACGATGCGGCGTTTCGGGAGAACTTCGAGCGATGATCGGCCACAGATTGCCCAAGAGCGCCATGCTGGTGCCGCTTGCCGCTAGGACACATAGGCCTTGCGCACCATCGCGGCCGTCCATCGGTTCGTACCGTGGGCCGGGAGGACATTCCTGCGGTTCAGGGTCTCGGCGATCTCGGCGAGGGACTTGCCTTTCGCGAGCAGCGCCCCGATCTGCTTCCGCCGGGTGTGATCCCGCTGGTTGCACTCCGTGTGGGACAGCCGAACGTTCTCGGGACGGAGGTGCCCGCCGGCCGACTTGAGGGTCGGATAGTGGTCGGGCGAGGGCGCCCACTTGGTGCGCGTCTTCGCAACCGGATCGAATGCGGCCCGACCCTTGTGGTGGTAGCACTGCGGCATCTCGCACTTCAGGTCGAGGAGCTGGCCGCGCTCGGCCATCTGCACGAGGACACCCCTCGCGCCAAGCCTGCGGAGCTCGTCCGCGACTGAGCTATCTGCGCCGCTGGTGCTAGTTGCTGTCTTCGCCATCGAGTTACCTTTCTCGTGTAGTTGCCCTACTGCCCTTCTGCATTCGCCACGTAGAGCGTCGCTTCGGCGACTGACGACTGTCGCCTCCCAAGCCTTCGCCCGTCCAGTATCCCCAGCGGGATTCCGCTAGTGAGTGCGCCGACGCTGCGCGACCTCGCCCTTATCGCTGATTTCCCAGGCGACAATGTCGCGCGCGAAGATCGCCTGGTCGATTTCGCCGTCGAGCGTCCTGAGCAAAAGCTTGGCAAGGCCGTCGCCCACCCTGGAAGCCCATTCGTGCGTCCAGGTGAACAACTCGACCTCCCAATCGAAGCCGCGAAGCGCTACCAAGACCGTTCCGAAGCGGAGGTGGCGAGTGCGATCGAGCATCGCGGTGCCGGTGTTGACCCCGGGCGTCAAGCTCTTCTGGATGTCCAGGTAGATGGGGTCCAGCACCTCTGCCAGGGTCGCCTCGGGCTCGCCCTCGGAGTCGAGGAAATACTCGGAGTGGGTGTCCGTGACGCGCTGTTCCTCCCAGCTTCCCGCCGCTTCGAGCAGAGGGCGGACCCGTCGCCTCTCCTCATCATCGACAACGAGCCAATTGGTGATCTTGAGGTCGGAAGGCCCTTGGAGGGTGCCTTTGACCCGGAGTTCGCGGAAACGTCCCTCCCAGTCGCTCACGTCTCGGAACTCGCGCAGGATCGCCAGTCTGATCTTCTGCTCCCGTGCGTAGGTTTCAGCGCCCGAGGTGAAGCCGACCGTGGTCAGCATCATCGCCTCGTCGGGCATTAGATCGCGAACGACGCTTGCGAAGTCTCGTACTTCCCCAAGGCCAATTTTTGGGGACCTGGCGTTGGCTTCAAAATCGCGACACTCGACGAGCCAGCGCAACTCCTTGTCGCCTCGGCGAACGTGGACGTCGATCTGATGGGCAGTCTCCAGGCCATCGCCGGTCAGCCTGAGATCGTGGATGACGCTCTCCTCGGTGTTGAGGATCTTGAAAACGATGGCGGCGAGCCGCTCGTACTTAGTCCCGGCCTTCAGCTTCTCCTCAGCGACGAGCTCGTTGTAGATCAGCTCGATTGGCTCGCTCATGGCTAGCGGTCGGGTCGATAGGTGATCTGGCGCCCGAGCTGCCAGCCCTCGGTGGTCTCGACCACCGCTGGGCAGCTCGACAAGATGAGCGGGAGTTGGTCCGGCTCGACCGAATGGCGTAGTTCCGCGGCCAGAGCCTCCAAGGCGACTGGCTCGCGCCTACGGGCGAGGGCAAAGACGACAGATCGCTGCGCTCCGTTGCCGCTGCCCGGCACAAGACGGGCCGCGATCTTGCCGCTGGCTTCATTTCGCGTTTGCAGGATGTAGATAAGTCCACGTAGGAGATGGAGCCCGATCGCCTTCGCGCGGTCGGCGCTTAGGCGAACCCGCTCCGGTCCAAAGGGTCCGAAGATGTAGGCGCTCAGTAGGAGGATGCCAGCAGCGAGATGTGGGTAACGGCGAGCCAGCTTGGCCGCTTCGCCAATCGCCAAGGCCGTCAGCTCGGGGGTAATCCGGAGAGTGGCGTCGATGCCCAAGAGGGTGTGGGTCAATTCGGGAACATCGCGCCAGCCTTTTGAGGCGAGTCCCCGCGAGGTCAAGTGGATGTCCTCGGAGAAGGCGAGGATCGGACCCATCAGCGCCACGGCATCGGCGAAAGGGAGATCGTCGCCATCCTCATCCGACAAGCTCTGGCGGCGCTCGTCTGCTAGTGCCGGCGCCGCGTCGACCACGCGAACATAGGGGCTGTAGTGGTCCCACCATGCCGCTTCGACTAACTCGATGGGAACGCGCGCAGCCGAGGCGATGCGGTCGAATTTGGCTGGAATCTCCGCGGCGACGTTCGTTGGCACATAGAGAATCGCCGTGCCCGACCGGGCGGCGGACAGCAGGCGAGGCCGGTGCCCCTTGGCAAGCCCGTGCAGCTCCTTGAAGAGGACGCTCGTGTCGAGCAGCTGGGGTAGCGGCAACTCGATCCAGAGTTGCTCGATCGGAACGCTTGCGATGGCGCTGGGCGGTTGTCCCTGATCCTCCGGCATCGACAGAGGGTGGCAAAGCCGGCGGATTCGCTCTGGCCGTCCGCTCAAACGGATTGCAATGCCCCAAAACTGGGTATCGGCTTTCGGAGTAGTCGGAGCCGCACGCTCTAATCGGCTCCCCAGAGTGTCTCGGAGGCCGGATGAAGGGTGCAGCGGTCAGAAAAGGGGGGTCCACTTTCCCGGTTCGCTGCTCTGTAGGAGTAGTGGACCCTTCACCCGCCAGCACGACTGCCACCTCCGAGGCCGGAGAATTGCTCCGCCCCTACCTGGGCGGAGAACGGGGCGGCAAGCTGCGTTCGCAGCTCGCCGCGCTTCATCGGGAGATCCCGATGGAGAAGATCGAGGAGGCGATCCAGAGTGCCTGTGACCTCTTCGTCGACAAAGGCGAGGGGATTTCGGCCCCCGGCCAGGTCTACACCTGGGTCCGCACCACCGCCCATCGCATCTTGAGCCGGGAAGAAGACCAGCGCCTTCGAGAACTGCCGGTCGATCCGACCCACGAGAGGCTGCAGGAGGTCCCGGCTGAGGATCCCGGCCCGGCAGAAGAAGCGATCGCTCACGAGGACGAAGCCGAACTGGTGACGTTGGTCCGCGAGGTCTCAGACTCGTTGCCGGAGCGAAAGCGGGAAATCCTCGCGCTGTACGGCGCCGGCTACAAGCGCCCGGAGATCGCCTCGCGCCTCGGTCTCAGCGAGCGCGCCGTCAAGCGCGACCTCTTGGAGATCATGGATGAAGCCCGCGCCGCGATCGCACGCAAGGCAGGCGGCGGATGCGTGCGCGGAGAACCCCTCATCCTGCGCTTCGCCTACGGACTCGCGAGCGGGGCGGAAGCTGAGCAGGCGCGACTCCACATGAAGGGCTGCCATCGCTGCGGGATGCTTTGGGAGAGGCTCGACGCCTGGCGGGAAAAGGCGGCCGTGGTGCTGCCGGCACCCGTGATCGAACAGGCCAGCCCAGGCTTCCTCGGGCGCTTTGCGCATCGCACCGTCGACGGGCTCGCCTCGATCAAGCAGCAGGTTCTCGGCGGCGCCTCCCAGGCAAAGCAGCAAGTAGCCGCTGGGGCTTCCCAGGTGAAACAGCAAGCGGCGACCACCTACTACCGGGCGGTGGACCCGACGCCCCTGGCGGGGGCGCGGCCGGGCACCGTCGCTGCGGTCCTCGTCAGTTGCGTGACCATCGGCGGCAGCGCCGCGACCTACTGCGCACAGAACAGCGTCGATCCGATCGGCGCCGCCGCTGGCCTGATCGGCGGAGGCGAAGAAGAACCGAAAACCCCCTCTGAATCGTCTCCATCGGAAACGCCGGAATCGACCGCGGTCGTTCCTCCGGCTCTCACGCCTGAAGTCGAACAGCCGGTGGCCGAAAGCGAACCCACGCCTGCGCCAGAAGAAGAATCCAAGCCGACCCCCGAACCGCCGCCACCGCCGCCAGAACAGAGCTTCGAACCCGCCTCGCCTGACTATCCGGCCACCGAAGCCGAAGCTGAATACCAGGCTCCCGAAACGTCGTCCACCGCAAGCACGCGCCCCGCTCCGGTTTCCGGCGGGGGCGCTCCCCAGTTCGGAGGTCCCTGATGGCCGTTGAGCAGAAGACCCTTGGCCGGTGGCTGCTGGCCGCCGTCGCCGCAATCCTCCTCGTCGCACCTCTGGCGAGCCCGCCACGAGCCGCGGCCGGCGAATTCACGATTGACGCCTGCCAGGCCGATGCCGGCAGCTTCGCCAGCGGCGCCTTCGAAAACTTCGCCACTCGGGGGATGCGCTGGCGGCGAGCGTGCAACCCATTGGGTCCAGGTCTGCGCGGCCTCGTCACCGCCAACGTGGTCAGCACCGGCAAAGTGGCTCACGGCGCGCAGTCCGCATTCGTGCTCGAAGCTCCCCCCGGGACCGCGTTCTCCCGGTTGCGCTGGTCGGGACATGCTCAGCGCCGGGATTGCCGCTACGCGCTGCAGATGTACGCGGTTCGCCCGGACGGGTCCGACGCGACGATCAAGAACGTACGGGCCAACCGCCATTGCCCGGGACCAGGCGGCGCGCAGGCGTCGAGCTGGCCGCGGCCCCGGGCGTTTGACCTCGGAGGCGCCACCAAGATCGTCCAGCGGGTCGTCTGCGTCGGTGCGCCTTCGGCGCAGTTCTGCTCGGGGCGCGGGCTCAACTACATGCAGACGTTCACGGCGGAAGCGACCGTGGTCGACACCTCGGGTCCGGCGGTCTCGGTCGTGCCCGACACTCCGCTCGCTCGCGGGGAATGGGTCAGGGGGAAGCAGGCGGTCGATTACGAAGCCTCGGACAACGTGGGAATCAGGACCGCGTTCGCAAGCGTGGCTGGGATGGGAAGCGCTGACGACACGCGCGGCTGCGACTACTCCCAGCGGATTCCATGCCCGAATGGCCGCGGCCAAGTCCAAGTCGAAACCGAACGCGTTGGGGACGGCAGCCAGCAGATGTTCGTCACGGCCCAGGATGCCGCCGGCAACAGCGCGAACTCGGCGACGGTGACGGCGCACATCGACAACACCCCGCCGGGTGTCACCGCGGTTGGCGTCGAAGGCGGAGAAGCCTGGCGCAACCGCAACGACTTCGACCTCGCCTGGCAGAACGCGCCCGAACCGGACCGCGCTCCGATCGTCGCCGCCCATTACCGCGTCTGTCGGGCCGGCAGCGATGAATGCGTGAGCGACAGCCGCGCCGGCTCCTCGATCGCGCGCCTTGAAGGCGTCACCGTCCCGTCACCTGGCGAATGGGAAATGCGGCTCTGGCGCGAAGACGCCGCCGGCAATCAGCAGCCGGACAACGCTTCGCTGCCGGTCAAGCTGCGCTTCGACCCCGAACCTCCCAAGCTCGGCTTCGAAGCCCTCTCGGCATCCGACCCGACTCGGGTCTCCGTCCAGGTGACGGACCCGATCTCGGGCCTTGGGGGCGGGGAAATAGAAATCAGCCGCGTCGGGTCCGGTGTTTGGGATGCGCTGTCGACCTCCCAGGAAAACAGCCACCTCGTCACCAGGGTCGACGACGCGACGCTTTCCCCCGGCGAATACGAAATGCGGGCGACCGCTCACGACCAGGCCGGCAACCTGGCGAGCACCACTCAGCGACTCGACGGCCAGCCGATGAAGGTGAAGCTGCCGCTGCGAGTCGCCTCCTCGGTGCGTGCCGGAGCGGTCGGGAAAAAGCGAGTGCGGCGGACGGTCCACCACGGCGGCAAGCCCCACAAGGTGACGCGCACGATCACGGTGCTGAAGCCCCGGATCGAAGTCGGCTTCGGCCAGCACGTACGCCTCGCCGGTCAGCTTGTCGATCGGGCGGGCAATCCGATCTCCGGCGCTTCCGTGCAGGTCTACTCGCACATCAGCGAAGGGCAGGAAGCACTCGCGGCCACGCTGACCAGCGGTGCGCATGGGCACTTTGCCTACGCGATCGACGCCCGCGCCTCCCAGGCCCTGCGCTTCGTATTCCCTGGGTCCGCCGTCCGGCTGCCAGCCGAAGACCACGTCGCGGTGCTCGTCGCCGGCCATTCCTCGTTCAAGGTGAGTCGGTCCCATGTCCTGAACGGCCAGTCGGTCCTCTTCGGCGGCCGCGTGCAGGGAAGGCCGCTGCCGACGAGAGGCAAGCTCATCGAACTACAGGTGTGGCTCTCCGAAGAATGGTCGACCTTCCGCACGGTTCACAGCAAGGCGGACGGGAGCTGGCGCATCCCATATCCCTTCACGCGGATCTGCGGCGTTCAAAAGTTCAAGTTCCGAGCACGGTTGCCCGCCGAGGGCGGCTATCCCCTGGAGACCGGCATCAGTCCGGTCCTTGCAGTCCGAGTGAGAGGACGGCCATGCTTTACGGGCTAGTCAAGGTCAGCGAGCCCAAGGAGGAACCGGCATGTTGAAGCTCCCGCGCCCCCGCCTCACCTACGCGAACGTCATCGCGACGCTCGCGTTGTTCATCGCCCTCGGCGGCAGCTCCTACGCAGCGTTGAAGATCTCCGGCAAGGAGATCAAGGCGCACACGATCACCGGCAAGAACATCAAGCGGAACTCCATCGGCCGCCGGCAGATCAAGGAGTCGAGCCTGAGCGCCGTGCCTCGCGCCCGCAACGCGGCTCGCCTCGAAGGCAGGACCGCCGAAAGCTTCCTCGTGCGCTGCCCCCAGGGAACGATCCCGGCCGCGGGTGCCTGTGTCGAAACCCAGGCCCATCCACCGGCTGCCTACGGCACGGCCGTTTACGAATGCGGGCGGATCGACACCACCGCGGCGGCGGGTCGCAGGCTCCCCACTCAGAACGAGTTGATGGAGGCACTCACGCACCAGGAGATCCAGCTGGCGGCCGGCGGCGAGCTCACGAGCGAGGTGACCGCCTCGAGCAGCGAACCGGGCCGGGTCGAGGATCTCTACATCACCGAAAAGAGCGGCTCGGTTGGGCTCACCCCCGACACCGCCGCCGGAGCGAAGTCTTACCGCTGCGTTGCACCCCCACTCAATTGAGGCCCAGGATCGACAAGCGAGGAGGCATCCGATGCCCTGGTTCCACGAGGTTCTGACGTCCATATCTCGACTGCGCTCGCGACCGCGGTTCGGAATCAGGGTCTTGGCGGCTGCCTTGAGCGCCGTCCTGGTCTTCGGCAGCGTCGCGCCAGGAATGGCGCTCGCTGGAGAAGTTGACAGCGAACAGGAAGGAACGGCACCGCCCGGAGCCCTTCCCGGTCTCGAAGAACCCGAACTCGAACCGGGCGGCGAAGAAACTCCGCTGGAAGAACTGCCTGGAGTCGTGGGCGCGGGAGAAGAAGCCGAAGAAGGGCCGCCCCTGGAAACCGAACCCGCCCAGGAACCTCAACCCCAGCCGCCGCCAGAAGAAGCCACGGTGCAGGCGCCGCCGCCCGTGAGCGAAGAACCCACGAGCGCTCCTGCGCAGGGGCCGGAATACGAAACCGCCACGGAGCCGCCGCCCTCGGCTCCGGTTGAAAACCAGGCGCTGGCGGCACCGGAAGGCAACGCGCCCACGCAATCGGCGCAATCCACGCCGAAGGTCGCCCAGCCCCCCGCCGGAGCGCCGACCCCGGCTAGCCCACCCGAAGAAGCACCGCCGCCTGAAGTGCCCCAGCCACCGCCCGCGGTGCCCGCCCAGCAGGGCAACTCCGCGCCTGGCAGCCTCGCGGGCCACCGTGTCCATGTGGTCCGCGCCGGCGAGTGCCTGTGGTCGATCGCTGAAGCTCTGCTTCCCGCTGGCGCCGGCACCACTGAAATCGCGGCGGAGGTCCAGAGGCTCTGGCGCCTAAACGCCTCCCGCATCGGCACCGGCAACCCGAGCTTGGTCTACGCGGGAACCGAGCTCGCGCTGCACTAGAAGGTCGCGCGGCTTCGCTGCGCCTCAAAAAGAGCGACTCCCCTCCGGCCCCTCTTCGGGGCCGGAGCGCTTTGTGCTGCCCGAATTCTTCGACCGCTGGCATTCACAGTTCACCGTGACAGGAGAAATGGGGGGGTCCACTTTCCCGCTTCGCTGCTCTGTAGGGACAGAGGCCCTAATGAGTGAGTGTGTAATGCAAGAGTCGAGGAAGCCAACGCCAGGTCAGGTCGGCTCGTCTCGCCTGCCGCTCTCCGAGGAGGCCGTCGAAGCGGTCGCCGCCATGTTCAAGGTTCTCTCCGATCCGATCAGGATTCGATTGATCGAAGCTCTGAACGACCGGGGCTGGTCGACCGGAAGCGCCTTGGCCGCCGGCCTTCCCGTCACGCAGCAGAACGTCTCCAAGCACCTGCGGGTGCTGCACCAGGCCGGCGTCGTCAGGCGCCGACGCGAAGGCATGTGGACTCACTACAAGCTCGCCGATTTCGTCGGTATGTGGCTGATCGAGCAAGTCGGCTCCGCCCTCAGCGCTAACTAGCCCCCGGCCTCGGCACAGCCTGATCCGCGACTACGGATCGGTAAGTAACACACCTCCAGCCCGCTCGGCAGCACACCTTACAACCGTGTGGTTGTGCGGTTGTGACCACTTTGCCGGTTCGCGCCTCCGTAGGGGTGAGTCAGTCATTCGACTGGCCGCCAACAACAAGGAGGTGGTCTTCAAGTGGCAGTTGGAGTCGGTAATCGGATCGGCAGAGGTGGCAGCGAGGGCCGCACGGCACGCGCGGCGCTTCGGACGGCTGGCCGCGCGGCGCTGTGGGTGCTCGTCGGCCTCTTGCTCGTCCGCGGCTTCGCGTCAGTCCTCGCCGATCCTCGGCAGAGCGACCCGGCTGCGGCCTCCCCGAGCGAGGCCGTCGATCCGAGCACCGGCTCCTTCGCGGTGCGCTTCGTGCGTGCCTACCTCGACGGCGCTTCGCCCAACGAGCTTGGGCCCTTGCTGGCGCCGGGCGCATCGGTGCCCTCGGTGGGCGCCAGCGCCAGCGGGGTCGAAGTCCAGCAGGCAGAGGTCGCCGGCAGCCAAGCCATCGGCGGCGGGCAGGTGCTCGTCACGGTGGCCTGCGAGCTGGCGGACACCCGCACCGTCTACCTGGCCGTCCCGATCGCCCGCGAAGGCGCGGGCGAGGTGGCGGCAGCGGGGGCGCCCGCGGTGGTGGCCGGGCCAGCCGGAGTCGGGGAAGACGTCGCTTCTCCCCGACCTATCGCTGGCTCGGACGCCTCCGCCATCGGCGAGCTCGTGCGGCGTTTCCTGCCCGCCTACTTCTCGGCCACGAGTCCCGCCGATCTCTCCTACTTGCTCGCACCCGGGGCGGTGGTCGTGCCGCCCGGCAACGGGCTTCAGCTTCTCGGGGTCGCCGCCGTCCAGCAATTCGGCGATGGCGAAGGCCCGCGCCGCACGGTCCTCGCCACCGTGCGGGTCCACGATCCGCTGAGCGGCGCGAGCCTCGGACTCGCTTACCGGCTTGAGTTGATCCGGCACGGCCGCTGGTACGTCGATCGCGTCGCGGGGGCGCTGTCGTGAAGCGCCGGGTCCTCGTAGCCCTTCTCCTTGGCCTGGCCGCGTGCGCGTTCCTGCTCGCCCCGGCCGCCGCCCTCGCAGCGAGCGGCAATGACGTCGGCCACAACATCGGCTCGACGCTGCGCCACTACGCCGGGGAGGTCTACGGCGGGATCATCTCGATTGTTGGCCTGGTCTTCCTGCTGAACAGGAAGTTCACCGACCTCGCGGTCTTCTTCGTCGCCGCCGTCCTGGTCGGCTGGCTCGTCTTCAGCCCCGATCAGGTCGCCGACGCGGCCCGGGCAATCGGACAGCGGATCTTGCCGTGAGCGAGAGCTTCGAGCCGATTCGCTCCTACCAGCGCATCTTCCGCCCGGAGCGGCGCATCTACCAGATCGAGGGGCGCTCGCTGCCGATCCCCGGCGGGGTGCCGCTGCGCTGGCTCGCCTACGCCATCGGCACGCTGCTCGCCGTCATCGCCCTCAGCGCGGGCTCGGCGACGGTGGCCCTGGCCGCTGCTGTGCTCGCCGGCATCGTCGGCCTCGGGGTCGGCGGGCGCGAGAGCGCCGCCGTCGCTGCGCTTGGCGCTCTGGCGGCGACCTGGCTCGGCGGCTTGGCACTCGGACTCATCGACTGGCCGCTGAAGCTCATCGTGATCCCGGCCGCAGTGGCGACGCTGGGAACGCAGGCGACGCCGGACGGGCGTCGCGCCGACCGCTTCGCCTTCTCCTGGCTGGCCGTGCGGCTCGCGCCCTCGCGCCGCTCACTCGGCCGTGCGCTGCCGCTCGCGGGCCTTTCGCGGCATCTCGGCGGGCGCCTCTGGGTCGAGCCCGATGAGCGCACCCCAGCCCTGCGCCGTGCCCGCCTGCGCGGCCCGGCGGTCGTCTTCTTTTCAACGCCGATCGCGGTGCGGCGCTCGGGGAAGCGGCGGCTTGCTCAGCCACCCGGCCGGCGGCGCGGGCGCGGCGTGGAGCCCACGCGGCGACTCGTGCTCGCTGAGGGAGAGGCGCTGGAGGTGCGGCCGTGAGTCGGTTCCCGCTGCGCTACGCGCGCCGGAACATCCTGATTGGGCCGGGCGGCGAGGCGGCGGGCCACAAACGGG
>DASZQM010000323.1:0-30756 GCA_035549645.1 Solirubrobacterales bacterium | reverse complement strand
CCGCCCTCGAAGCGCAACCGCAGTCCAATCGCCATCGTTTCCTCCTTGCTCTACCGGTCTAAACCCGTTGCGAGCATAGCGCTGGATACGCTGCCGGGATGGAGGATCTCGGGGATCAGATTTCCTACATGGTGCTCGGCCGGGGTGTGCCGGTTTTCTCCAGCGACGGCGTTCACCTCGGCAAGGTGGCTCGAGTCGACCGCGACTCGGGCACCGACATATTCGACGGGATCGTCATCGAGGCCAAGATCGGCCCGGGCGGCCAGCGCTTCGTCGACGCACCCGAGGTGGGGGAGATTCGCGAACGCGGCGTGATCCTGAAGATCGACGCGTGCGAGGCCGAGGAGTTGCCGGCACCCAGGCGAACCCGATGGGGGCGCTGAGGGCGCGGGACCCGCGTCGCGACCGTCGCGTACCATCCGCCGCCGTGAAGCGGCTGGCACTGATCCCGATCGCCTGCATCGCCCTCCTCGCGGCGGGATGCGGTGGCGGCAACGACTCGTCGAGCTCCAGCGAAAGCACCGCCTCGACTGAAGCAACGACCACCGAATCGAGCGCGCCCAAGGAAGAATCGAAGGCTGGCAGCGGCGAAAAGACCAAGCCCAAGGTGACGGTGCCGAGCGGCCCGCCGCCGAAGAAGCTCGAGATCAAGGAAATCGAAAAGGGAACTGGGAAGACCGCCAAGAGCGGCGACGAAGCGCTGGTCCAGTACGTCGGCGTCGGCTACGACAGCGAAGAAGAATTCGACTCGTCCTGGAGTCGCAACGAACCCTTCCCCGTCACCCTCGGCGCTGGAGGAGTGATCCCCGGCTGGGAACAGGGCATCGAAGGCATGAAGGTCGGTGGACGGCGAGAGCTGATCGTCCCGCCCAACCTCGCCTATGGCCCCGCGGGCTACCCGCCGAGCATCGGGGCGAACGAAACGCTGATCTTCGTGATCGACCTGCTCGCGGTCCGGTAGCGGCCCCTGCCAAGCGGCGGCGCCCGAAGTGACGACAAGGCGCAAGCGATGTTGATCGCTTAGGATTCCTTGATCGTGAAGCGCCTGGTCTTGTCCCTGGCTCTGATTGCCTGCATCGCCCTGGTCGGGGTCGGCTGCGGCGGGAGCGGCGGTTCCTCGAGCTCGGGCGAAAGCACTGCGGCGACCGAAGCGACCACCGCCGAAGCGACCGGGGAAACGTCGAGCGGGGAATCCCTCGCCCCGGAATCCAGCCTCCCTCCCGGCGAATCGCCCCCGGCCGCGCCCAAGGTCGAAACGGACAAGAAGAAACCCAAGGTGACCGTGCCGAAGGGCGTCTCGACCAAGAAGCTCAGCTTCAGGGACCTCGAAGAAGGATCGGGCCCGGAAGCGAAATCCGGCGACACCCTCACCGTCCATTACGTCGGGGTCGGCTTCAAAACCAAGAAAGAGTTCGAATCGACCTGGGAAGACAAGCCCTACACGTTCGTTCTCGGGGGTGGAGAAGTGCTTCCCGGGCTGGAACAGGGCATTGAAGGAATGAAGGAAGGCGGCCGCCGGGAAATCATCGTTCCTCCCGAATTGGGCTACGGGGCCGAAGGCGTCGAACCCGCGATTGGCGCCAACGAAGCGCTGGTCTACGTCGTCGACCTGCTCGCGCTCGAATAGCGGTGGCTCAGGCGAGCGCCCTGGCCGCCGCCATGGCCGCGGCGCCGATCGCCGCCGCCAGCTCCTCCTCGCGCCCGTAGAAGCGCGGCGCCGGCACCGGCACCGAGATCGCAGCGAGGGGATTGCCCCCGTCGCCGCTGACCACGGCACCCACCGCGCAGATTCCCTCTGTGTGCTCCCCGCGATCGAGTGCGACCCCGGTCTCGCCGACCCGGGCGAGCTCCTCGAGCAGCTTCTTCCGCGAGGTGATCGTCTGCGGCGTGAATCTCTCCAGGCGGGCGGGCAGCAGCGCTTCCACCTGCTCCGTTGGCATCGCGGCGAGCAGCGCCTTGCCGTTGGCGGTGCAGTGGAGCGGGAAGAGCTCGCCGACCGAGGACATCGCCCGCAGGCGGCGCGGCGCCGGGACCTGCTCGACGAAACGCACCGCGACGCCGTCGAGGACGGCGAGGTCGACCGTCTCGTCGAGCCTGCGCCGCAGGTCGACCAGGACCGGGCGCAGCTGCTCGGCGAGCGCTTCCCGGCTCGCCGCCCCCAGCCGGGCGACGGCGCTGCCGAGGCGAACCCGCCCCTCACCGTCCTGGCTGGCCAGGCGCTCCGCCGCCAGCGCGGTGACGAGCCGGTGGACGGTGGACTTCGGCAGCGCGGTGACGGTCGCGAGCTCGCTGATCCCGAGACCCTGCGGCTCCTCCTCCAGCGCCCGCAGTATCGCGGCGGCCCGGGCGATCGCCTGGACGCCGTGGCGAGGTTCGCTACCGGGCGCTTTGAGCGTGTTCCGCATTATGGAAAATATAGCTTGTATAGTGGAACGCACCATGGAGCCTGATTTCGACGGTGAGCTGCTGCGAAAGGGCGGGGAGGGCTATGAGGCGGCACGCCGCGCGGCCGTCTGGAACGCGCGAACGCCCGAGCGCTTCCCCGATCTGATCGTCCGCGCGGCAAGCGACGAGGACCTGGTTCGGGCTGTGCGTCTGGCGCGTGCGGAGGGGATGAAGGTGGGCGTGCGCTCCGGCGGTCACAGCTGGGCCGGCAACCACCTGCGCGACGGCGGCATGCTGCTCGACGTCTCGCGCCTCGACGGCATGAGCGTCGACCGGGAGTCGATGCGGGCGACCGTCGGGCCCGGCGCCCGTGGCAACGAGGTCCTGGCGGCGCTCGCCGAGCAGGACCTCTTCTTTCCGGCCGGCCACTGCCCGGGGGTGGCGCTCGGCGGTTACCTCCTGCAGGGCGGCTTCGGCTGGAACGGGCGGGTGCACGGGCCGGCCTGCATGAGCGTCGAGGCGATCGACGTCGTCACCGCCGCGGGGGAGCTGGTGCGCGCGGACGAGCAAACCCATCCCGACCTCTTCTGGGCGGCGCGCGGCTCTGGCCCGGGCTTCTTCGGCGCGGTCGCTCGCTTCCACCTGCGGCTCCACCCAAAGCCGGCGCACGTGGCCAATGCGGTCTACCTCTACCCGCTCGACTGCCTCGAGGAGGTCTTCCGCTGGCTGCACGAGATCGGGCCGCGGGTGGCGCGGGAGGTCGAGCTGATGGCGATCGTCCACCGTGACCACGAGGGCGAGCTGGAGATCGCAATCACCGGGCCGGCCCTGGTCGAGAGCCCAGAGCAGGCGGCCGAGGCGCTGGCGCTGCTGGAGACCTGCCCGGTCCGCGAGCGGGCGAAGCTCGCGGTGCCCAACGTCCCGGTCGAGCTCACCGACCTCTACGCCGCCGTGCACGAGTCCTACCCCGACGACCACCGCTACGCCGTCGACAACATGTGGACCCACGCGCCGGCCGAGGACCTGCTGCCGGGCCTGCGCCGCATCGCCGAGACGCTGCCGGCGGCGCCGTCGCACATGCTCTGGATGAACTGGGGCCCGAGCCCGCCGCGGCCAGAGATGGCCTACAGCGTCGAGGACGACACCTACATCGCTCTCTACGCGGTCTGGCAGGACGCCGCCGAGGACGAGGCCAACGTCGCCTGGGCGACGCAGCGGATGCGTGAGATGGAGGGCCTGGCGAGCGGGATCCAGCTTGCCGACGAGAACCTCGGCCGGCGGCCGGCGCGCTTCGCCAGCGAGGCCAACATGGCGCGACTGGACGAGGTGCGCGCCGCCTACGACCCGGACGGCCTCTTCCATCCCTGGATGGGAAGGCTCTGAGGCGAGCGGTGGGCGATCCGGCGCTCGCGCCCTACCTCTCGCGGCCGCTGACGCCGCCCGCACCCACCGTGATGGCGGCGATCGAGGCCGGCCCGATGGACCCGGGGCAGGTCGTGCCCCTGGCCGGAATCGATCGCCTGCTCGATCCCGCGCCGCTGGCGGTCGAGACCGGCTGGTGCTTCGGTGAGGATCGGGTCGGCCACATCGCCGTCCGCACCGAGATGCCGGGGGTCAGTGCCGAGATGGTCGAGTGGTGGTTCGACTGGCACCCGCGCGACTCCGACCGCTACCGGCTCTGGCACCCGCTGGCGCATCGCGACAACTCGCTCGAGCCGGCCCCCGAGCGGCGGGCGAAGCCCTACTGGGGCACGATCCATCACCCGGTCGAGGACGTCGGCACCGGCGTCGTTCGCGCCCGCATCGCCTTCGTGCCGCCGAGCGCGCTCGGCTTCTCCGGCGACGTCCTCGACGACCCCAACGTGGCGACGATCGTCTGCGGCTACGTCGGCGACGACACCAGGCGGCTGCGCCACTCGGTGCTGGCGCACGTCTTCCTCGCCGGCGAGGACGGCCTGGTCCTGCGTAGTCACTTCTGGCTCGGGGCGGCGATCCGGCCCTACCTGCCGGCGGGGCTGGCCTCCCCGATCGCGGCCCTTCTCGACAACCGGTTCGTGCGGCGCCTCTCGCTGCCGAGCGACCTGCCGCACGCGCTTGCCACCCACTGCGCCGAGGAGTTCGCCAATCTCGCCGCGCTGCTCCCCGAGCTGTACGGGCGCTTCGGGCCGGCTGCGTAGCCCTCCTCCGCCGAGGCGTGACGGCGCACGCCGGCGGTCCGCGCGCGATCATCTCTGCGTGCCGACCTCGTCGATCTACGCCGAGCGCTTCTTCTCGCAGGGCCTCTCCGGGAAGCCCGCTCGCGACCCGGTTGCCGTTGCCGAGCGCCTGCTCGCGGTTCAGGGTCAGGACCCGCGCGGGGCGCGGTTGGCCGTGCGGGCACGCAGCGCCGGCCTCTCCGCATCTGACGTCGACGACGCCTTGACCGAGCAGCGCTCGCTGCTGATCACATGGCTCAACCGCGGCACGCTGCACCTCGTGCGCAGCGAGGACTACCCCCTGCTGCAGGCGCTGACCACGCCACCGCTGCGCACCTCGTGCGCGCGCCGGCTGCGCCAAGAGGGCGTGCCGGCCGAGCAGGGGGAGCGTGCGCTCGAGACGATCGAGAAGGCGCTGAAGAAGGAGGGAGCGCTGACGCGACACCAGCTGCGCGAGCAGCTCGATGCCGCCGGCGTCCCCACCGCGGGCCAGGCGCTGATCCACCTCCTCTTCCTGGCCGCGGTCGAGGGAGTGGTCGTGCGCGGGCCGATGATCGGCAAGGACCACGCCTACGTCCTCGTCCGCGACTGGCTCGGCAAGCAGCCGAAAGTCGACCGCGAGGAGGCCCTCGCCGAGCTTGCCCGCCGCTACCTCGTCGGCCACGCCCCGGCGGACGACCGCGACCTCGCCCGCTGGGCGGGGCTGCCGCTGCGCGACGCCCGCGCCGGCCTGGCGGCGATCGCAGGCGAGCTGGTCGAGCGCGACGACGACCTCGTCCACCTCGCCAAGGCGCCGCCCGAGCCAGAGGTCCCCAACCCCCGCCTGCTCGGCGCCTTCGACCCGCTGCTGCTCGGCTGGACCTCGCGCGAGCGAATCCTCGGTCCGCACACCCACCTGGTGACGATGAACGGCATCTTTCGCCCCTTCTCCCTGGTCAAGGGACGCGCGGTCGGCACCTGGAGATTTGCCGGTGGCAAGGTCACGCTCGAGCCGCTCGGCCGCATCTCGAAGGCGGCAAGCGCCGCGCTCGCCGCGGACGCCGCCGATGTGGAACGGTTCATGGCAGGCGCTTAAACAAGACATGTCGCATTTCCATCCGCCCTTCGGCGGGAAGTGCGACACCAATGGAGGAGGGACAGATGGGACAGCCAGTAGTCCACTTCGAGGTCGTCGGCCGCGACGGCGAGAAGCTGCAGAGCTACTACGCCGAGCTCTTCGACTGGAACGTCAACGCCGACAACGAGATGAAGTACGGCCTCGTCGACCGCGAGGCCAACAGCAACTCCGAAGGCATCGGCCTCGGCGGCGGCATCGGCCAGGGCCCCGATGGCTACGAGGGCCACGTCACCTTCTACGTCGAAGTCCCCTCCGTCGAGGAGGCCCTGGCCAAGGCCGAGTCCCTCGGCGGCACCCGCGTGATGGGCCCCGAGACGATCATGGGTCGCATGGTCCTCGGCCAGTTCAAAGATCCCGAGGGCAACGTGATCGGCCTGATAGAGGGCGGCTGAGCTCGGTTCGCGCGCCCCGGGGCGGCTAGCTCAGCTTCGGGCTGCGCCAGGGCCGCGCTAGCCGCGCGGCCAGGTCATCCGCCAGGCCGGCGATCGGGACGCGGGTCTGCTCGAGGGAGTCACGGTCGCGCAGGGTGACGGTGTCGTCTTCCATCGTCTGGTGGTCGACGGTGATGCCCCAGGGGGTGCCGATCTCGTCCTGGCGGCGGTAGCGCTTGCCGATCGAGCCGCCCTCGTCGAACTCGGCGGGCATGCGGGTGCGCAGCTCTTCGAAGATCGGGCGGGCCTTCTCGGGCAGGCCGTCCTTGGAGACGAGGGGGAGGACGGCGGCCTTGACCGGGGCGAGGCGGGGGTGGAGGCGCAGGACGGTGCGCTGGCGGCCCTCGACTTCCTCGACCTCGTAGGCGTCGACGAGGAAGGCCAGCGTGGCGCGGTCGGCGCCAGCCGCCGGCTCGATCACATAGGGCACGTAGCGGTCTTTGGTCTGCTGGTCGAAGTACTCGAGCTTCTCGCCGCTGAACTTGGCGTGCTGGGTGAGGTCGAAGTTGCCGCGGTTGGCGATCCCCTCCAGCTCCGACCAGCCGATCGGGAAGAGGTACTCGACGTCGCTGGTGCCCGATGAGTAGTGGGAGAGCTCGTCGGCGTCGTGGGCGCGGACGCGGAGGAACTCGGGGCGGATGCCGAGCTCGGTGTACCAGCGCTCACGCAGCTCGATCCACTCGCGGTACCAGCGCTCGGCTTCGGCCGGCGGCACGAAGAACTCCATCTCCATCTGCTCGAACTCGCGGGTGCGGAAGATGAAGTTGCCGGGGGTGATCTCGTTGCGGAAGGACTTGCCGATCTGGGCGATGCCGAAGGGCGGCTTCTTGCGGGCGAACGCCATCACGTTCTTGAAGTTGATGAAGATCCCCTGCGCGGTCTCCGGCCGCAGGTAGACCTCCGAGCCCTCGCCCGCGACCGGGCCGATGTGGGTCTCGAACATCAGGTTGAACTGGCGCGGCTCGGAGAGCTCGCCGCCGCACTCGGGGCAGCGCAGCTCGGCGCTGGGGTCGCCGCCTTCGGCTTCGACCGCCTCGCGCAGGTGATCCTCGCGCCAGCGCTTCTTGCACTTGCCCAGGCACTGGACCAGCGGGTCGGTGAAGCCTTCGAGATGGCCCGAGGCCTCCCAGACCCTTGGGTGCTGGAGGATCGCCGAATCGAGCGCGACGATGTCGTCGCGTTCCTGCAGCATCGCCCGCCACCACTCGCCCTTGACGTTGTTCTTCAGCAGAACCCCGTAGTGGCCGTAGTCGTAGGTCGAGCCGAGCCCGCCGTAGATCTCCGAGGAGGGGAAGACGAAGCCGCGGCGCTTGCAGAGGGCGACGATCTCCTCCATCGAGACATCCGTCTGCGGGGCGCTCTGCTCGGCTGCGGGCATTGCGGAACCGTAGCGGCTGCGATAATCCCGGGCCGCTATGCCGATCTACGAGTACAAGTGCGAGAACGGGCACGTCTTCGACGTGCTGCAGAAGATGAGCGACGATCCGCTGACCAAGTGCCAGGAGTGCGGCGCCCCGGCGGAGCGCGTCCTGCACCCGGTCGCGGTCCACTTCAAGGGCTCCGGCTTCTACAACACCGACTACGGCAAGAAGAAGAAGGCCGGCGCCGCCAACGGCAGCTCGGACTCCTCGAGCGAGTCGAAGACCAGCAGCGACTCCAGCTCCAGCTCGAGCGACTCAAAGTCCTCCGGCGACTCCAAGCCGAAGGCGTCGACCCCCAGCGACTGACCGATCGTCTGACGCCTTTATGACCCCATGGGGTCATAAAGCGATCAGAAGTGGGCTCAACCGTTGAGCAGGCGGTGGACGGCGCGGCGGCGGGTCGCCTCGGGCACTTCGACGGCACCACCAGGGCCGTTGGGGTTGCAGCCGGAGTGAGCGCCGGCGCAGAGCACGTCGGTCTTGCCGCTGCCGCCGATCGCGGCCGAGAGGACCAGCTGCGGCATCGTCAGGAAGCCCATGTCGCTGACGAAGGCTTTCGGCGCGTCCCAGCCGATCATCGGGCCGTGGATGAAGTTGTAGGGGAGGCGGAGGGGGTCGGTGAGGCGGTCCTTGATCCCGTTGACGACGGCCTGCTGCGCCTGGGCGCGGTCGAAGTCGTTGTAGCCCAGCGAGTAGGCGCTCTTGCCCGGGCCAGGGCATTCGCTCGGCTCGCGCACGCGCGAGTAGGCAAGCGCCTTTTCCCCGTCGAGGGTGTTCTCGCCCTTGTGCAGGCGCAGGGTGACGCCGCCCTGGCCGCCGCCGGCGCCGCCGGAGATGTCGGCGCAGAGCTTGTGCGGAACGTTGACCGTGACCCCGCCGACGGCGTCGATCAGGTCTTCGAAGCCGGTGAAGTCGACGATCGCGACGTGGTCGATCTGGACGCCCAGGAACTGTTCGACCGTCTTGATCTGCAGGGCTGCGCCGCCGAAGGAGAAGGCGGCGTTGATTTTGGTCGTTTCGTGACCGGGGATTTCGGCGTAGCTGTCGCGTGGGATCGAGAGTTTGCGGAAGGCGCCGCCGCCGGCGCGGATCAGCATCAGCGTGTCGGCGCGGTATTCGCCGGCTTCGCAGCCGTCGTGTGGGGCGTCGCCGTGCGACTGCTGTTCGAAGCACTTCTGCGAGTGGGGGGCGCCGGGCTCCTTGGTGTCGGGCGGCCGCGCGTCGGTGCCCATCACGAGGATCGTCTGAGCGCTGGGCAGGAGGAGGGGGTTGCCGTGCAGCGCGTCCCTCGCTTCGCCGGAGAGCTTGAAGGACTGCAGCTGGGCCGAGACGGCGAAGGCGAGGAAGCTGAGCAGGATCCAGCCCAGGGCCGCGATCCCGACCCACTTGAGCACCCGCTTGCCGGTCCAGCGGCGGCGCGGCCGCGGCTCGCCCGGCAGCTCCGGCTCGGGGCCCTTGTCCCGTCGCCACCACTTCGGCGCACGCGGCGTCCGCTCCCGCAGGCCGGAGAGATCGGGGGACCGCAGCCTCGACACCAGGCCTTTCCGGGACCGGTAGACCTTGTACTCGGGCGGCCCGGAGGGCTGCTGCTCGCCATTGTCGGCCATGAAAGACTGCCGGGAATCATGCCGATGCCCGCGGTCGCCCGTCTCTACCCTGCCTTCGAACACGTATGAGTGCAGGGGAAATCATCGGGGTGGACCTGGGCGGCACGAAGATGCTGCTCGGCGTCCTCGATCCCGACTCGAAAGTGCTCTGGGAAAGCCGCGAGGCCTCGACCGGGCAGACCGAGGACGAGCTGGTCGAGCTGCTGGTCCGCGAGATCGAGGAGGCGCGGGGCAAATGCCCGGGCGCCGCGGCGGTCGGGCTCGGCATTCCGGCGACGATCAACCACGAGAAGGGGATCGCGATCTCGGCGGTCAACCTGCCGTTGGAGAACCTGCCGATCCGCGACCTGATCGGGGAGCGCACCGGCCTGCCGGTCTTCGTCGACAACGACGCCACCGTGGCGGCGCTGGCCGAGCACCTCTACGGAGCGGCAAAGGGGACGCGCAACGCGGTGATGCTGACGATCGGCACCGGCATCGGCGGCGGCCTGATCCTGGGCGGCGAGGTCTACCGCGGCTCCACCGGTGCCGGCTCGGAGCTTGGCCACACGGTGATCGAGGTCGACGGCCCGCCCTGCCAGGGCAACTGCCCTGGCCGTGGCTGCGTCGAGACGCTTGCCTCGGGCACGGCGCTCGGGCGCGAGGGGCGCGAGGCGGCCGAGCGTGAGCCTGACTCGGCCCTCGGCGCGATGCTCGCCGACGGCGAGACGATCGACGGCAAGGCGGTGACCGAGGCGGCGCTCTCGGGCGACGAGACCGCACGCGGGGTCTTCGACCTGATCGGCTCGCGCCTCGGCGTCGCCCTGACCAGCTTCGCCAACATCTTCGAGCCCGAAGTCTTCGTCATCGGCGGTGGGGTGATCGCCGCCGGCGACCTCCTGCTCGACCCGGCTCGCCGCGAGCTCGCCGAGCGCGCGCTGCCGCCGATGAAGCAGATCCCCGTGGTCGCGGCTGAGCTCGGCTCCGACGCCGGCATGATCGGCGCCGCCGCGATGGCGCGGGTCGAGCTGGAACGGGACGCCGGCTGATGCCGGGCGAGCTGATCGTCTGCCCGACCCCGATCGGAAACCTCGACGACGTCACGCCGCGGATGCGCGAAGCGCTGGTCAGCGCCGACTGGATCGCCTGCGAGGACACCCGCCGCACCGGCAGCCTGCTCGACAAGCTCGGCATCCGGCCGGCGCCGCCGCTGGTCTCCAATCACGAGGGCAACGAAGGGCCGCGGGCGACCGAGCTGGCGCAGCGGATCGAGCGCGGCGACATCGTCGCCCTCGTCTCCGACGCCGGCATGCCGGGAATCTCCGACCCCGGCTACAAGCTGATCCGCCGCTGCATCGACCGCGCCCTCGACATCACGGTGCTGCCCGGGCCCTCGGTGGTCCCCGTCGCGCTCGTCGCCTCCGGCCTGCCCACCGACCGCTGGCGCTTCGAGGGCTTCCTGCCCAAGCGCTCCGGCGAGATGGAGCGGGTGCTGCGCTCGGCCGAGACGGTGATCGCCTTCGAGAGCCCGCGCCGCGTCGGCGAGTCGCTGGCGGCCCTGGCTGCGATCGCGCCCGACCGCCCCGCCGCCGTCTGCCGCGAGATGACGAAGATGCACGAGGAAGTCGCCCGCGGCTCGCTGGCCGAACTGGCGCGGCGCTTCCGCGGCGACGTCAAGGGGGAGATCGTCCTCGTGATCGCCCCCGCGGCGGCCGAGGAGCACGACCGCGACGTCGGCTTCGCCGTAGACGCCCTGCGCCACCTGGTCCAGTCCGGCGCCCGCCCCCGCGCCGCCGCCAGCGTCGTCGCCGCCCTCACCGGCACCCGCGCCAACGACCTTTACCGAGCGCTGACCGGCCGCGAGCCGCGCGTCTAAGACACTGCGCCATGAGCGGCGAGGAGTGGACCCAGGACGCGGAGAAGGTCAGCGCCTACCTTGGGGCGGCGGACGAGTTCCCGCACCGGCTCGAGGGAGAGGGCGTGCTGCTCGAGCACGTCCCGCGCGACGCCCGCCGCGTGCTTGATATCGGCACAGGCGACGGTCGCCTGACCGCGATGCTTCGGGTCGATCGTCCCGAGATGACGGCCGTCGGCCTCGATTTCTCTGCGCTGATGCTGGAGCGGGCGCGCCGGCGCTTCGCCGGTGACGCTCGCCTCGAGCTGATCGAGCACGACCTCTCCCGGCCGCTGCCCGCGCTCGGCCGCTTCGACGCCGTCGTCTCCTCCTTCGCGATCCACCACTTGGAGCACGAGCGCAAGCGCGAGCTCTACGGCGAAGTGCTCGACCTGCTCGAGCCCGGCGGCGTCTTCGCCAACTTCGAGCACGTCGCCTCACCCAGCGAGCGCCTGCACCGCGCCTTCTTCGCCGCGATCGACGTGCCGATCGAGGAGGCCGACCCCTCCGACCGCCTGCTCGACGTCGAGACCCAGCTCGCCTGGCTGCGCGAGCTCGGCTTCGAGGACGTCGACTGCTACTGGAAGTGGCTGGAGATGGCGCTGCTGATCGGCGTCAAGCCGCAGTAGCGGCTGCAAACGACGGTCGCTCTCACCTTGTAGCGTCCTGAAGCGAATGAGTTCCGGCAGCTACTACGTCACCACGCCGACAGCGTAATTGTCTGCGCCGACGATTGCATCGCTCCTCAGGACTACGCCATCGAGGACTTGCGGCTCCAGCACGTAGTCACCGCCATCGGCCCAGGCCAGCTCCCCTGGGACTCTGAGGCCCGGCTCGATCCGGCGAAGGGTGAACCCCTCAAAGAGCCGTTGGATGGCCGCACGCGCCGCGTCAGCGCCGCTGGCGTCGGCTACTTCCCCGGCCACCGAGGCTCGGATTGCAGCCAGCTTCTCGACCACCTCGACCTCCAGGTCCCGGCCGGCGTCGTGCTGCTCGACCTCCTCCAGTCGGGAGGCCAGACGCTCCACCTGTCCCTCGGCTGCCGATAGCTCCTCGGTCAGCCGCTTGTTGAAACGTTCCCAGTCCGCCACCTTGAGTGCGCCGTCCATGTAGTCGCCTTCGATCCTCGCCAGACGCTCCCTCGCCTTGTCGGCTTCCCGCTGTGCCTCGGCAAGCAACGCGCGAGTTTCCGAGAGCTGCCCGTCCCGAGCTGCGGTGAGCTGCGCTCGCGTGGCCTCCACATCGACGCCCACTCGCTCGAAGTAGCGGAAGACCTGGGGGTCGATGGCGTCGCGGCGAATTGCCGACACCGGGCAAGAGGACGGGTCCCGGTGGTGGCCGTAGCACTCGTAGTGTTCGTACCGGGCGGTCTCGCCGTTCTTGAGCTTCCGGGTCACGGTGCGGGGGACCATCGACTCCCCGCAGATGCACTTCAGCATCCCCTTTCGGAACAGGTGTCGGCCAGCCGGTCGCCGACCCCGACCACCTCCCGCCTTGCGGCGGCGTTGCCTGAGTAGGTCCGCGACTGCGCCCCACAGCTCGGGGTCCACGATCGCCTCATGCTGGCCAGGGTGCTCCTCGCCGTCGATCGTCACGACGCCCTTGTACAGGGGGTTGTGGAGAATCTGGGAAATCGTGCCGCCGTGCCAGCGCGCCCCGGTGACGGTCTTGATCCCGTCGGCTTCAAGTTCGCGGGCGATCTGGAGGCCCGAGACCCCGGCTAGGGTCGCTCGGTAGATGCGGTGCTCGACCACCTCCGCCTCGGCGGGCACCACCAGGAGGAGGCCCGAGCGATCATCGGCCCAGCGGTAGCCGTAGCGGCGCCGACCGCCGCCGGTTGCCAGTCCTTTGTCGCGGACGCGCCGACCGATGCCACCCTGGACGGCTTGGGACTTCCGCTTGGAGTCCTCATGGTTCCGATGGCCGGTGAGGACGGGATAGATCAGGTCGTCGTGAGCGAACGTGTCGGGATCGTGCTTCGACAGGATTTTCACCCGCGACTTGATCGCCCACAGCGCGTACTCGACCAGGTGCGCCGCCTGGATTCCGTCGCCGCGCGCGAGACGGTCGGAGTGCTGGACGATCAGCGCGCACTCGCCGTGCTCGCGCGCCAGCTCCTCGGCAACCTCGCGCGCCTTCGCTAGTTCGGGTCCACGGTCGCCCGTGAATGCCGACTTGTTCTCGTCCTTGAACTCGGCGACGACAGACCGGCCCTCAGCCTCCGCCAGTTCGCGCCCCTCGCGGAGCTGCGCGGGAATCGAGACGTTCGTATCCGCCGTTGACTTGGCGGCGTAGAGGATCGCTGGCCGCATGGCGGGGGCAGTCTAGTCGCCGGTCGCTTGTCTTCGTACCGCCTCCGCAATTACCTCAGTTGCGGTCGCCGAGGTCGGCATCGCGAAGGTCCGGCGAAGCGCCTTGATGTGCTCGCCCATTGCTCGGTAGTCGTCGGGGGTCAGCGCCAGGACCACCTCCAGGTGGGTCGCGGACGAGGGGGCCTGTGTGGCGACTCCGAGCGCCATCACGTGCCGACCTCCCCGTCGGCCTCGCGTTCCGCCAGGCGCTCCAGGGCGACGGCTGGAGGCGCCGTCAGGGGAGTCTCGCGAAGACGCTTGCCGTCGATCTTCCCCCGGCCCGCACGGGAGACGTGCTCGCCCGTGTCGGGGTCGCGGCCGTGGCGACCACGCAGCCGGCGCACGCTTTCGGTCGTCATGCCGTAGATGAAGGCGACGGCGGTGGGGTCCATCCCTACCTCACTCAGTACGGCCTTGTTCTGCTCCCTGCGCGCCGAGCTGGTCTTGTCGGTCGAGGAGACCGAGACAGTCCCGCCTTCGGCCTTCCGTCGGTAGACCTCGGCGACGTTGCGGATCGTGCGCTCCAGCTCCTCACTGACTGTCAGGTCGCGCGCCAAGCGCGGGGAGCCGGACCCAGGCTTGCTTCCGCTGATCCTCTCGGAGAGAGAGGACACCGAGCCCTCGGCAGACCAACGTGCTCCTCGGCAGACCTCGATCAACTCGCGGACGGCGCCGCTGAGGCCGGGAGTAGTTGCCTTGTCGGCCGCTGACTTCACGGCGAGGATGAAACAGACCGCGCTAGACGGGAACTAGACAGTGACTTGACACCTAAGCGTCAAATCCGAGTACACGTCTCGATATGTCTAATTTCAGTCTAGGCATCTAGCTAGTCTGACGACTGTGGGAGCCGAGACCAATGCCTTTACAACAGTAGTTGGTGGTAGTACCAGTTCCTAGAGAAGTACCAGCATCGGGGGAAGATGTACTAGCAGTCTGGTTTACCAGAGGGTGTACCCCGGATTGCGGCTGAAGTGTCTAGTTTCCGTCTAGCGCCTAGCTACACTCTGAGAGGAGGAATCCAAGGTGCGCCTTCAGCCGGTGAATACCCCCGGCAGCGCGAGGCGGCGCCTTCTTCACTTCATAGATTCATCGGCCCAGTAGGGCCTCGACACTTTGGAGGCTTCGATGCCCTCGACTACTTCCCGTGTCCTCACCGTGCGCCTGCCCAACGGCCAGGCTGACCTGGTTGAGGAGGTCGCCGCCGCGAGCGGTCAGCGCGTCAGCGCCGTAATCCGTGACGCCGTGGTCCGCGATATGCGCGCCACCCTCGCCGCTGGCATCGCCCAGCGCGCCCAGGGCGCCTAGAGCCTCACCCCAGGGGACCCGTTCCCCGTTTGACACCCCTGCGTCAACGCCGGCTTGCGCTGGTGAGTGAAGGGAGGGAGCCGTGGACGACTCCCCCGAGCACCCGATCATTCCCGTCGCCGGCTGGCCGGGCCTCTACGTCCGTCACTCCCTGCCCCGCTTCCTGGCGGCGTGCGTCGGGGAGGAGCCGGCCAACCTCGCCGACGACCTGGTCCCGCTCGTCCTCGCCTCTACCGAGGCCCTGGTGGCGGTTGAGGGCGGCGAGCTTGCCGACCTGGGCGAGGCCCTGGGTCACGACCAGCCGGTCCAGTTCGGCCCCGAGATAGCCGAGCCGCTGGGCCTCCAGTTCGAGGGACACCCGCCTCGCGACGACCGCGAGCGCGTCCTGGCGCTGTTCGGCGGCGCCGACGCCGACGTGGCCCTCCACCAACACGTACAGGCCCTCGGAGCGAGGGCAGAGGAGTTTCTGAATGCCCGACGATAACGTCGATATTCGCGTCCGCCTCCAGGGCGGTAAGGTCGTCGCCGCCGAGGCCCACGCCGTCGCTGATGGTGTGGACGCGATCGGCGACTCGGCCCAACGTTCCGGCCGCCGTCTCGGCGGCTTCGAGCGGGTCTCCAAGAGGATCGAACCCGTCCTGGCTGGTATCGGGCGGATCACCAAGACGGCCGGTATCTACCTCGGTGGCTTCGGTGCCGCCGCTGCCGCCTTCGGTACCTACGCCGGCCTGAAGTTCAACGCGACGATGGAACAGAACAGCGTCGCCTTCTCGCACTTCCTGGGGAGCGCCAAACGTGCCAACCGCTACCTGAAAGACCTCTACCACCTCGCGGCCACCACACCGTTTGAATTCGAGGGCCTAGTCAGCGGGGCGCGGAAATTCCTCGCCTTCGGCTTCGCGGCCAAGGAAGCGAAGAACATCCTCAAGGAGGTTGGTGACACCGCCGCCGGTCTCGGTGGTGGTACCGACGAGATTGAACGGATGGTCCTCGCCTTCGGCCAGATGAAGGCCAAGGGACGAATCCAGAGCGAGGAGCTGATGCAGCTCCAGGAGCTGGGCGTACCTGCCCTCAAGTTCCTGAGCCAAGGGCTGCGTATGTCTCAGAGCCAGGTCTCCGACGAACTCCGCAAGGGCGCCATCGGCGCGCAGGCGGGAATCAAGGCCCTCCGTTCCGGGATGCGCCGTGAATTCGGCGGCATGTCGAAGGAACAGTCCAAGACCTTCTCGGGTCAGCTCTCGACGCTGAAAGACAACGCCGTCCAGATGGTGGGCGAACTCACCAAGCCAGTGTTCGGCTGGCTGAAGCGTGACGTGTTGCCGGCGCTCAACGCTGCGCTGCCCGGAATCCAGAAGTGGATCAAAGGCGCGATTGGAAAGCTGCCCGGCATCTTCGACGCGATCAAGGGAGGCGTCGGGGACTTCATCGACGCGATTAAGCCCGCAAGGCCGATGTGGGACAACGTCCTGTTTCCCCTCCTCAAGGGGCTGGCTATGGGCGTCGCGGTCTCCGTGGTCGGCGCGATCAAGGTGGCCGTGCCGGTGCTCAAGGGCCTGATGGTGGTTCTCGGTGCCGTGGGTAAGTTCCTCGCCCCACTGAAGGGTGCGTTTGAAGTGCTCGGCGTCGTCGTCGGGTTCATCTTCGCTGGCCCGATCCTCAAGGCGATCGGCGCGCTCGGGAAGTTCGAGGGTGTGATCGGCCTGGTGGGTAAGGCGGCGACGGCCTTGTCGTGGCCCATACGTATTGTTGGTAAGGGGTTCCTGTACGTAGCGGAGACCCTGGCGAGGCTGTGGCTTCGGTTCAGTCCCGTCGGCATCCTGCTACGTAACCTTCCTGGCCTCCTCCAGAAGGGTGTCGCAGCCTTCACCGGGTTCGCGTCGAAGTCCTGGGGTGCGGTCAAGTCAGGTGTCGGAAACATCGTCACGCTGTTGGAGAGCCTGGGCGGCAAGTTCTTCTCGATCGGGAAGAACCTGGTGTCCAAATTCGTCTCGGGCCTGAAGGGCCTCGGTACCGCCGTCGTCAAGGCGTTCGGTAGCGGTCTCGGTGTTGCCGGCGACATTGGCGGTGCCATCGCCAAGTGGATCAATGACAACACCCTGTTCGCCGACCACGTCCATATCGGTATGCCGGGTCCAATCCCCGACATTGACTTCGATATGCCGGGGCTGGCTAACGGCGGGATCGTGAGGTCCGCAGGCTCTGTCCTGGTAGGCGAGCGCGGTCCCGAGGTGTTGTCCCTCAATCGGGGCGCCCGCGTCGATCCTCTCCCGCGTCTAGCGATGGCCGGGGGCGGCGGTGGAGATTTCAACTTCACCATCCCCGTGACGATCGACGGCAAAGAGGTAGGCCGGGCGATGGAGCGCTACCAGGCCAACGAGGAAAACCGGAGGTAGGGTCTACCGGCGCCGCGCCGCTGTATAGGCTGCCAACATGGCACGGGAAAAGATCGATGCAGACGTTTCGGTCGATGCCTGGAAGGGCACATTCGATGATGTCGCCGAACTCTTTGAGCGCGCCCGCGAGCTGGCGAATCAGACAAATATCACTGAAAGCGATGTCTACACGTCACTCTCAGCTGACATCCCGACTGGCGAGTTGCACTTTGACGACATAGGCGAGTTTCGCCAATTTGGACATGACGGTCGCCTAGACGAGGCGAGGAAAATCCAAGGTTCGACCAGTATCGGTTTCGATCAGCTACGGGTTTCCGTAACTGTGGATCGCCGCTTCAAGAGGAGTGGTGGTGTGTCAACTAGCGTTTCCGGTGCGAATCCGGTAGAGGTGAGTGGCATCGCCGACCAGCTAGGCCAGGCACTCCAACGAGGTCAACGGCGCCGCGTTAGCGCGCGGACTCTCCATCTCGTTCTTCTCTTTCTGATCGTGACGTTTAGTGTCGGCGCAATCCTCTTGTCATTTGTCTCTTGGCCAGCGACGATTATCGCTGGGGTGCTTTGGCTTGCCACCAGCGTGGCGAATGTCTTCAGCGACGACATTCTGTACGGCTTGGTGCCGAACGTGGAGATATTGAAGACCGACGAGTCAAAGACCACTTACGAGCGGTGGCGGGGCCGGCTGCTCGCCATCGGCGGGGCGGTCGCCTTGGCCATCATTGGCGCGGTCGTTCAGGCTGCCCTGTCGGGGTAATTCAGGGTGGCAGCTCTAGTTGCTCTCTACCCGCGCGACGTGCCCCCCGACGAACTGGCGCACCAGATTCAGGCACGTTGAGAAGGCAGCGTCGGCCTCCTCTGGAGAGACACTGAGCGGGATCGACTCGTCGTCAGTCCCGTGTCGATCGAGCTGCCCTTTCCACACGGCCTCCATCTGAGCGCGAACGTCGCCGACGGTTCCGATCGTCGTCGTCCACTTCTCGGGCTTGTCCTTCAACGCTGGGATCATTTGCCCGAGTGTCGCCCGATCATTGGCGGGGAGAACGATGGGCTTTGCGACGGCCTCCACCGCACGGACGGCCTCTCGATATGCCCCAGATGCGTCGGGGTTCCTTCCGACCAGCTTCAACCAGGCTTCGCTCAGATGTGCATGCGCGCGCGTCGCCTCGGTGGCGGTGTGTTCCAGTACGTCCACCACAGGACCAATCGCCCGACGACTAAGCCCGAAGTGCTCACCTCGGGCAACCGCCTCCCAGGCAGAGCCGCCGTCGTGCAGCATCTGATTGAGTTGCCTAACCCAGGTCTCCACATTTTCGGGGGCGGCGAAGTGGTGCCAGTCGTGGAGCATCCAATCAAGTACGTCTAGGGCAAACTCCTGGTTTTGGGTCATTCGACCCAACAGGTTGTTCAGGGGGCCGTTATGCCCTTCCCCGCTGAGCGGATTCTCCAGCCGAAATGCGAGTTGTAGTGCCTTGCGCGCTTCCTCGTTTTCCCACTGACCTAGCAGGAATGAGTCATGGACCCATTCGACTACCGGACCGCGCAGCCAAGCCGGCAGACCCTCGCTTGGCTCATCGAATCGAGCATCGGTCTGTCCACGAAGTGAGAGCGGTCGCCAAGACACGGGGTGTCAGGCTACCCAACCCTAAGGCGGGCGCGCTCCCCTTGTGGGTGGGGGGGTACCTATCCCGCTGGGGAGCGACGCCGCGCGGGGGGCAGATTTCTGTCTCTACGGTGTTCGCAAGGTCTGCGTTTTTGCCAGATTCGGCTCTACAGGCTGGCTAGGCCCACATTCTCACCGCACTAATTCGGGGCCTTCAAGGACCCCCCTGACTGACCGAGGAGGTGCCCCGTGGCATCGACCCTACCGACCACGCCCGGCCACCTCAGCGCCGAGGCAAAACGGCTGTTCCGCTCCGTTGTTGAGCGGTACGACCTCGACCCCGAGGAGGTCGCGACGTTGACGCTCGCCCTGGAGGCGTTCGACCACGCGGGAACCGCTCGGCGCCGGCTCAAGCGGGAGGGTCAGGTCGTTGACGGCCCCGGTGGCCGACCGATGGCTCACCCTTGCGTCGCGATTCACCGCGACTGCCTCGCGAGTTGGCGGCAGCTCATGGGTCAGCTCGGCATCCCGGCCGACGACGAGGAGGGACAGGGGCGCGATCTTCGCGGGCACTACCGGCCGAAGGGCAGCGCGAACAGAGGAAGGGGTAGCTGATGCCGCCCCGCCGCCGTCAGGCCCGCCGTCGCCAGCTCGACCCTCCCTCGCCCGCCCAGGTCACCGACGAGACGATGGGCGATCCCGAGATAGCCGCGATCATCGCCGAGGCGCCACGTTCGCCGAGGATGCCGACGCACGTTCCCGGATGGGTCCGTAGCCGGGGCCTGGAGTTCGCCCGCGAGTGGATCGCCGAGCAAGCAGAGGCGTCCCGTCGCCGGATTGCCGACCTGATCGAGCGCGTCCCGCCGGAGGTTGAGGCCGAAGGCCCGGCGGCAGTCGAAGTGTGGGCGATCGAGCAGGACGATCCCAGGAGGGCGATGCTTCACCAGCTCAGTGAGCAGGAAGGCCGCGCCACTCCGCGCGCACCCCTGCCCCGATAGTCCTTCACCAACTTGCCGGGGTGCTCCCCTTTCGGACCCGGCAACCGCCCGCCTCCTCTCGACCGCGCAGGGTCTTCGGGGCGGGCGAATCTTTCAAGAGCTTGCCGGGTCCTCCTATCCGGCAAGGCGACGTTGGCGAGTCGCCCCCGGCCCGCCGTTCGCTGGCCCGTCCGAGCGCGTGAAGCGTCGGGCGACCACGGCGGGCCGGATCAACTTCGGCGCCTTCGAGCGCTACCAGCCTGCCGTCCGACTTCGGGCGGTCGGAATGCCGCCGGGCGCGATGCCCGCGCTGCGTTCCTCCTGTGCTCGCCGCGAGGCCGGGGCTTCCTGGTCGTGGGCTTCGGCCTCGCGCGTGGGCAAACGACCAATCGACACGACCACTGAGGAGACACATGACTGACACGACGGCCGCTGAGCCAGCGGCCAACAACGACGACACCGAGAAGCTGACGCCGGAACAGGAACACTCCCAGCTCGTCGGCCGACTCCTGAACGGACAGAGTCCCGAGGTGTCGGAGTGAGTCGCGTAGCGGAGCCGATCGCCTGGCCCCTGACCAAGCCGGCCACCACTACCGGCAAGCGCGCTTCTGACCTACACGCTGACTGGGTCAAGGCGTTCGACCAGGTCGAGAAGATCGAAGGGGAGCGTGCGAAGACACGCGCTGACCTCCGGGAGGCCGAGGCTGTCATGCGCTCGGCAACGGCGCCCAAGGCCCGAGCTGAGGCCGAGGCTGCTCACGCCGCCGCGCGGGAAGCCCTGAATGGCCCCTGGGATGCCCGCCTCGACGCTCCCCGCCGAGCCTCGGAAGACGCCCACGGTGCACTCAGGGCATACGTGGACGCCAACTTCGAGGAGCTGTGCTCCGAGCCTGAGCTTGGCGAAGCGGCAGACCTCACCCGCGACGGCATCCTGAACGCCGCCGAGTCGGTGATCGCTGGGGTTGAGCGGTGGGGAGAGTGCCGCCGAGCCTTTGAGCCGCTTGTCAGGTTTGCCGAGCAGCTCGACGTACGCGCTCTGCCCGACCTGCCGCCGCAGGTCCGAGACCTGGTGCGCGCCTGCGAGGTCGTGCTGGAGAAGCAAGCGACCGCGCCAACGGCGGGGCGGGTCCAAGCGCCGCGACCGTCGCAACGCCACCTTGACCAGCGCACCATTGATCGCGGTGAGGCTGAGGTGGAGCACAACGCATAGCTGTTCCTCGGCGCGCGCCATGCGCCAGAAAGCCCCCCGGCCATACCTCGGCTCGGGGGGCTTTTGTCGTTCTGGCGGTGCGCGGCTCCACTGCCCCAGGGCGAGAGGGAGATAACTGCTGGGACAGTGCGCCTTCTCTGGCTAACCGCGCACAAGGCCGACCTTGCGGAGCACGAACAGGTGGTATTCGATCACCGCAACGGTGGGGTGGTCGGGAAGCTCGCGGCGGAGGTCTTCGGGGTCGAGTGACTGACCCTTGCGAACGGATAGGGCGATGATGTGGAGGCGTAGCGGGTGGCGCCGGGCCTGGTCGCGCAACTCCTCCAGTGAGCCATCGTCTCGCACAGTGTTTCCTGCCAGCTCCGCCAACCGCTTCCTTCGCTTTTCATTAGGGGAAGCCGTTGCTGCCCCAGGGACGGTCGAGCGCCAGAGGTGGCCAGTCTCCACCTCGGCGCTCAAGTACCGCGCTGACACCGTGAAGGTACCGAGAATATAGTCTATGGTCAAGACGAGCGCGCATCGGGAGGCTCCCGCCACCCGTGCCGTCGTCAACCCCCGCTCAACTCGGCCAGGCGATCCGTCGCCTGCGAAGCTCGCGCAACATGAGCATCGAAGCCCTTGCGGCAGACGCCGACATTCACACGACCTACCTGTCGGGGATCGAGAACGGGCGGCGGAACCCGAGCTGGCGCGTCGTCGGCGCCCTTGCCGACGTGCTGGACGTGAAGATTTCCGACCTCGCGCGAGAGGCCGAGCAGGCCCGAAAATAGGAAGGCCCCCCAGACCGCGTGACTGGCGATCTGAGGGGCGGGTACTGCGACGGCGACTCAGGCAACAGCCAGCGCCGTCTTCTCGCTTTCGATGAACGCCTCCAACCGCTCGGCCTGGCCGGTGCTCAGTTGGGCGATTCTCTCGACGCCCTCGTCGGCCAGCTTGGCTCGCAGGACCGACGAGAAGGTGTAGGCGTCGTGCTCTGAGGTCGGCGGCTCGGCCAGCCCGGCGGCGACAGCGGCGTCGGCGATCGACTTCGCGCGGTCGAGCGTGATCGTCGTTTCCGCAGTCCCGAGGAGCGCAGACAGCGCCTCCTGGTCGCAGGACCACACAGCTCCATTCGGCAGCGTGAAGCTCACCGTCTCGCCGTCGGCCGATGCCGGCACGTCCGTCGCGTTGACCACGCGGGCGTTGTCCGGGTCGGTGGTGTCGGTCTGGTCGAACTTGATCGTCGTCGTGTTCATGCTTCCCTCCTGGGTTCGGATAGCGTGGCTACTGGGATGGCCTCAAACAATTTCTTCATCACCACTCCCATCTACTACGTCAACGCCGAGCCGCACCTCGGCCACGCGTATTCGACGATGGCTGCGGACGTGCTGGCGCGGCACATGAGGCAGCGGGGGGAGGATGTCTTCTTCCTCACCGGGACCGATGAGCATGGGGAGCCGATTGAGACGGCGGCAGAGCGGGAGGGGATCTCGCCGCAGGAGCTGGCCGATCGGAACGCGGCCAAGTTCGAGGCGCTGGGGCCGATCATCGGCGCCACCAACGACTTCTTCATCCGCACTTCGGACCCGCGGCACAAGGCGAAGGTCGCCGAGATCATGCAGCGGGTCTACGACAACGGCTGGGTCACCAAGGGGGCCTACGAAGGCTGGTACTGCCCGCGCTGCGCCGACTTCAAGACCGAGCGCGAGCTCGGGCCCGGCAACACCTGCCCGATCCACGAGATCCCGCTGGAGAAGGTGCACGAGGAGAACTGGTTCTTCCGCCTCTCCGCCTTCCAGGGCCAGCTCGAAGGGCTCTACGAGGAGCGGCCCGACTTCGTCGTGCCCGAGTTCCGCCGCAACGAGGCGATCTCGTTCATCAAGGGCGGGCTCGAGGACGTCTCGCTCTCGCGGCCGACGCTGAAATGGGGGCTGCCGCTCCCGTGGGACCCCGAGCAGCGCATGTACGTCTGGTTCGACGCGCTGCTCAACTACGTCACGGCGCTGACCTTCGCCCGCGAGGGTGAGGACCTGACCGAGCGCTACTGGCCCGCCAGCCTGCACGTGCTGGCCAAGGACATCCTCAAGTTCCACGCGGTGATCTGGCCCGCGCTCTGCCTCGCGGCCGACCTCGAGCCGCCGCGGCGGATGACGATCCACGGCTACCTGCTGATGGGCGAGAAGAAGATGTCGAAGAGCCTCGGCAACGTGCTCGATCCCTTCGAGGTGATCGATCGCTTCGGCGCCGACGCGCTGCGCTTCTATCTATTCCGCGAGGTCAGCTTCGGCCAGGACGGCTCGATCTCCACCGCCGGCTTCGAGTCGCGCTACGAGACCGAGCTTGCCAACGACTACGGCAACCTCGCCAGCCGCGTGCTGGCGATGGTCGAGCGCTACCGGGCCGGCACGGTGCCGGTCGCGGCCGTCGACGCCGTGCTCGCCGAGGACTTCGAAGGCGCCGTCGCCCGCTTCAGCGAGCTGCTCGACCGGGCCGAGCTGACGCAGGCCCTGGAGGTTGTCTGGACCCTGGTGCGGCGGCTCAACCGCTACGTCGAGGAGACCCAGCCCTGGGTCCTGGCCAAGGACGAGGCCGACCCCGAGCGCCTCGACGAGGTTCTCTACAACCTGATCGAGGGGGTGCGGGTGACGACGCTGCTGCTCGTTCCCTACCTGCCCCAGACCAGCGAGCGCCTGCTGGCAGCCCTGGCCGAGGACTCGCGCGAGCTCGCCGAGCTCGGCTCGCGCTCCGGCGGCCAGTCGGTCGAGCGGGTGCCGCCGCTCTTCCCCAAGATCGAGACGCCGGCTTAGTGGCGGCGGTCCTCGCCGCGCGCGAACTGCGCAAGACGTATCGCGACAAGGTCGCCCTCTCGACCGTCGACCTCGAGGTGGGGCCGGGAGAGCTGCTCGGGCTGCTCGGCCCCAACGGCGCCGGCAAGTCGACGCTGACGAAGATCGCCTGCGGGCTGGTGCGGCCGAGCGGAGGCCGGATCGAGGTCCTCGGGCACCCCGCCGGGTCGCCTCCGGCGCGCGCCGCGATCGGCTACCTGGCCGAGCTCTTCCGCTTCCCGGGCTGGTGCACGGCCGACGAGCTGCTCGATCTTCACCAGCGCTTGAGCGGCTCGGCCGGCGGGGCGCGTGAGCGGGCCGAGCTGCTCGACCTGGTCGAGCTCGGTCGAGCCGCCGACGTGCGGGTGGAGACGATGTCGAAGGGGATGCAGCAGCGGCTCGGCATCGCCCAGGCCCTGGTCGGGTCGCCGCGCCTGCTCCTGCTCGACGAGCCGACCAGCGCCCTGGACCCGGTCGGCCGGCGGATCGTCCGCGGCCTGCTCGAAGAGCTGCGCCGCCGCGACGTCGCCGTGCTGCTCAACTCGCACCTGCTCAGCGAGGTCGAGCTGGTCTGCGACCGGGTCGCGATCATCGACGAAGGCAAGCTGATCCGCGAGGGGCGCCCGGCCGACCTGGAGCGCTCCCGTGGGGTCGAGGTCGAGACCGCGAACGGGGTCAGGCTCTTCGAGGGGGCGGGCCGCGAGGAGGCACCGGAGATCGTCGCCCGCCTGGTCGCCGAAGGGGAGCGGATTCACCGCGTCGAGGTTCTCAGCAGCACGCTCGAGGACGTCTACCTCGAGGCCGTGCGGGGACGGACCGGCTGAGCGTGGCGCGCTCGGTTGCAACCGTGGTCGGCTACGCCCTGCGCGAGGGCCTGCGCCGCCGCGTCTTCCTCGCCGTGCTGCTGCTCTCGCTCGGCTTCCTTGCGCTCTACGCGGTCGGCGCCCACTTCGCCTTCCGCGACGTCAAGGGCTTCGCCGGCTCGGAAGGCTCGGAGCCGATCCTCGACCCCAAGGCCTTCACCGGCGCGACGATCTTCGGCCTGGCGATGTTCACGACGCTCTTCCTCGGCTCGGTGCTCGCGGTCTTTCTCACCCTCGGGATCGTGCGCGGGGACGCCGAGAGCGGCCTGCTGCAGCCGCTGGTCGTGCGCCCGATCGGCCGCACGACGCTGCTGCTCTCGCGCTTCCTCGCCGCGGCCGGTCTCGCCGCCGCCTACGTGCTCGCGATCTACGCGGCGGCGCTGGCGATCACCTGGCAGGCCGGGCACTGGGCGCCCGATCACCTGCTCGGACCGGGCCTTGCCCTGGCCCTCGCGGTGGCGATCGTCGCCGCGCTCTCATTGCTCGCCTCGACCTTCCTCTCGGTGACGGCGCAGGGGATCGTCGTCTTCATGGTCTACGGCGCCGGCCTCACCGCCGGCCTGCTGGCCCAGATCGGCCACGCGATCCGCTCCGACACCCTGCACTCGATCGGCCACACGGCCAGCTGGGTCCTGCCCTTCGAGGGCCTCTACGCCGCCGGCCTGCACGCCTTGATCTCCGACACCTCCGGCCTCACCGGGGTCGTCCTGCAGCTTGGGCCGTTCGGCGGCTCCGAACCCGCGAGCCCGGGCCTGATCGCCTGGGCTTTCGTCTACGCGGCGATCGTGCTCGGCCTGGCCGCCGCGGCCTTCGCCCGGCGGGACCTTTAGCGAAGCATTACCCGCGCATCAGCCCGGGTAATGCTTCATCGAACCGGCTCAGGCCGGGGCGAGCGCCTCCGGGCCGAGTTGCTCGGGGCGGGTGTAGCCGCAGAGCGCCATCGTCAGGTCGAGCTCGGCGAGGACCATGCGCAGCACGGCCTCGACGCCCTGCTCGCCCTCCAGCGCCAGGCCCCAGATGTAGGGGCGGCCGAGGCAGACCGCGTCGGCGCCGAGCGCGAGCGCGATCAGCGCGTCGCTGCCACTGCGCACGCCGCTGTCGAAGAGGATCGTCAATTCGTCGCCGGCGACCTCGACGATCGGCGGCAGCGCGTCGAGAGCGGCGATTGCGCCGTCGACCTGACGGCCGCCGTGATTGGAGACGACGATGCCGTCGATGCCGCGCCGTGCCGCCTCGAGCGCGTCGTCGGGGTGCTGGATGCCCTTGATCACGATCGGCAGCTCGGTCTGCGCGCGCAGCCACTCGAGGTCGTCCCAGCAGAGCGCCGGGTTCGCCTGGACGCCGAGGAAGTGACCGGTCGCCGCTCCCGGTTCCTCCTCCGGCGTCTGCTCCAGCGCGGCGCGGAAGACCGGGTCCTGGAAGTAGTTGGCGACGCCCATGCCGTTGAGGAAAGGCAGCCAGGCCTGCTGCAGGTCGCGCGGCTTCCAGCCGGGGATGAAGGTGTCGACGGTGAGCACGATCGCCCCGTAGCCCGCCGCCTCGGCGCGGGCGACGAAGCTGGCGGCGAGGTCGCGGTCGTTGGGCCAGTAGAGCTGGAACCAGCGCGGGGCATCTCCTCCGGCCGCGGCGATCTCCTCCAACGTGAAATGTGAGGCGGTGCTGGCGATCATCGGCACCCCGAGGCCGGCGGCGGCCCGCGCCGTGGCCAGCTCGCCGTCGGGGTGGACGACCTTCTGCACGCCGATCGGGGCCAGCATAAGCGGCGCCGGCATCTCGGTGCCGAGCAGCGTGGTGGAGAGGTCGCGGCTGGCGACGTCGCGCAGCATTCGCGGGACGATCCGGCGTCGCTGAAAGGCGGCGCGGTTGGCGTCCATCGTCCCCTCGCTGCCTGCTCCGGCAAAGACGTAGTTGGCGGCGCGCTCCTCCATCGCCTCGTGGGCAAGCCGCTCCAGATCGGCCACCGCCACCGGGATCGACGGCGTCTCGCCGCCCATGCCCAGGGCGTAGATCTGTCGGTAGTAGTCGGCGAAGTCGGCCACGGCGGGAAGCCTACGCGAGAAACTGTTTGTTTATTGATTACTGATTAATTCTCAATTTGAGTACTTAATTTTGGGTACTCGACGTATCGATCAAACAATTGCATTGCTTGTAATCAAAGAAGTTCCTGTCGACATTGCGGGCATGAACGGAATCGCTGTAACTCAAGTCAATGTCAAAGCACTGATCGTCAGCCTTGTGGGAGCGGCGATTTTGCTCTTCGCCCTGGTCGGAACGGCAGGGGCGGCCTCGCCAGTCGGCAAGGACGGCAAGATCCACGCCTGCTACCGGGTCAAGGGCAAGCCGAAGGGGAGCCTTCGCATCGTGCCCGCCAAGCAGAAGCGCTGCAAGCGTGGTGAGCGCAAGGTCTCCTGGAGCGCCTCCAGCACGACCGGTATTCCTGGAGTCAACGGCACGACAGGCACGACCGCCGGCGGCCAGTCCGGAGCCAGCGGCACCAATGGGACCAACGGCAACGAACTTGCGCTGAAAAGCCAGATCACCGACCTGGCCCTCAAGCTCGAAGGGCTGGAAGGGATCCTCAGTGGCCTGACCAACAACAAACTGCTCGGCGCGGTCGACGCCGTCAAAGGCCTGACCAACAGCGACCTGACCGAAGCGGTCCAGGCCGTGCCGGTGGTCGAACAGCTCTGCACCCAGTCGTCTGCCCTGACCGAACAGGACAACCTGCTCACCAAAGGCCTGACGGAAGAAGTCTCCCTCGGCGGGGTCCTGCCGGTCGGCCTCCTGCTCAACCTGCCGACGATCTCCGAACTCAACGGCTTCACCTGCGGCACCCCGTAACGCAAACCACTGCCCGGCTGTCGGCAACGACCCGCGCGTCCCGGTGGGCGCGCGGGTCGTCTTCGTTCCTTGAGCGATTAGCCTGGGCGGCGTGATCGATTCGCACACGCACCTGTTCCTCTGCGAGCGGCCCGAGGGCGAGGTGGTTGCCGCCGCCGTCGAGGCGGGGGTCGAGCGGATGCTCAACGTCGGCCTCGACGCCGAGACCAACGCGGCGGCGCTGGCTGCGGCCGCTCGCTACGAGAGCGTCTTCGCCACCGTCGGCTGCCACCCGACCGAGGCGGCGGGCTTCGATGACGCGCGGGCCGAGGAGATCGCCCGCCTCGCCGCCGGGAACGAGAAGGTGCGGGCGATCGGCGAGACCGGCATCGACTACTACCGCGAGACCGCGAGCAGGGCCGACCAGCACCGCGCCTTCGAAGCCCAGATCGACATCGCGCGCGAGCGAGGCTTGCCGATCGTGATCCACGCCCGTGACCCCGAGGGCGAGACCGGTGCCGTCGACGACGTCTTCGCGATCCTCGATGCGCGCGGTGAGGGGGTCAAGGTGATCCTGCACTGCTTCCTCGCCCCCTGGCGGGTGGAGGACGCGATCGAGCGCGGCTGGTACTGCTCCTTCTCGGGGATCGTCACCTTTCCCAGCGCCGAGGAGCTGCGCGAGGCGGCCGCCAAGCTGCCCGACGAGCTGGTCTTGGTCGAGACCGACGCTCCCTACCTGGCCCCGCAGCCGGTGCGCGGCAAGCCGAACGAGCCCCGCCACGTGGTTTCCACGGCGGAGAAGGTCGCCGAGGTGCGCGGGGTCTCCTACGCCGAGCTCGAGCGCACGGTCGAGGCCAACGCCCGCGCTCTATTCGACTGGTAGTGGTCAGGCTCGGCCAGAACTTCCTCGCCGACCCCAACCTGCTCGACGCGATCGTCCGCGACGCCGAGCTGCGGAAGGGGGAGGTGGTGCTGGAGGTGGGGCTCGGCGAAGGGGTGCTGAGCGAGCGCCTCGCCGAGGTGGTCGCCCACCTCCATGGCGTCGAGATCGACCGCCGCCTCGAGAGCGCGCTGGGGGGCCTCGCCGCGCGTCCGAACGTCAGCCTGCACTGGGGCGACGCGATGCAGCTCGACCTCACCGCGCTCGACCCCGCCCCGACCGCGGTCGTCGCCAACCTCCCGTACGCGATCGCCACGCCGCTGATCCTGCGCACGATCGAGGAGCTGCCCTCGCTCGAGCGCTGGACGGTGATGGTGCAGCGGGAGATCGCCGACCGGTTGCGAGCCCCGGCGGGAAGCAAGACCTACGGCGCGCCAAGCGTGCTCGCTCAGCTCGCCTGTCAGGTGCAGATGCTGCGCAAGGTCGATCCCGCCGTCTTCAAGCCGCGGCCGCGGGTCGAGTCGGCGATCCTCTCCCTCCACCGCATCGGTCCCGCCCCCGACGCCGCGACGCGCGACCTGGTCCGCGCCGCCTTCGCCCACCGCCGCAAGGCGCTGGCGCGGTCGGTCGAGCTGGTCCGGCCCGGCTCGCTTGCGGCCGTGCGGGTGGGGCTCGAAGAGCTCGGGTTGCCGGCCGACGCGCGGGCGGAGTCCCTCCCTCCCGACGATTTCGCCGCGCTATCGGCGAAGCTGCGCCAGATCGGCTGAGTACCGGTCCGACGCGATGCAGATCCAAGCCCCCGCCAAGCTCAACCTCTGCCTCTACCTGGGGGGGACTCGCGAGGACGGCCTGCACGAGCTCTGCTCTCTCTTCGAGCCTCTGGCGCTGGCCGACCGGCTCGTGGTGACAGAGGCCGAGCGCGACGAGGTAATCTGCCCCGGGGTCGAGGGGGAGAACCTGGCGACGCGGGCGCTGGCGGCGCTGCGCGAGCGCGGCTGGTCGCGGCCACCGCTGCGGATCGAGATCGAGAAGCGCACGCCGGTGGCAGCTGGGCTCGGCGGCGGCAGCGCCGACGCGGCCGCGGTCTTGCGGTTGGCCGCCGGGGAGGTCGCCGACTTGGAGCAGATCGCCGCCGGCCTGGGCGCCGACGTGCCCTCGCAGCTGACCCCGGCGCTCGCCCTCGTGCGCGGGGCGGGGGAGGGGGTTGAGCTCCTGCCCGAGCCGAGCGAGCACGCCGTCGTCCTCCTGCCCGACGGAGGAGGGCTCAGCACCGCAGCGGTCTTCGCCGAGGCGGACCGGCTCGGCCTCGGCCGTTCCGCTGCCGAGCTGGACGAGCTCGCCGGGCAGCTGCGCCAGGTGGCCGGCGCCGGCTCCTCACCACTGTCCTACGCCGAGCTGCTCGTCAACGACCTCGAGCCGGCAGCCCGCTCGCTGCGCCCCGGGATCGGTGACGCGCTCGACGCGCTGCGCGACGCGGGCGCTCCACTGGCATTGCTGACGGGCTCCGGTCCGACCACCTTCGGGCTCTTCGAAAGTCTCGCCGCCGCGCGCGAGGCGGCAGCTCGAATCGACCGCGACGACGCAATTGTCTGCGAGGCCGGCTCCGTCACCGAGCTGAATCTGGAGCCGCCACGATGAAATTGCCAGGCGAGGGCGGCAGCAACCGCAAACGCCTGCTGATCGCGCTCGCCGCCGCAGCGGTGGCGGCCGGCTACTACGTGATCAGCCGACAGCTCGGCCACCTCGACCTGCAGGACCTGCTCGAAGACTTCTCCAACGCCCTCGGCGCCTGGACCTACCTGATCGTCGGCGCCTTCGCCTTTGCCGAGACGGGCGCCTTCGTCGGTCTCGTAGTTCCCGGCGAGACCGTGATGCTGCTCGGCGGCGCCGTCGCCGGCCAGGGCGCGATCGACATCTACCTGCTGATCACGATCGCCTGGTTCTCGGCCTGGCTCGGCGACACGACCAGCTTCTTCATCGGCCGCCGCCTCGGCCGCGAGTTCGTGATCAAGAACGGGCCGCGGGTCGGGATCAGCCACGAGCGCTTCGAAAAGGTCGAGGACTACTTCTCCCGCCACGGCGGCAAGACGATCTTCATCGGCCGCTTCATCAGCCTCGTCCGCGCCTTCGCCCCCTTCATCGCCGGCAGCTCGGGGATGCGCTACCGCGCCTTCGTCCCCTACAGCATCCTCGGCACCGGGCTCTGGGCCAGCGCTCACATCCTCGTCGGCTACTTCTTCTCGCGCAGCATCGAGAGCGCCGCCAAGTACGCCGGCCGCGGTGCCTTCCTGCTGGCGACGACGATCGTGGTGGTCGTCGTAGTCGTAGTCGTCGTCCGCTACCTGCGGGTCGAGGCGAACCGGCGCGCGATCGTCGCCTGGCTGGAGGGCCACGCGGTGACCCGCTGGCTCGTCTCCCTGACGCGCCGCTTCCGTCCCCAGCTGCTGTTCCTCTGGGAGCGGGTGACGCCGGGAGGGACCTTCGGCCTCGAGTTCACCTCGCTGATGGCGGTCTTCGCCGTCGCCAG
>DASZQM010000322.1:0-3617 GCA_035549645.1 Solirubrobacterales bacterium | reverse complement strand
CAGGCGCTCGATCCAGGCCGGTCGCCCTCGCGGCGCCGGCAAGGCCACAAGCGCCGCCTGGACCAAACCCAGGATCGAAATCGAAGCCCAAAAAGGCATTGATGACGGTTCAGGACGTTGCCTGGCAAGGACGCAGGGGTTTCGCGATGCGGCGCATCGTGGAACCCCGAGGACACCGCCAGGCGGCGTCCTGGACCGTCATCACTCCCACTCGATGGTCGCGGGAGGCTTTGAGGAGATATCGAGCGCCACGCGGTTGACGTCGGTGATCTCGTTGATGATCCGGTTGGAGACTTTCTCCAGCAGGTCGTAGGGCAGGCGGGCCCAGTCGGCGGTCATCGCGTCATCGGAGGTGACGGCGCGGATCACGATCGGGTAGGCGTAGGTGCGGCCGTCGCCCTGGACGCCGACCGAGCGGACCACCGGCAGGACACAGAAGGACTGCCAGAGCTGGCGGTAGAGGTCGGCGGCGCGGATCTCCTCCTGCAGGATCGCGTCGGCGGCGCGGAGGATGTCGAGCCGCTCTTTGTTGACCTCGCCGCCGACGATGCGGATTGCCAGGCCAGGGCCGGGGAAGGGCTGGCGCCAGACCATCCGCTCGGGCAGGCCGAGCTCGGCGCCGACCGCGCGCACCTCGTCCTTGAAGAGCATTCGCAGCGGCTCGACCAGCTCGAACTCGAGATCCTCGGGCAGGCCGCCGACGTTGTGATGGGACTTGATCGTCGCCGCGTTGTCGCTGCCGCCGGACTCGATCACGTCCGAGTAGAGCGTGCCCTGGACCAGGTAGGCGGCGTCCTCGAGCTTTGCCGCCTCCTCCTCGAAGACGCGGATGAACTCCTCGCCGATGATCTTGCGCTTGCGCTCTGGCTCGTCCTGTCCCGCCAGCCTGTCGAGGAAGCGCTGCTCGGCTTCGACGTGGACGAGCGGGATGCCGAACTGCTCGAAGGCCGCGACCACCTGCTCGGCCTCGTTCAGCCTCATCAGTCCGTGGTCGACGAAGACGCAGGTCAGCTGCTCGCCGATCGCCTTGTGGACGAGCAGCGCCGCGACCGAGGAGTCGACGCCGCCGGAGAGGCCGCAGATCACCCGACCCTCCCCCACCTGCGCCTGGATCTTCGCCACCTGTTCTTCGATCACCGACTGCGGCGACCACTGTTCCTCGCAACCGGCGACGTCGCGCAGGAAGCGGGTGAGGATCTCCGTGCCGTAGGGGGTGTGGACGACCTCGGGGTGAAACTGGATGCCGTAGAGGCCGCGGTCGGGGTACTCGCAGGCCGCGACGGGAGAGCCTGGGCTCGACGCAAGTGCGGTGAACCCCTCCGGCGGCTCGAAGACCGCGTCGCGGTGGCTCATCCAGCAGCTCTGCTCCTCGGGCAGGCCGGCGAGCAGCTTGCCACCGCCATCGCGCAGCACCAGGTCGGTGCGGCCGAACTCGCCCGCCTCGGCCGCCTCGACCTTGCCACCGAGCGCCTGGACCATCGCCTGCATGCCGTAACAGATCCCCAGCATCGGGATCTCGAGATCGAGCAGCTCGGTCGGGAAGGCCGGTGCCCCGACCTCGTAGACCGAGGCCGGGCCGCCCGAGAGCACCAGGCCCTTCGGGCGCCGCGCCCGGATCGCCTCGACCGAGGTTGTCGAGGGGAGCAGCTCGGCGAAGACGCCGCACTCACGGATCCGGCGTGCGATCAGCTGGGAGTACTGGCCCCCGAAATCGAGGACCAGCACCTCCTCAGAGGCCTGAGCGGAAGCCGGCGCCACGGGTGCGCCGGCCTCAGTCGTCGGCGACTCCAACACCAGCGGAGACCGCCGCGCGACCGTTCGAGCCCATCCCGACCGATTGCTCGTTCTGGAGCTTCTTGCCCTCGCTCATCAGCGCCGGCGCCACCATCACCTCGGCCCGCTGGAAGGAGCGGATGTCCTCGTAGCCGGTGGTGGCCATCGAGGTCTTCAGCGCCCCCATCAGGTTGAAGGTGCCGTCGTTCTCCTGGGCCGGGCCGAGCAGGATCTCCTCCATCGTCCCGTCCTGCTTGGTCGAGACGCGGGTGCCGCGCGGCAGCGAGGGATGGAACGTAGCCATGCCCCAGTGGAAGCCGCGGCCCGGGGCCTCCTTGGCGCGGGCCAGCGGCGAGCCGACCATCACCGAGTCCGCGCCGCAGGCGATCGCCTTGGAGACGTCGCCGCCGGTGCGCATGCCGCCGTCGGCGATCACGTTGACGTACTCGCCGGTCTCGAGCATGTGCTGTGAGCGGGCGGCGGCGACGTCGGCGATCGCCGTCGCCTGCGGCACGCCGATGCCGAGCACGCCGCGAGTGGTGCAGGCCGCGCCGGGACCGACCCCGACCAGCACACCGACCGCGCCGGTCCGCATCAGGTGCAGGCCGGTCGAGTAGGAGGCGCAGCCACCGACCACGGTCGGCACCGGCACCTCGGCGATGAACTCCTTCAGGTTGAGCGGCTCGACCGTGGTCGAGACGTGTTCGGCCGAGATCACCGTGCCCTGGATGACGAGGATGTCGATCCCCGCCTCGACCGCGACCTCGTAGTGCTCGCGCACTTTCTGCGGGGTGAGCGAGCCGCAGACGACCGCGCCACGCGACTTGATTTCCTCGATCCGCTGGCCGATCAGCTCCGACTTGACCGGCTCGGAGTAGATCTCCTGCATCAGCCGGGTCGCTTCGTGCTTGGGCGCCGCGGCGATCTGCTCCAGCCGTTCCTCGGCGTCCTCGAAGCGGGCCCAGATGCCCTCCAGGTTGAGCACTCCCAGCCCGCCCAGCTCGTGCACGAGCACGGCGGTGTCGGGGCTGACGACTCCGTCCATTGCCGAGGCCACCAAGGGCAGCTCGAAACGGTACGGGCCAAGGGTCCAGCTGATGTCAATGTCGTCGGGGTCGCGGGTGCGGCGCGAAGGAACGATCGCGATGTCGTCGAATCCGTAAGCGCGCCGGCCCTTCTTGCCTCGACCGATTTCGATCTCCAATTCGGTCCTCCGCAGGGTGGCGTTGAGGACCCAGCCTACACTTCGGCGGGGACCTCCAAATCCTGCACGTGGACCTCGCCGAGCAGGCGCTCGACCTGGTTGCGGTCCACCGCTCCGGCGCCGAAGTGCTGGGTCGACTCGGCGCCGCAGGCAACGCCGTAGGCGAGGCACTCGTCGCTCGGCTTGCCGTCGTAGCGGGCGGCGACGTAGCCGGCGAGGAAGGCGTCGCCGGAGCCGACCGTGGAAACCGCCTCGAGCGGCTCGGTCCGCACCTCGAGGAAGCGCCGCTCCGCACCCTCGCCGATCACCGCGACGCAGCCGTCGGGCCGCGTGATCGCGGCCTCGCCGGCACCGAGGCGGACCAGCTCGCCGAGGCCATGCACGAGGTCGTCGCGGTCGGCGAACTCCTGGCCGACGAGCTCCTCGGCCTCGCGCTCGTTGGGAGTGACGATCGCGGCGCCGGCCCGCAGCCCCTCCAGCATCGCCCCGCCCTCGGCGTCCAGCACGACGGGCACGCCGGCGGCGGTGAGGTCCTTGACCAGGCGCGCGTAGAGGTCGTCGCCGGCGCCGGGCGGCAGGGTCCCGGCGAGCACGCAGAGCTTGGCGCCGTCGGCCAGGTAGCTGAGCCGGCTGACGAAGC
>DASZQM010000321.1:0-15868 GCA_035549645.1 Solirubrobacterales bacterium | reverse complement strand
CGCCAGGCCCTCGAGCCGCGAGCCGATCGACGCCGACATGCTGATCCGTGACGCCGACGCCGCCATGTACCGGGCCAAGGAACGCGGCAGGGCGCGCTGTGAGCTCTTCGACGCCGAGATGCGCGCCGGGGCCCTGCGCCGGCTCGAGGTCGAGCGTGAGCTGCGCCAGGCACTCGAGCAGCACGAGTTCGAGCTGCACTACCAGCCGGTGATCGCCCTGCGCAGCGGCGAGATCACCGGGCTCGAGGCACTGGTCCGCTGGCGCCACCCCGAGCGCGGGCTGCTCGACCCCGGTGACTTCGTGCCGATCGCCGAGGACAGCGGCCTGATCGAGCCGATCGGTCGCTGGGCCCTGGAAAGGGCCTGCAGCCAGGTGCTCGAGTGGCACGAACTGCGGCCCGACCAGCGGCCCTTCGACGTCTCGGTCAACCTCTCCGCCCGCCAGGTGACCCACCGCGACCTGCCCGGGACGATCAGCGAGATCCTCGGCCTCACCGGCCTCGATCCCGTCCACCTGCGGCTCGAGGTGACGGAGAGCGTCCTGGTCGAGGAGTCGGCGACGGCAAACGGCACCCTGGAGGCGCTCAGCGACCTCGGCGTCGGCCTCGTGCTCGACGACTTCGGCACCGGCTACTCCTCGCTCGCCTACCTCAACCGCTTCCCCTTCGACGCGCTCAAGATCGACCGCTCGTTCGTCGACGCGCTCGGGGTCGAACAGGAGCGCACCGCAATCGTCGAGGCGATCATCGGCATGGCGCGGGCGCTCTCCCTCGACGTCATCGCCGAGGGCGTCGAGAACGAGCCGCAGATGCTCGAGCTGAGCCGGCTCGGCTGCGACTACGCCCAGGGCCACCTCTTCTCGCGCGCCCTGCCGCCGGAGAAGATCTCCGCCCTGCTCAGCGAAGGAGCGCCGCTCTATTCGGGGATCGCGCCCGGCAGGTAGGCGTTGCTGAGCAGTTCGGAGCTCTGCGGCAGGCTCTCGATCAGTTCGTTGTCGCGCATCCAGCCGCTGAATTCAGTCCAGAGGGCGGGGTCCATGTAGCCGTAGGGACGCTTGCCCCGCGGCGGGTCGAGCAGCGGCAGCGTCACCGCCAGCTCGGCCCTGGTCAGCTTCGGGTCGAGGTCGGGGTTGGCTTCCTCCAGTGCCTTCGCTGTCGCTTCCGGATCTTCTGCGGCGGCCGCGGTGCCCCGAGCGAGCGCCGCGATGAAGAGCCGCACCGCCTGCGGGTCTTCTTCCAGCTGCTTTTCGTTGGCGGCGAGGACCAGCTCGTCGTAGGTCGGCACGCCAAGCTGGTCGACGGGGGTGACGACCGGGTCCTTGCCGCGCAGGCGCAGGTCGACGCCCTCGACGTTGCTGAAGCCGCCGAGCATCGCCTGGGCCTTGTCGCTGAGCAGGGCGGGGAGGAGCCCGAAACCGACGTTGACCGCCTTGACGTCGGAGGGCTGCAGCTTGGCGCGGGCGAGGATCGTCTTCAGGTAGGCGTCCTGGTAGGGGATGCCGGCGGTCGCGACCGTCTTGCCGCGCAGGCCGGCGACGCCGTCGATGCCGGATTTCTTCAACCAGATCATCGAGGTGAGCGGCCGGTTGACGATGGCGGCGACGGCCTTGACGCCGAGGCCCTGTTCCCGCGCCAGGATCAGCTCCGGCTCGTAGGAGATCGCCAGGTCACTGCCGCCGGCGGCGACCAGCTTCAGCGGTGCCGCCGGGTCCGAGGGAGTCTGGATTTCGACGTCAAGGCCGGCTTCCTCGAAGTAGCCGAGCTTCTGCGCCATGTAGATCCCGGCGTGGTCGGGGTTGGGGTAGAAGTCGAGCGTCAGCGTCAGGTGCTGCGCTTTGCCTTTGACGTCCTCGCTCTTCTCGCCGCAGGCGGCCAGGCCCAACGCCAGGGCGAGCAGGGCCACGGCGAGGGCGACCGCCGGGATCGGGGCGCGCTTCATCCCCTGCTTTCTATCGCCAAGTGACGATGCGACGCTGCGCGAGGGCAACCAGGCCATAAAGGGCGAGGGCCATCGCCGAGAGGATTGCGACCGCGGCGAAGACCCGTGCGGTTTCGAGTTGCGCATTGTCTTGCAAGATCAGATGACCGAGTCCGGAGCTTGCGCCGACCCACTCTCCGAAAATGGTGCCAATCGGAGCGAAGACGACGGCGAGCCGGGTGCCGGTGAAGAACTGGGGCAGGGCGGTCGGCGTCTCGAGTCGCCAGAGAATTTGGCCGCGTGAGGCGTCAAGGGTGCGAAGCATCTTCGAGGCCTCGGGGTCGGCTGAGCTGAGTCCGGCGAGGGCGCTGATCGCGATCGGGAAGAAGCAGATCAAAGCGATGACAGACACCTTGGGCCAAATGCCGAAGCCGAACCAGGTGATCAAGACCGGCGAAAGGACCAAGATCGGGACGGTCTGAGAGGCCACGATCAGCGGATTGAAGGTGTCCCTGACGATGCCCGAGAGATGCATCGCGAAGGCGAAGAAGACGCCGAGCGCGACGGCTATTCCGAGGCCGAGCAGCATCTCCCGCAGTGTCACCCAGGTGTTTTCGGCCAGCAGCTCGCGGTTTTGCCAGAGCGATTCGGCGATTTCCGCCGGCGAGGGGACGAGGTAGCTTTCGAGGTTGAGCAGGTCGGCAAGCGCGCCGCTGCTCGCGGCCAGCTGCCAGGCTCCGATCAGGGCGGCGAGGAGCAGGGCAGGAAGCAGCCAGCGCCTCATCTCGCGCCCTCGCGCAGGAGGTGCATCGCGTGCTCGCGGACGGTGACGAAGGCGGGGTCGGTGACGGCTTCGTCGCGATCGGCTGCACGCGGCGCCGGCGCGCTCAGCCGGCCGGCGACCCGGGCCGGCCGAGAGGAGAGGATCGTCACCTGATCGCAGAGGTAGAGCGCCTCCTCGATGTCGTGGGTGACGAGGACGACGGTGCGAGGGTCCTGCTCAAGCGCCCTCGCCAGCCACTGCTGCATCTCGGCGCGGGTGATCGCGTCGAGCGCGGCGAAGGGCTCGTCGAGGGCGAGCACGGGCTTGCCGGCGATCAGGGTGCGGAGGAAGGCGACGCGCTGGCGCATGCCGCCGGAGAGCTCCGCCGGCCGTGCCTGCTCGAAACCCGCGAGGCCGAAGCGCTCGAAGAGCTCGCTGGCTTGGCGCCGAGCTTCCGCTCGCCGCACGCCGCGGTTGCGCAGCGCCAGTGCCGCGTTGTCGATCGCCGCAAGCCAGGGCAGCAGCAGGTCACGCTGGGGCATGAAGGCGCAGTGGGAGAGGCGAGCTGCCGCTTCTCGCTCGCCGTCGATCGCGATCTCACCTCGACTTGGATCCTGCAGGCCGGCGATCAGCTCCAGCAGGGTCGACTTGCCGCAGCCCGAGGGCCCGACCAGCCCAAGGACTCCGTGCGGCGCCAGCTCCAGGTCGAGCTGCTCGATCGTCTCCAGCTCCCCATAGGAGTGCCCGAGAGCACGGATCGAGATGCCGCCCTGGTCGCCATCGCCCTGGGTCGGTGTCGCGATCGTGGTGGCGAACCCTTCTGATTCCACGGTCATCTTGGTATCCTGGCGCACTCGCGCCTCCTGACCAAAGAGGTCAGGAAAGTCGAATTAGCAACCAGCGCGGAGCTCATATGGACCCGGCAATCATCGTCTTCGGACTAGGAATCGGCGTACTCGTCGGCATGACCGGCATGGGCGGGGGATCCCTGATGACGCCGCTGCTGATCCTCATCTTCGGCATCCAGCCGACGACCGCGATCGGCACCGACATCTTCTACTCGGCGGTGACCAAGACCGTCGGTGGCTGGCGTCACTTCCGCATGAAGACGGTGAACATGGAGCTGGTCAAGTGGCTGTCGATGGGCTCTGTGCCGGCGGCCGTCGCCGGCGTCGCGATCGTCTCGGTGCTGCAGGACCACATCGGCGAAGACCGGCTCGACTCGCTCGTCTACGCGGTGCTGGGCGGCACCCTGCTGATGGTAGGCGTGATCACCCTGACCCGGGCGCTGATCCTGCGTGACCTGGTCCAGGAGCGTGATCGCTTCGACGTCGAACGCCGCCACAAGGTCGCCGCGATCGTGATCGGGGCGACGACGGGCTTCGTCATCGGCGTCACCTCGGCCGGCTCGGGCACGGTGATCGCGATCCTGCTGATCGCCGTCTACCGGCTGGCGCCGAAGAGGGTGGTCGGCACCGACGTCTTCCACGCCGCGATCCTGCTCTGGGCGGCCGGCATCGCCCACTGGGTCGGCGGCAACGTCGACTTCGGCCTCGCTGCCAACATCCTGATCGGCTCGGTGCCGGGCGTGATCATCGGCGCCGCGCTCTCCGACAAGGCACCGCAGGGCTTCATCCGCACCGCCCTTGGCGTCGTCCTCGTCGGCTCGGGCATCGTCACGATCCAGAAGGGCGACCCGAACGTCTGGCCGATCGCCGCTGCTGTCGCCGCGCTTGGCCTGGGCGGAATCCTCGCCGCACCGCGTTTTCTCCACCGCCGCCGCGAGAAGGAAGCGCAAGCCGCCGCTCGCGCCGCCGCGCTGGCACCGGATGCCGGCGTCTGATTGATTAACTCCCAGCTATGCGCGTCTCGGCCAAGGCTGACTATGCGGTGCGTGCGGCGGCGGAGCTTGCCGCCGCCGACGACGATCCCGTCAAGGGCGAGAAACTCGCCGACGCCCAGGACATCCCGTTGCAGTTCCTCGAGCACATCCTGCTCGAGCTCAAGCACGCCGGGATCGTGCGTGCCCGCCGCGGCGCCAAGGGCGGCTACTGGCTGGCCAAGCCGGCCGAGGAGGTGACGATCGCCGACATCGTGCGCGCGGTCGAGGGCCCGATCGCCCACGTGCAGTCCTCGCCGCCGGAGTCGATCGAGTACCGCGGCAACGCTGAGCACCTGCAGGAGGTCTGGATCGCCGTCCGCGCCAGCCTGCGCACGGTGCTCGAGCACGTCACCCTGGCCGACCTCGTCGCCGGCCAGCTCCCCAGCGAGGTCTCCGCCCTCGCCGCGCAGCCCGACGCCTGGGTCGCGCGCTAATCGGCCGCCGGCACGCCGCCGGCGACGATGTTGACGAAGTTCTCCAGGTGCCGGGTGGTCCAGCACTCGAAGGCGCCGTCGCAGTAGCGCTCGTAGGCGGCCATCACCGAGTCGCCGTAGTTCCAGTAGAGCTTCGGCTCGGGGTTGAGCCAGAAGAGGCGGCCGGCCCGCTCGGAGACCTGGGCGAAGACCTCGGCGTGGGGCTCGCGGCCGTTGGTGCGGGCGTCGCCGAGCACGATCACGGTCGAGCGTGGGTCGAGGTCGTCGGAGATCGTGCCGAGGAACTCGAGCCAGACGCGGCCGTAGTCGGTGTAGCCGGAGACGTCGGCGACGCCGCCCTCGCTGGAGATGCGCTGCGCGATCGCGCGGAAATCCCGCTCGTGCTCGAAGACGTCGGTCACCTCCGAGATGCGCTCGATGAAGACGAAGCTGCGCAGCTTGCGGAAGGAGTCGTGCAGGGCGTGCAGGACGGAGAGGAAGAAGACGCTGGCCGAGGTGACCGAGGTCGAGACGTCGCAGAGCACGTAGATCTCGGGCCGGCGCGGGCGCTTCGGTCGGTAGCGGATGTGCATCGGCACGCCGCCCGTCTCGAGCGAGGTGCGCATCGTGCGCCGCACGTCGACGGTCGCCCCGCGGCGACGGCCGCGCTGCTCGTTGCCGAGGGTCGCCAGGCGCCGCTTCATCTGCGAGACGGCGCGGTGAACGGCGGCCAGGTCCTGGGTCGGGCTGGTCGGCAGCGCCCGGTCGAGCTCGGCCAGCGGCCGTGAGGGGGGCAGGGTCGAGGTGCGCTCGATCAGGTCGCGCTCGAGCTCGCGGCGCAGGTGGCGCTCGAAGGCGTTGAGCTGGTCGCGGTCGATCGGCGGCAGCTCGGCGGCGCCGTCCTCGGCCTGCGGCTGGGTGCCGGCGGAGAGGCCCAGGGTGCGGCGGATGCGCTGCACATCGACCCCGACCACGCCGGAGCCCTCGCCCTGGCGGCCGAAGGCGGAGATCGCCAGCCGCGCCAGGTCGCGCATCTCACCCTCGTTGCCGTCGACGATCGCCTGCCGGATCTGCTCCTGCAGCTCGTCGAGGTCGAGCCGCTCGGCTCCCTCGTGGCGCTGCTCGCCTTCCTCGATCCCGCGGGCGATCGCCTCGCTCTCGGCGGCGCGGAAGAACCAGCGCTCGAAGAGCAGCTCGAAAAGGCGGCGGTCCTCCTGGGACTTGGCGATCGTCGTCGCCAGCGCCTCGCGAAAGTCCTCGCGCGAGGTCCACGGCACCTCTTCCAGAGCGGCGAAGGCGTCGAGGATCTCCGAGGTGCCGACGGCGACGCCCTCGCCGCGCAGCTCCTCGCAGAAGCCGAGCAGCTTGGCGGTGAGCCCCGGGGGCCCCGCCTCAGCCTTGGGGCCGTACGGGCTCGGCAAGCTTCACCCCGACTCGCTCGGCGACCAAGTCGATGTCGGTGCGATGCTTGACGATGATCGACATCGATTGGTTGAAGGTCTCGCGGTCGATGTCCTCGGCGCCCATCAGCAGCAGCGTCCGCGCCCAGTCGATCGACTCGGCGATCGAGGGCGGCTTCTTCAGGTCGAGGTCGCGCACCATCCGCACCACCTCGACCATGCGCCGGGCGAGCGCCTCGGGCAGCTCGGGGGCGTGCAGGCGGACGATTTCCATCTCCCGCTCCAGCTCCGGGTACTCGAGCCAGAGGTAGAGGCAGCGGCGCTTCAGCGCCTCGGTCAGCTCGCGCGAGTTGTTCGAGGTGAGGAGCACGATCGGCATCGTCGTCGCCGAGACCTGGCCCAGCTCGGGGATCGTGATCTGGAAGTCGGAGAGCAGCTCGAGCAGCATCGCCTCGAACTCCTGGTCGGTCTTGTCGATCTCGTCGATCAGCAGCACGACCGGCTCGGGGCTGGCGATCGCCTGCATCAGCGGCCGCTCGAGCAGGAACTCCTTGGCGAAGATGTCGTCGTGGACGTCGGACCAGCCGTCCTCGCCGCCGGCCTGGATGCGCAGCAGCTGCTTGCGGTAGTTCCACTCGTACAGCGCCTTGGCCTCGTCGAGCCCCTCGTAGCACTGCAGGCGAACCAGCTCGCGGCCGGTGGCGCGGGAAAGAGCCTTGGCCAGCTCGGTCTTGCCGACCCCGGCCGGGCCCTCGACCAGGACCGGCTTGCCCAGGCGCTGGGCCAGGAAGGAGACCAGGGCGGCGGGCTCGTCAGCGAGGTAGCCGACCTCGGCCAACGCTTCCTTAACCTGAGCTGCGGAGTCAGTGGACACCAGGGCGATGATAATCCTGCCCCGTGCTCGACCTCTTCCTGCCACTTGCCGTGGAGCTGCCGCACAGCGCCGGCCCCTACATCGCGCTGGTGCTGATCGGCTTCGCGATCGGCATTCTCGGCCACCTCAGCACGGCTCGCTGGCTGGTCGCCGCCGGCATCATCCTGATCTTCCTCGGCGCCTTCCTCTTCCCGGTCGCGGTCAGCATCACCCAGGAAAGCCCGGGCCAGATCAACCTGCCGGAAGACCGGACCCGGATGCCGGACACCCTGCGTTGAGGAGGGGTCAAGACAAGCGGCCAAACCCGGGGCCTTCACCCGCTAGCTTTACGACTACGTCAACCCGCTTCGCCAGGGAGGATCGTCTTTTGAACCGAGTCCGCAGCCTCTTCGTCCTGTTTTCGCTGATCGCCTTTGCGGCGGCGCTGACCGCTTGCGGCAGCAGTGGCAGCGACGATCCGCAGTCGGTGGTCGACGAAGCGACCCTGCAGGGGGTTGAAAGCGGCAAGATCGATCTCGCCGTCAAGGCTGACGTCAAGGGAAAGAAAGGCGGCAATCTCGACATCGCCCTTTCCGGTCCGTTCCAGAGCGAAGAAGGGGCTGAAATGCCCAACCTCGACCTTTCCTTCTCCGTCAATGGAAACATCGACAACGAAAAGGTCGACCGCGAAGGTGGCTTCACCCTGCTCGGCAACAAAGCCTTCGTCGGCTACGAAGGGACCGAGTACGAAGTCGACCCGACCACCTTCAACATTGTCAAGTCGATGGCCAAGCAGCAGGGGGCGAACGGCCAGTCAGGCGAACTCTCCGCCTGTCAGGACGCCGCCAGCGGTTTCGAACTGAAGAACTTCGTCGACAACCTCAAGGACGAAGGCAGCGCCGACGTCGGCGGGACCGAAACGACGAAGATCAGCGGCGAACTCAGCGGCCCCGGCGCGGTTGAAGCCTTCAGCGAACTGGTCGAAGACCCGGCTTGCAGCGCCCAGCTCAAATCGGCGGGACCGTTGCCCTCGACTTCCGAACTCGAAAAAGCCAAGAGCACGATCAAGGACTCGCTCAAGTCCGCCCACGTCGAGCTCTACGTCGGCGACGACCACATAGTCCGCCGGATCACGGCAACGGCGACGATCGAACCGCCGAAGGACTCGAATGCCTCCGCCGAACGGGTCGATCTCGATCTCGACCTGACCCTGACCGGGGTCAACGAAGAACAGACGATCTCTGTTCCGGATCAGGCCAAGCCGCTGAGCGATCTCTTCCTCAAGCTGGGCATCAACCCGATCGAACTGCTGCAGGCCTTCCAGGGCGGCGGCACCCCGGACATCGGCAGCTTGCTGGAAAAGCTCGGTGGGGCCGAAGGCAACTCGGGCGGGAATAGCTCGGGCGGCGGTCAGACCTACTACCAGTGCCTGGGCGAAGCGCAGACCGCAACCCAGATCCAGAACTGCACGGGACTGCTCCAGTAGTCGCCTTTCTCCGCACTCCATATGGCTGGCCGTACCTGCTGGCGCCGCTGATCCCGCTCGCGGTGGCGCTGGATCTCGCCGGCGCCGCGGCCGGTGCGGTCTTCGCCGCTTCGGCGCTGGGGATCATTCCCACCGCGGCGCTGATGGGCCGCGCGACCGAGGAGCTGGCGGCGCGCTCTGGGCCGGGCATCGGCGGTCTGCTCAACGTCACCTTCGGCAACGCCCCCGAGCTGATCATCGCCCTCTTCGCCCTCGGTCAGGGGCTGCAGGAGGTGGTCAAGGCCTCGATCATCGGCTCGATCATCGGCAACATCCTGCTGGTGCTGGGCGGCGCAATGCTCTTCGGCGGGCTGGGGCGGGAGAAGCAGACGTTCAGCCGTACCAGCGCCAGCGTGCAGACCTCGATGCTCCTGCTCGCCGCAGCGGCGCTGATCATGCCGGCGATCTTCGAGCTGGTCGAGGGCAAGGGCCTGCCCCAGCCCGGGGCCGAGATGGTCGACTATGGATCGACCGTCGAGCACCTCTCGCTGGCCGTGGCGATCGTCCTCATCGCCACCTACGTCGCCGGCCTCTTCTTCTCGCTGAAGACGCACCGCTCGCTCTTCAACCCCGAGTACGGCGACGAGGACAGCTGGGGCTGGTCAACCCGCAGGTCGGTCCTCGCGCTCGCCGTCGCCGGCGTCCTGGTCGGCATCATGTCGGAGGTCCTGGTCGGCTCGATCGAGGAGGCTTCACACGCGGTCGGGCTCTCCGAGTTCTTCATCGGCGTGATCGTCGTCGCGATCGTCGGCAACGCGGCCGAGCACTGGGTTGCGATCCTCGTCGCGACCAAGGACAAGATGGACCTCTCGGTCAACATCGCGATCGGCTCCAGCGCCCAGGTGGCGCTCTTCGTCGCCCCGATCCTCGTCCTCGCCTCCTTCTTCCTCGGGCCACATCCGCTCGCCCTCGTCTTCAACGGCTTCGAGCTCGGCGCGATCCTGCTCGCCGTGCTGATCGCCAACTACGTCACCCAGGACGGCGAGTCGACCTGGTTCGAGGGCGTGCAGCTGCTCGCCGTCTATGCGGTTTTCGGGCTGGTGTTCTACTACGCGTGAGGGGGCGGGTCCGGATGGGGCTCACCTGCGCAACAGATGGGGAGGCTTGGCGAGCCCCACCCGGACCCGCCCACACGTGCGGATAGCCTGCGCGAATGGACGGCGTGCTTCTTCTCCTCCGCCTTGCGGTGATCCGTGCGGGGGCTCTGCTGTTCACCACCGCGGTCGTGTGGTTGGGGCATCGGCTGAAACGGGGGGTGGGGGCGGTGGGGAGTCTGCTGGCCGCTGTGGGAACGGCGATGCCGGAGACTCTGATCGCGGTCGTCGCCCTGCTCGGTGCGGCGGAGGGCGGCGACCAGGTCGCGATCGGGGCGATCGTCGGCGCACCCTTCCTGCTCGCCACCCTGGCGATGGGTTTGGTCGGGCTCTTCGCGCACGTCTATCGGCACCGCCGTGAGCAGGGCGTCGAGCTGAACGCCCATCGACCGACACTGGAGCGCGACCTCGTCTTCTTCCTCTGCTTCTTCGCCCTCGCCCTCCTGCTTGCGTGGGGCCCGCCGGCCGCCCTGCGGATACCGGTCGGGGTGGCGATGTTGCTGGCCTATCCGCTCTACATCCGGCGCACCCTGAAGGAGGGTGGCTCGGTGCAGTCAGAGGAGACCCTGGAGCCGCTCGTCTTCGAGCGGCGGCCTGAGCGACGACGCGACCCGGCACTCGCGCTCTGCATCCTGCAGTTGCTGGTCGGGCTCGGCGCGATGGTAGGCGGCGCTCACCTCTTCGTCGAAAGCCTGCTCGGCATCGCGGAAAGCCTCGGCGTCGAGGCGGTGGTGCTCGCCCTCGTCCTCGCCCCCCTGGCGACTGAGCTGCCGGAGAAGGTCAACAGCTTCTTTTGGGTGCGCGACGGCAAGGACTCGCTGGCACTCGGCAACATCAGCGGCGCGATGGTCTTCCAGTCGACGATCCCGGTCGGCATCGGCCTGCTCTTCACCGATTGGCAACTGAGCGCCAACGCCGCGGTCTCGGTCGGCCTCGGCCTCTCCGGTGGCCTGCTCGCCTACGAGATGCTTCACCGTCGCGGCCGCTTCGAGCTGCCGGCGGTCGTCGCCTGGTTCGCTCTCTACGCGGCCTTCATCGTCATCGTCGCTGTCGGTGGTTGAAGCATTGCCCGGGCTATGACCCGGGCAATGCTTCAACGAAGCTCAGGCCGCGAGCTCGGCGAGCGCTTTCAGCACCACGTCGTCGTGCGTCTTGGGCGAGACCTTTGGGAAGACCCTGGCGATCTTTCCCTTCGGGTCGATGATGAACGTGGCGCGCTGCACGCCCATGTACTTCTTGCCGTACATCGACTTCTCGACCCAGGCGTCGTACTTCTCGGCGACCTTGTGGTCGGCGTCGGCGAGCAGCGTGAAATCGAGGTCGAATTTGCCGGCGAACTTGCCCACCGCCCCGACCTCGTCGGGCGAGATGCCGATCACCCGCGCCCCGGCCTTCTTGTAGTCGCCGCCGCGGTCGCGCACCCCGCAGGCCTGGGTGGTGCAGCCGGGGGTGTCGGCGCGGGGGTAGAAGTAGAGGACGACTGTTTGGCCCTTGAGCTCGGAGAGCTTGACCTTCTCGCCGTTTTGATCGGGCAGGGTGAAGCTGGGCGCCCTGTCGCCGGCCTCGAGCATCGCGGCGCTACTCGAGGTCCTCGCGGCCGGGGTCCTGGCCTTCCTCGTCCTCGTCGAGCTCGTCGTCGCCCTGCTCGAGCGCGGTTTCGGAGACCGAGCCGGTCGAGCCGGGGTGGTAGCTGGTCTGGAAGCTCTCCAACACGCGGTCGCGGCTGTCCTCGTCGACCGGGACCTCATCGGAGATCCGCACCCAGTCGGCGCCCTCGTAGGCCTCCATGTTGAAGACCTCCTGGTCGAGCGAGGTCGAGTCGTCGACCACGACCAGAACCTCGGTCTGCGGGTTGAAGTAGGTCCCGGGCTGCATCAGCAGCTCCTCGACCTCGTAGAGGTTCTCCTCGGCGGCGCCTGCCATCAGGTGCCCAATCCTATGAAATCTGCGACCTGTCGCTCCACCTCGGCATCGACGTCGAGCGGTTCCTCGCCGCGGCGCATGCGGCGTTCGTTGCGGGCGATCACGAGCTCGCGGACTTCCGAGCGCAGCTTCTCGTCGAGGCCCCGTTTCTTGCCGGCTCCGCTCAGCTCGGTGTCGATCAGGGCTGCCACCTCGGCATCGACGTCGAGCGGCTCCTCGCCACGCCGTAAGCGCCGGTAGGACTTGGCCTCCAGCATCTGCCTCGCCTCGGCCGCCTGAATCGCCAGGTCGATCTCGGGCGAAGGCTGAGCCAATCGCGGCGGCGGCATCGATTGCATCACGCCGAAGCGGCCCTTGCCGATTTCGTTCCAGGCCGCCGCGCCCCCGCGAATGAACCAGAAGGCTGCCAGCGGCAGCACGAAGAGCGTTATCGCGGCCAGCACGTAGCCGCTCTGGAGATAGGTCAATGCCAGGGGGCAGACCATGGCTCCAAGACTAGGGCTATCGCTCCGGGAGCGCTATCCGGTACCCTTCTTCTCTGGTTGACTGACCAGTCAATCGGTGGTCGTCGCCCCTTGGCGAGGCCGCATTCGCAAAGGCTTACGCAACGATTAAGAAGGAGCCTCGACCAGTGGTTGACTTCACCCTGACCGACGAACAGAAGGACCTGCGCGAGCTCGCCCATAGCTTCGCGGAGAAAGAGATCCGCAAGGTTGCCTGGGAGTACGACGTAGACGGCACCTGGCCCCAGGACATCATCGACAAGGCCTGGGACGTCGGCCTGATGAACACGCACATCCCCGAGGCCTACGGCGGGCCCGGCCTCGACTACCTCTCGGGCTGCCTGATCGAGGAGGAGATCGGCTGGGGCTGCTCCGGCATCGGCACCTCGCTGATGGCCAATGGCCTCGCTTCGGCCCCGGTCACGATCGGCGGCTCCGAGGAGACGAAGAAGAAGTACCTCGGCATGCTGACCGAAACCAAAGCGCTTGCCTCGTTCTGCCTGACCGAGCCCGACGCCGGCTCCGACGTCAGCGGCATGAAGACCCGCGCGGTCAAGCAAGGCGACAAGTACATCCTCAACGGCTCCAAGTGCTTCATCACCAACGGCACCTACGCCGACTGGTTCACGGTCTACGCCAAGACCGACCCGGAGGCCGGCCACCGCGGCATCTCCGCCTTCGTCGTCGACGCCAAAGTTCCCGGCGTCACCGTCGACAAGAAGGAGGACAAGATGGGTCAGCGGGCATCGAACACCGCGACCATCTCCTTCAACGACGTCGAGGTCCCGGCCGAGAACCTCCTGGCCGAGGAGAACAAGGGCTTCAAGCTGGCGATGATGACGCTGGACCGCACCCGTCCCGGCGTCGCCGCGATGGCCACCGGGATCGCCCGTGCGGCCTTCGAGTTCGCCTGCGAGTACTCCAAGGAAAGGGTCCAGTTCGGCGTGCCGATCGCGATGCACCAGGCGATCCAGTTCATGATCGCCGACATGGCGACCAAGGTCGACGCCGCCCGGCTGCTGACCTGGAACTCGGCCGTCGCGCTCGACCAGGGCAAGCGCAACACGCTGGTCTCCTCCGAGGCCAAGCGCTTCGCCGCCGACTCGGCGATGGAGTGCACCGTCGACGCCGTCCAGGTCTACGGCGGCTACGGCTTCATCAAGGAGTACCCGGTCGAGAAGCTGATGCGCGACGCCAAGATCATGCAGCTCTACGAGGGCACCAGCCAGATCCAGCGCCTGGTCATCGCCCGCGAGGTGCTGCTGCCGCGCAACATCGACGAGACGACTCCGGAGGCGGAAGCAATCGCCGCCAAAGAGTCTGAGAGCAGCCAGTCCGAGCAGGCCGCCGCGACGGTCTAGCTCCATTTGCATCGCTTAGGGCAGGGCCCTAGTCAAAGAGCCGCCGGGTTGTGCCCCCGGCGGCTCTTTTTACGCCCGGGGGTGCGCAGGCTAAGGTGGACGGATGATGGACCGGCGACTGATCCGCCTTGCCTCCGAGCCAGTTCGGCGGCGGGTGCTGACCTTCCTCGACCTACGCCCGGCCGGCGTCGGCGAGGTGGCTGCCGAGCTTGGCATCGACGTCTCCGCGGCAGCTCGCCACCTCGAGGCGATGCGCGAGGAGGGGCTGGTCGAGGTCGTCGGCGAGGCGCTCAACCGGGGAGCCGTCGAGCCTCGTTACCGGGGTTTAGTCCGAGCCTTCTGGGACGACGAGCACTGGGCGGAGTTGAGCACGGAAGAACAGCGGCGACTGACGCTTTGGATCGTCAGCATGATCGAGGCTGACATTCAGGCGGCAGTCGAGCAGGGCATGGTCACCGCACGCGAAGATTCGCACATCACCCGCACGGTTTCGCTCGTCGACGAGCAGGGCTGGCGAGAGCTGACGCGGATCAAGCAGGAGGCGTTGGAGGCCATCTTCGCGGTCCAGACCGCGAGCGCCGAACGACTCGCCGAGGCCGGCGAGGAGGGCGCTCCGGTGATGTCGGCCATGCTCTGCGTCGAGCTGCCGCCGGACGCCCCGAAGGGTTAGCCGGATCGGGGGGCCGAGCGGGCGGCCTTTTGGCGCCTCAGCTTGTCTAGCTCCACCTTGCGCAGGCGCACCGACTCCGGCGTGACTTCGACGCACTCGTCCTCACGCAGGAACTCGACCGCGGCTTCCAGGGAGAGGCGTTTGGGCGGCGCCATCCGCTCCAGCACCTCGGCGCTGGCAGCGCGCATGTTGGTCTGCTGCTTCTCCTTGGTCGCGTTGACGTCCATGTCCTCGGCGCGGGCGTTCTCGCCGATGATCATCCCCTCGTAGACCTCCTCGCCGGGCCCGATGAAGAGCACGCCGCGGTCCTGCAGGCCGATCAGGGCGTAGCCGGCGCTCTTGCCCCGGCGGTCGGCGACGATCGAGCCGGTTGGGCGAAGGCGCAGCTCTCCGGCCCACCGCTCCCAGCCCTCGAAGACGTGGTGCATGACGCCGGTGCCGCGGGTCTCGGTGAGGAACTCGGTGCGCAGGCCGATCAGCCCACGAGCCGGCACCAGGTACTCCATCCGGACCCAGCCGGTTTCGTGGTTGACCATCTGCTCCAGGCGGCCCTTGCGGCCGGCGAGGAGCTGGGTGATGGCGCCGACGTGCTCCTCGGGCACGTCGATCGAGAGCCGTTCGACCGGCTCGCATTTCTTGCCGTCGATCTCGCGGACGAGCACCCGCGGCTGGCCCGCGGTCAGCTCGAAGCCCTCGCGCCGCATCAGCTCGATCAGAACGACCAGCTGCAGCTCGCCGCGCCCCTGCACCTCCCAGGCATCGGGACGCTCGGTGTCCTCGACCCTGATCGAGACGTTGCCGACCAGCTCGGCGGCGAGCCGGTCGCGGACCTGGCGGGCGGTCAGCTTGCTGCCCTCGGTGCCGGCGAGCGGGGAGGTGTTGATCCCGATCACCATCGAGAGCGAGGGCTCGTCGACGGTGATCACCGGCAGCGGCCGGGGGTCCCCCGGGTCGGCCAGCGTCTCGCCGATCGTGACCTCTTCCATCCCGGCGACGGCGATGATCTCGCCCGGCCCGGCCTCTTTGGCCGACACCCGCTCCAGTGCCTCGGTGATGAAGAGCTCGGAGACGGTGGCCCGCTCGACCGTGCCGTCGGCACGGCACCAGGCGATCTGCTGCCCGGCCCGGATCGTGCCGTGGCGGACGCGGCAGAGCGCAAGGCGACCGAGATAGGGCGAGGCGTCGAGGTTGGTCACGAGCGCCTGCAACGGGTGCTCGGGATCGTGCTCGGGCGCCGGGATCTTCTCCAGCATCAGCTTCATCAGCGGCGCCAGGTCGCTGCCCTCGACGCCCTCCTCGAGCGAGGCCCAGCCCGCCTTGGCGTTGGTGTAGACGATCGGGAAGTCGATGTGGTGCTCCTCGGCGCCGACCTCGAAGAACAGCTCGTAGACCTCGTCGATGACCTCGTCGATGCGGGCGTCGGGTCGGTCGATCTTGTTGATGACCAGGATCACCGGCAGGTGGGCGGCCAGCGCCTTGCCCAGCACGAAGCGGGTCTGGGGGAGCGGCCCCTCGCTGGCGTCGACGAGCAGCAGGACGCCGTCGACCATCGTCAGGCCCCGCT
>DASZQM010000320.1:0-17441 GCA_035549645.1 Solirubrobacterales bacterium | reverse complement strand
TCGGCCGCAACGTGCTGATCGCCAGCGCGGTGACCTGCCTCCTGGTCGCCGTTGCGGCACTGGTCGAGCGGCAGCTCGGCAACGACCAAATGGCGATCGCGCTGGCGCTGCTGGTCGTGATCGTTCCCGGCTTCGCCCTGGTCAGGGTGGGGGAGGGCTGGCTGCGCGGGGTCGGCTCCCTGGTCCGTGCCCTGGTCAACTCGGGCGTGGTCATCCCGGTGCTCTCGATCGTGCTGCTGCTCGCCGAGTGGCTGCTGCTCGGTCGCGAGAACGTCGGCGTCGGCGGGGCGCTGGGGGCGCGCGCGGTCGCGACCGGGCTGGCGATGCTGACGGTCGGCATCTTCATCGCCGGCAAGCTCGAGCGGCGCCTGCGACCGCGGGCGGAGATCGAGGCCTCGATGCTCGCCGACATCCACCGCACCGCGGTCGTGCTCTGCGGCGTCGCCTTCCTCACGATGGCGGTCAGCCAGATCGACATCGTCGCCGTCTCGATCTTCAAGGGCTCCGAACAGGCCGGTCTCTACAGCGCCGCCTCGCGCGTGGCGCAGGCGATGAACATCGCCCTGGTCGCGGTCAACTTCGCCCTCGCACCCCACATCGCCCAGCTCTTCGCCAAGGGCGAGACGGCGAAGCTGCAAGAAGAAGTCACCTCGGCGACGAATTGGTGCCTCTGCCTGATGGGCCTCGCCTGCCTGATCCTGATCCCCGGGGCAGCCCTCGTCCTGCACGCTTTCGGGCCCGAATTCGCCGCCGCGGCCGGGGCGCTGCGCGTGCTCATGCTCGGCCAGCTGATCAACGCCTTCTGCGGGCCGGCGGGGGCGATTCTCAACATGACCGGCAACCAGGGGCAGGCGATCAGGGCCCTGAGCGTCTCGGCGGCGATCGACCTGCTGCTCTTCACCCTGCTGATCCCGCCCCTGGGGCTGGTCGGCGCGGCCACCGCGACCGCTGCCTGCACGGCCGTCTGGAACGTGGGAATGGCCTTCTACGTGCGCCGTGACGTCGGCGTCTGGTCGCTGCCCGGGCCGCTGGCGCGGATCCTGCCCTGAGCAGGGTGGAAGAAGGTTGGGCCGCGTAAGATTCGCGACGGCCTCGCGGTTGTTGTCATGAATGGCTCGCGCCCTCGTCACCGGTGCCGCTGGATTCGTCGGATCGCATCTCTGCGAGCGCCTGCTCGCCGACGGCTACGAGGTGATCGGGCTCGACTCGTTCAGCGATCACTACGCACGCGAGCTGAAGCAGCTCAACATCGCCGCGCTCGCCGGCGAGCCGCGCTTCCGGCTGGTCGAGCGCGACCTTTCGTCTGACTCGATCGGCGACCTCTTCGAGGGCGCCGACGTCGCCTTCCACCTCGCCGCCCGCCCGGGCGTGCGCGATTCCTGGGTCGAGTTCGACGACTACGTCGCCGCCAACATCGTCGGCAGCCGCCTGGTCTTCGACGCCGCCGCCAAGGCGGGGGTGCGGGTCGTCTACGCCTCCTCCTCCAGCGTCTACGGCGACGCCGCCTCGCTGCCGGTCGGCGAGCAGCATCCGGTCAACCCGATCTCGCCCTACGGCGCCAGCAAGGTGATGACCGAGGTGCTGGCCGGCGCCTACGCCTCCTCCTTCGGCCTCGACGCGATCGGGATGCGCTACTTCACGGTCTACGGCCCGCGCCAGCGGCCAGACATGGGCCTCTCGCGCTTCATCGAGGCGGCGACCGCCGGCGAGGCGATCTCGGTCTACGGCGACGGCCTGCAGCGCCGCGACATGACCTACGTCGGCGACGTGGTCGAGGCGACCGTGCTCGCCGCCGAGCTCGGCCGCAGTGGCGCCGTCTACAACGTCGCCTCCGACTCTCCGCGCACCCTGCTCGACATCCTCGACGGCCTCGCCGAGGCGCTCGATCTGCCGGTCAAGCTCGCCCACGAGGAGGCCAAGCCGGGTGACGTCCGCGACACCTGGGGCGACATCGGGCGCGCCGTCGCCGACCTTGGCTATGAGCCGAAAGTCCCGCTGCAGACGGGCCTCGAGCGCCAGGTGGAGGAAGCCGGGCGCCGCCGCGCCGCGCTGGAGGAGCCGCAGCGGGCCAGATCGGCATGAGCGCCTGGTCCGGCGCGTTGGGTGGACTCGCCGGCCGGAGACCACTCGCCACCGTGGGGGGAGGCGGCTTGCCGCGGGGCGGCCTCGACGCCCGCCTCCTCGCCGGCCTCGTCATCCTCGCCGGCCTCCTGGTCGGCGAGGGGATGGCGCTCGCCCACTCCGTCCTCTGGGCCGCCCCGCTCGCCGCCCTGCTGCTGGTCGCCGCCGCGGTCGACCTGCCGCTGGTGCCGCTGCTCGGGCTGGTCCTGTTCACGCGCGTCCTCACCGACAGCATGGCCTCGGAAACCAGCCGCCACTCGGCCGCGCTCAATCCCTCCGCGGCGATCGCCGGGGTGCTGATCCTGGTCGCGATCGGCCTCCTCGTCTATCGCCGCCGGGGCCTCGTCGCGGCGCTGGCGATCGCGCTCGGGCTCGGGGTCTGGATGGCGGTGGCGGTCAAGACCCAGGGCGCCTCGGCCGTGACCGTCCGCGAGGGGGTGCGCGAGCTCTCGATCGCCGCCGTCGCCGTGATCGCCTACAACGCCCGCCGCGCCCTCGACCTGCCGATCGTGACGCGGATCGTGCAGGTGGCGGGGATCGTCGCGGCGCTGCTGGCGATCTTCCAGCTCGCCACCCACAGCGGGGTCAGCGTCGGCGGCGACATGCGCTCCAACGGGACCTTCGCCCACCCCAACGACGCCGCCGTCTTCTTCGCGATCGCCACCACGGCCTCGCTCTGGCGCTTCACCGACGCCGGCCGCCGCCGCCTCGACCTCGCTCTCGCCGGCACCTTCGCCCTGGCCACGCTCTCGACCTTCAGCATCGACGGCTTCCTCACCCTGCTGGTGATGATCGCCGCCTTCGGCATGCTGCGGCCCGGCTCGCGCCGCCTCAAGCTGCAGGCGGCCGGCCTGGTCGCGGTCCTCGCCCTCGCCTTCCTGCTCAGCCCCGCCGGCTCGGCGCGGCTCTCCAGCGAGTCGTCCTCGGCCGAAGCGGGCGCGCCGTCGCGCCACGGCTCGGGCAGCTCGCTCAGCTGGCGCTTCTACAAGTGGGAAACGCTGATCCCCGAATGGGAGCGCTCGCCCTACCTCGGCAAAGGCCTGGGGACGACGGTCACCGCCGAAGCGACGGCGCAGAGCACCACCGCCGGCAACCTGCCCCATAGCGAGTACGTGCGCTACCTGGTCGAGACCGGGATCGTCGGCTTCGCCGCCCTGGCGGCGGGGATGACGATGCTGATCCGGCGGCTCAACCGCGGGCGGCGGTTGGCGGCGTCCCAGAGCGCCGCGATCCTGGCCCTGGCCCTGCTCGCCGGCCTGCTGGTCAACGCCCTTGCCGCCAACACCTTGCTCTACACGCCCGCCGCCTACGCGGCGGCGCTGATCGTCGGCGTCGCCCTGCGCACGGTCAACGCTGAGCGTCGTTCGCCGCGAGCGCTCCCGGCGCGATGAGCGAAGCCCCTTCCTCGCCGCGGCCCAAGGTGGTCTACGTGATGGGTGCCGGGCGCAGCGGCAGCACGATCCTCGGCGTCGCGCTCGGCAACTGCCGCGGCGTCTTCTACGGCGGCGAGCTCGACGCCTGGCTCTCGCGCCGCGGCGAGCCCAACTTCGGCGGTGAGGACCGCGAGCGCTTCTGGGCCAAGGTGAAGGAGGAGATGGGCGACACGGAGGACCTCTTCGGCGGCGAGGCGCAGCGCCACATCGAGCACTCGGCGGCGGCGGTCCGACTCGGCTCGCGGCGCGCTCGCCGGCGCCTGCGGGGGCGCTACCGCGAGGTCGCCGAGCGGCTCTACGGGACGCTCGTCGCCGAGACCGGCGCGACCCACGTCGTCGACACCTCGCACTACCCGCTGCGGGCGCGCGAGCTGCAGGCGCTCGGCGGGATCGACCTCTACCTCGTCTACCTGACCCGGGCGCCGCAGGCGGTGGTCGCCGCCTTCGAGCGCAAGGAAATCAAGCAGCCGCCGAAGGCGCCCTGGGCGACCAACGTCTACCTCTACGCCACCCACCTGCTCGCCACCGCGGTCTTCCTCCGCCACCCGCGCGAGCGCCGCGCCTACCTGCGCTACGAAGACTTCGTCTCCGACCCGAGCCGGGTCCTCGGTGAGCTGCTGGCGCGGGTCGACGCCCCGGCCGAGCTGCCCGACCTGGGCGCGCTGCGCACCGGCGTCCCCTTCCAGGGCAACCGTCTGCTGCGCGAGCAGGAGGTGGCGCTGCGCGTCGACGAGGCCAAGCGCCTGCCGCGGCGGACGCTGACGCAGCTGATCCAGGCGCCGTGGAGCGCCCTGCTGCCGCGGCTGCGCCCGAGGCTCGGGCCCGGACGGTGAGTGGGGCGGTGGCCGCGGTGCCGGGCGGCGAAAGCATCGGCTTCGAGCGGCTGGCGGCGGAAGGTGAGCCGCGCGGGCGCCGCGTGCTCTTCGTCACCAACATGTGGCCCGACTCCGAGCGGCCCTACTACGGCTCCTTCATCGCCTCGCAAGGTCGCTCGCTGGCCGCCGCCGGGGTCGACGTCGACGTCCTCTACGTGCGCGGCTACCGCGGCGCCCGCGCCTACCTGAGCGCTCTGCGTCGCCTGCCCCGGCTCGCGGGCGCGGCGCCCTACGAGCTGGTCCACGTCCACTACGGGCACACCGCCGCGGCGGGGATCGGCATCTGTCGCCGGCCGCTGGTCGTCTCCTTCTGCGGCGGCGACCTGCTGGGCGAGCCGCGCGAGGACGGCATCACGCGCAAGAGCCAGGTCGAGGTGGCTGTCTTCCGCCAGGTCGCCCGGCTCGCGACCAGCACGATCACCAAGTCGCGGCAGATGGAGGAAGCGCTGCCGCGCAGCCTCTGGCCGCGCAACCACGTGCTCCCCAACGGGGTCGACATGGAGGCCTTCGCGCCGCGCCCGCGGGCCGCGGCGCGGGCGGCGCTGGGCTGGGAGGAGGGGGGGAAGGTGATGCTCTTCATCGGCAACCCCGACGATCCGCGCAAGAACGTCGAGTTGGCGCGGGCGGCGGCGGCGCTGGTCGGCGCCGAGGACCCGGAGGCGCGGCTGGAGGTGGCCTGGGGGGTGGAGGCCGAGCAGGTGCCGACCCTGATGAACGCAGCCGACTGCCTCGTCTTCCCCTCGCGCTCGGAGGGCTCGCCGAACGTGGTCAAGGAGGCGATGGCCTCGGCGCTGCCGGTCGTTTCGACCCCGGTCGGCGACGTCGAGGAGCGGCTCGAGGGCGTCGCCAACTGCTTCGTCCGCCCGCCAGAGGCGGAGGCCTTCGCGCCGGCGCTGCGCCAGGCGCTGGCGGCCGGCGAGGCGCCGCAGGCGCGGAGCGCGGTCGAGCGGCTCGGCATCGGCGCCGTCGCCGAGCAACTGCTGGCGATCTACGACGAGGCGGGCGCCCGCCACGCGCGGGGGCGGCGGTGAGCGGCGCGGTCAGCCTGATGGGCCTGGAGCTGGCGGCGCTCGACGAAGCGGCGGCGGCGGGGGAGACGGTCGCCGCCCTGGAGGAAGGCCGCGGCGGCTGGGTCTGCCCGGTCAACCTCGACGTCCTGCGCCAGGTGGTCGAGAGCGCCGAGCTGCGCCGGCTGGTCGACGGCGCCGACCTGCGGCTCGCCGACGGGATGCCGCTGCTCTGGGCCTCGCGCCTGCAGCGCACGCCGCTGCCCGAGCGGGTCGCCGGCTCCTCGCTGGTCGTCTCGCTCAGCGGCGAGCTGGCCCGGCGCGGCCGCTCGGTCTACCTGCTCGGCGGCAACGAGGGGAGCGCCGCGGCCGCCTCCCGCTATCTGGAGCGTGAGCACAGCGACCTGCGCGTCGCCGGCTGGTCCTGCCCTCCGTTCGGCTTCGAGCGCTCGCCCGAGCAGCTGGCGGCGGTGATCGAGGAAGTGACGGCCGCCGCGCCCGACGTCGTCTTCGTCGGCCTCGGCTTCCCCAAGCAGGAGCGGCTGATCGTCGAGCTGCGCCGTCACCTGCCGCGGGCCTGGTTCCTCAGCTGCGGCGGCACGCTCGACATGCTCGCCGGCGAAGTCCCGCGCGCCCACCCGCTGGTGCAGCGGCTCGGGCTCGAGTGGGTCCACCGGCTGCTGCTCGAGCCCCGCCGCCTCGCCCGCCGCTACCTCGTCGAGGGGCTCCCCTTCGCCGCCCGGCTGGGAGCCGACAGCGTGCGCGAACGGCTTCGCGGCATAAGAAAGCCGGTCGGAAAACGGTTTTAAGGGTGAGCATGCCGCCTTCCGCTCAAGCCCCGGTCATCTCCCGCGCAAGGGCGCAGCGCTCGCCCTCGGTCGCGCCCGTCTACCGGGCCAAGGTGCCGCTGCGGGTCAGCTTCGCCGGCGGTGGGACCGACGTGCCGCCCTTTCCCGAACGGGAGACCGGGCTGGTGCTCAGCGCGACGATCAACCGCTACGCCCACGGCACCCTGCGGCCGCGCACCGACGGCCGCATCCGGCTCGAGTCGCACGACCTCGGAATCGCGCTCGAGTACAGCGCCGAGGAAGAGGTCGCCTTCGACGGCCGGCTCGACCTGATCAAGGCCGCGATCAAGCGCGTCGCCCAGCTCGAGACCGCACGCGGGATCGACCTCTTCCTCAACACCGCCGCCCCGCCCGGCTCCGGCCTCGGGGCCTCCTCGGCGCTGGTCGTCAACCTGATCGGGCTGCTCAGCGATTACCACAAGCTCTCGCTCACCGATTACGAGATCGCCCACTTCGCCTGGGAGGTCGAGCGCGAGGACCTCGGCCTGCGCGGCGGCCTGCAGGACCAGTACGCGGCCACCTTCGGCGGCTTCAACTTCATCGAATTCCACGCCGACCGGGTGATCGTCAACCCGCTGCGGATCCGGCCGACCACCGTGCTCGAGCTGGAGTCGAACCTGCTGCTCTGCTTCACCGGGGCGACCCGCGCCGGCGACCAGATCATCGAGGACCAGACCGCCCGCTACGAGGCGGCCGAAGACGAAGCGCTGCAGGGCCTGCGGGCGCAGAAGGAGCTCGCCGTGGCGATGAAGGAGGCGCTTCTCACTGGTCGGCTCTCCGAATTCGGCGAGCTGCTTGGGGTCGCCTGGGAGGAGAAGAAGAAGATGTCGCCGCGGATCTCGACCCCGGCGATCGACGAGGCCTACGCGGCCGCCCGTGAGGCCGGCGCCCTCGGCGGCAAGGTGACCGGGGCCGGCGGCGGCGGCTTCATGCTCTTCTACTGCCCGCCCGGCACCCGCCACACCGTCGCCGCCCGGCTCGCCGAGCTCGGTCACGACGAGGCCGAGTTCAGCTTCGACGAGCGCGGCCTGCGCAGCTGGTCCTATGCCGAAGCTTGACGAGGCGAGGACGCAGGACCTCCTGCGCGCCGCCGTCAACGACGCGATCGCCGTCTGCGAGGGCCTGCTCGACGAGCGCCTGCTGGCGACGGTCGAAGCCGCCGCGGAGGCGATTGCCGCATCGCTGCGCGCGGGCGGCAAGGTGCTGCTCTGCGGCAACGGCGGCAGCGCCGCCGACGCCCAGCACCTCGCCGCCGAGCTGATCGGCCGCTTCTTCCTCGACCGCGAGGCGCTGCCCGCGGTCGCCCTCGCCGACAACGTCGCGGCCCTGACCGCGATCGGCAACGACTACAGCTACGAGGACGTCTTCGCCCGCGGCGTGCGCGGCCTCGGACGGGCGGGCGACGTCGTGATCGGGATCTCGACCAGCGGCTCCTCGGCCAACGTCGTCGCGGCGCTGCGCGCCGGGCGCGAGGGCGGCCTGGTGACGGTCGCCCTGGTCGGGGTGGAGGACTGCCCGATGGCGGCGCAGGCCGATCACACGATCTGCGTCGAGGGACCGAACACGGCCCGCATCCAGGAGGGCCAGATGATCGTCGGGCACACGATCTTCGAGGCGGTCGAGCGATCGCTCAGCGACTCAGTTTGAGGCCGCCCGGAGCGGCCTTCCTCGACCGCGACGGCACGATCAACGTCAAGGCCGACGAGGGCGAGTACGTCGAGTCGACGGACGAGCTCGTTCTCCTTCCCGGTGCCGCCGCGGCGATCCGTCGCCTCAACGACGCCGGCCTGATGGCGATCGTGATCACCAACCAGCGCGGGATCGCGCTCGGGCGGATGAGCGAAGAGGACCTGGCCGCCGTCCACTCCCATCTGGAGGAGCTGCTCGCCGAAGAGGCGGGGGCGCGGCTCGACGCGATCTTCCACTGCCCGCACGATCTCGACTCCTGCGCCTGCCGCAAGCCGGACATCGGCCTCTTCCTGCAGGCGACCGAACGCTGGCCGGGGATCGACCTCGGCCACTCGGCGATGATCGGCGACTCGGAGAAGGACGTGCTCGCCGGCGAGCGGCTGGGGATGGCGACCGTCCTGCTCGGCCGCGACGCCCCGGACCTCGCCGCCGCAGTCGACGCCTTGCTCTTCTAAGCCCGCGGCAGGGCTTCGGCGGGCCGCAGGAGGCGCGTCAGCGCCAGGCCGTAGCGGGCGACGATCCCAGCGCCGCGGCCGAGGGTCGAGCGGCGTCGCGGGCGCGAGCCGTGGCGCGCCTGCTGCTCGAGCACGTCGCGCGAGGGCAGCACCTGGCGCCGCACGAAGGCCGGCACGCCGCCGGGCGGGCTGAGCAGGCCGTCGATCAGGCCGATGTCGGCGTAGAGCTGGGCGCGGCTGGAGTGCGGGTTCGGGTAGGCGAGGCGGGTGGCGACCCGCTCGCGTGAGCGCAGCGGCGCGGCGCCGGCCAGCAGCGGCCCGGCGGGCAGTCCGACGATCTCTTCGCTCACCCGCAGGGCGACGCGCAGCGCCGGTGCCAGCTCGGGGTAGGCGGCGATCCGCTCACGCAGCTCCGCCGGGTCGAGCTCCTCGCCGTAGGCGTCCCACCAGGCGCCGAGGTCGGTCGGGATGCGCAGATCGAGGAAGCCGTCGCGGGCGTAGAAGAGCAGCAGCGCGATCAGCTCGTCGACCCGTTCCGGGCGCCAGCCCGGCTGGGCCTCGAGGCTCGGCGGCAACAGGCGCTCGCCGGCGAAGCGCTCCTCGTACCAGTGGATGCGCCAGTGCAGCTCGACCGGGGGCATTTCGCCGCGGGCGTGGAGCAGGGCGAAGTGGAGCTGGGGCAGGCCGCTCGCTTCGAGCGGGTCCTCGGGCTCCTCGTAGCCGAGCTGTCGCACGGCGGCAACCGCGGCGTCGAGCTGGGCGGCGGGGACGAGCAGGTCGACGTCGCTGGAGAGGCGCCGGCCGGGATCGCCGTGGAGCGCTTCGCTCAGCTGCGGCCCCTTCAGCGGCGCCGAGCGGATCCCCGCCGCGGCGAGGACGTCGCTCGCCTGCTGGGCGACGAGCTGCAGCAGCGCTGCCTGCCTTCGGCCGGCCTCCAGTTCGCGCTGGACCGCCGCGGCAAAGCCGGGATCGGCCCGCTCGCCCGCCAGCTCGACGATGCGCGGGCCGAGCGTGGTCAGCAGGCGGCGCGCCCGCAGGGTGTCGGTGAGCGCGCCCCAGTCGACCGCGGCCAGGGCCGGCTCGCCGACCCGGCGGCGCAGCTCCTCGCGTTGCGCTGCCGTGGCGGCACTGAGCAGGAGCAGGTCGCGTTCGGCACGCGGGTAGTTCATGGCACCTCCCGCCTACTGTTCCCGGCGCAGGTTCATCTTCAGCAGCTGCAGATGTTCCCAGGGGAAGTTGGCCAGCAGCTGCGAGGGTTCGGTCGCTTCGAAGAAGCCGTTGGCGCCCATGTAGGGGCCGGTCCCGGTTGGAACCGGGTCCTGGCCGAAGAAGACGACGTGGCCGCCCAGTGACCTGACGAAGATGCCGTAGCGCCGCGCCGCCTTGGCGATCATCAGCGCCGCCGGCGGCAGGTGAAGCGGCCCCAGGTCGAGGTTGGGGTCGAGCCGCAGGTGCGCGCCCTCGGGCAGCGAGAGCGGATCGGTCGAGGGGCCGTCGGTGCGCTGGGCGGGCAGCGAGTATTCCTTCGCCCGCACGTCGGGGATGCCGATCGCCAGCGCGTGGTCGATTTCGCCGGCGGCGAAGTCTTCCAGCGTGATCAGGCCGCCGGCGAGGGCCAGCGAGGAGGCGGTGGCGCCCCAGTGCGAGGTTGCTCCCGGCCACGCTTCGGGCCCGTAGACGCCGGGGTTGCTCGAGACGTGTTCCATCGCCCCGCCCCAGCGTGCGTGCCAGCCTTCTTCGTCGTGGCGCAGGCGCCAGAACTCCCAGAGCTTGTCGCTGCTCGGCTGCCAGACGACGAGGTGGCGGTCGCTGCCGGCGGCGGGGTGGGCGCCGGGGGGCAGCGGCACCGCCCGCCAGGCCTGCTGCAGGCTGGGGGAGCTGCCGGCGCCCTCGTGTTCGACCCGCACCGTCGGCTGGTCGCCGGGCACCGTGTAGATCGGCACCGACCAGCGCCGGGTGTTGATCGTCGGTGGCGTCCCTTCCCGCTTCTCGCGCGCGATCTCGGCCTGGAAGGCGTCCATGATCCGGGCCGAGTCGGGGTCGAGCGGGGCTTCGCTGGAGAGCCGCTTGTTCCAGAAGCTGGTCGGGGAGAAGAAGCGGAAGGGCTGGGCCGCGGTGGCTTCCGCCACGGCGGCGGCTCTGCCCACCTCCGTCGTCGCTCGCGCCGACGCCCCGCCGCAACCGGTGGCACAGGCGAGCAGGAGCAACCCCGAGAGTGCTAGCCGAGCGATGGCACAGGATACGTCACCGCCGCTCGGCGCCGGGGCGGGTTTTCGTAGGGGTTTAGCCGGCCGGGCGAAGGCTCATCTGCAGCAATTGCAGGCGTTCCCAGGGGAAGCCGGCGAGCAGGTCGGCGGGGTCCCGTCCTTCGAAATAGCCGGTTTTGCCGGTGTAGGGATTGGCGCTGCTCGGCGGGGTCTGGCCGTAGAAGACGACGTGGCTGCCGATCGAGCGAACGATCAACCCGTATTCCTGCGCGGCCCTGGCGATCTCGAGCGCGAGCGGCGGCAGGTTCAGCGTCGTCAGGTCGAGGCTGGGGTCGATGCGCAGGCGGGCGCCCTCGGGCAGCGCCAGCGGGTCGCTCGAGCGGCCGTCGGTGCGCTGGGCGGGCAGCGAGTAGACGCCGGCGCGCACCTCGGGGATGCCGATTGCCAGTGCGTGTTCGATCTTGCCGTGTTCGAGGTCTTCGAGGGTGATCAGGCCGCCCGCGAGCGAGAGCGAGGAGGCCGTGCCGCCCCACTGGGTGGTCGCGCCGGCCCAGGAGCTCGGCCCGTACACCCCTTCGCTGGTCGAGACGTGTTCCATCGCCCCGCCCCAGGGCGCGCTCCAGACGCCGCCTTCGTTGCTCAGGTGCCAGAACTCCCAGAGCTTGTCGCTGCTCGGCTGCCAGACGACGAGGTGGCGGTCGCTGCCGGCCGCCGGTTCGGCTTCGGGCGGCAGCGGCACCGCGGTCCAAGCCGCGGAGAGCGCCCGCGAGGTGCCGCCGTTGTTGTGCTCGACCTGCACGGTCGGCTGGTCGGCCGGCACGGTGTAGAGCGGCACCGACCAGCGTTTCGTGTTCAGCGTCGGGTCTTCGCCGGCGTTCCGCTCGGCTTCGATCTCGGCGAGGAAGTTGGCGACGATCGGGGTCGAGGCGGGGTCGAGCGCCGGTTCGTCGCCGAGCGGCGTGTTCCAGAAGCTGGCGGGGGAGAAGAAGCGGAACGGGTCACCCGGTTTGGCGGACGGCAGTTCGCTGCCCGTGGTGGTTTCGCCTTCACCTTTCGCGCCGCTGCCTTTGGTGGTGGTGCGAGAAGGACGCGAGGGGCTCTTCAGCCCGCTGGCGGGCTGGTAGCTGACCTCGGCCGCGCCGCATTCGGTGTGGGGCGCGGGCTGCACGCATTCGGCCGGGCCGACGCCCATCTGGGGCGCTTCCGTCGCACTCGCCGTCGCGGCGGGGACGGCGACGGCAAGTGCGACGGCAAGCGGCAGCGTCGCGGCCAGGGAGAGGCGACTCGCTGCGGGAGGGAGGAGGCGCATTCCGTGCGCTCATCGGAAAAACCCGGCCTCGGGCTGAAGCCCTGCAGGCGATCGTGGACGCCTGTCTCGACAATTTTGGGGCTCCGCGCCGCCCTCTTTTGGGGAGTCGCCAGATAACTAGTGGGATGCTCTTGACCTTTGTGAGAAATAACCCCACAAAGGTCAAGAGCGCCCGCGAGCCCCTGTCGGACTCAGGAGCGCCCGCGACCCCATATCGGGTTCCGCGCCGTCAGGCGTGAAATCGATATTTAGGCCTTCGAGTTGTTGCGGCGCGGCTCGCGCTCGGGCAGCTGGATCCGGCCGAGCTCGATCTCGGTGACCGTGGAGAGGACCGCGTCGAGGGCGACGCCGGAGAGCGTCTCGTGCTCGAGCAGGGCGTTGGCGGTCTCCTTCACCGTGCTCCAGTTGGGCCGCAGCACTTCCTCCGCCCGCGCCTTCGCCTCCTCGACGATGCGCTCTGTCTCTTCGTCGATCAGGTCGAGGGTGTGGGGGCCGATCGAGCCGAGGTCCTGCAGGGCGGCGCCGAGGAAGACCTCGCCGCCGGCCTCGCCGATCGTGACCGAGCCGAGCCGCGGGCTCATGCCGTAGCTGGTGACCATGCGCCGGGCCAGTTTGGTCGCCTCGTGCAGGTCTTCGACCGAGCCGGTCGATTCTTCGCCGAACTCGATCAGCTCGGCCGAGGTGCCGGCGAGGATCGCCGCCAGGTGCCGTTCGAGGTCGAGCCGCGAGTGCATCACCGCGTCGCGGTCGGTGAGCATGTGGGCGGCGGTGCCGAGCTGGCGGCCGCGGGCGACGATCGAGAGCTTCTGGGCGCTCACCGTCTGCCCGATCGCCCGGGTGACGACGGCGTGGCCGGCCTCGTGGATAGAGATCCGCCAGCGCTCCTCCTCGGTGAGGATGTGGGACTTTTTCGCCGGGCCGGCGACGACGCGGTCGATCGCCTCCTCCAGGGTCGGCTGGTCGATCTCCGAATAGCCTTCGCGGACGCTGAGCAGCGCCGCCTCGTTGATCAGGTTGGCGATCTCGGCGCCGGAGAAGCCGGGGCAGAGCTTGGCGATCTCGGAGAGGTCGACGCCGTCGGCGAACTTGCGGCCGCGGGCGTGCAGCTGGAGGATTTCGAAGCGACCGTGGACGTCGGGGACGTCGACCGTGACCTGGCGGTCGAAGCGACCTGGGCGGAGCAGGGCGGGATCGAGGATGTCGGGCCGGTTGGTCGCGCCCATGACGACGATGCCGGCGTCGCCGCCGAAGCCGTCCATCTCGACCAGGAGCTGGTTGAGGGTCTGCTCGCGCTCGTCGTTGCCCTGGCCGACGCCGGCGCCGCGCTTGCGCCCGGCGGCATCGAGCTCGTCGATGAAGATGATCGCGGGGGCTGCTTTGCGCGCTTTGGCGAAGAGGTCGCGGATGCGGGCGGCGCCAACGCCGACCAGCGACTCGACGAACTCGGCGCCGGAGGCGCTGAAGAAGGAGGCGTCGGCCTCGCCGGCGGTGGCGCGGGCGAGCAGCGTCTTGCCGGTGCCGGGAGGGCCGACCAGGAGCACGCCCTTGGGGGCGGCGGCGCCCGCGTCCTTGTAGCGGCTCGGGTCGTCGAGGAAGTCGCGGATCTCCTTCAGCTCGGCCAGCGCTTCGCCGGCGCCGGCGACCGAGTCGAAGGTGATCGGCGCTTTCTCGCCTTTCTTCTTCTTCTTGCCTTTGCCGCCGAAGGCGGAGAAGGCGCCGATGCCGCCGGTGTCGTCGCCGGCCTGACGCATGAAGAAAGCGAAGAGGCAGACCAGGATCAGGATCGGCAGCAGGAACTGGACGACGATCACCCGCGCCGACTTGCCCGATTGGGGGTTTACCTGGACCTGCGTGCCGCCCTTGTCGAGGCTCTGCAGGATCTGCTGGGTGGCGGCGTCGGAGGAGGGGTAGTCGGCGTACAGCTCGCGCCCGCCCTTGGTCAGCGCCTCCGCTTGGTGGTCGTAGTCGAGCAGCGTCACCGAGCTGAGCAGGTTCGCTTCGCCGTACTTGGTCAGGGTCGAGAGCGGCACCTTGCTGCCGGTTCCCTCGGGCCCGAGCGAGCCGAGGAACGAGAAGAAGGTGATCAGCAGCGCGACCGAGGCGAGCAGCAGGAAGGTGGAGAGTGGGTCCTTGCGCAGGGCACGCCCGATCCGGCCGAGGATCTCGGCTGCCCTTTCAGCGAAAGGGCTTTTCTTCTTGGCGGATGCGAGGCGAGGATTGGACACGGTCTCTGGCGCCTTGGGAGGCGTTGCGAGAGGCACCCTTTCTGTTTGCGGGGTTGGCGATGTAAACAGGTTGATAAAACGGCCGGGGGGACTAGGAAAGTTGGAACGAGTACGAGGAAAGGCCTACCTCGTTGCCATAACTTCACAACCTCTTCCCTTCTGGTTCACATGGATCACCGCTCCCCGGCGGAGGATCGCCGCGGCCCGCGCAGCAAGCAGACGCGGGGAAACGATCCACAGATCCAAGGAGGATCCATGTTGGGTTTTGGTACTAAGAAGGGGGCGAGGAACGGCGTCCGTGCCGCACTCCTCACCGGCGCAACCGTCGCCGCCCTCAGCGTCGGCGGGCTCGGCGCGGGCAGCGCCGCTGCCGCTCCGGCCTGCAACGGCAGCAACATCGTCGGTCAGGGCTCCTCGCTGCAGCGGGTCGCTCAGGAAAAAGTCTGGATCCCCGGCTTCCAGGGCGGCATCTGCCCCGGCGGTCCGACCGTCACCTACAACTCGACCGGCTCCGGCGGCGGCCTGAAGGAATGGAACCACGACGGTGCCCGCGGCTCGATCAACACGGCGATCCACTTCATCGGCACGGATGACGCGCCGACCGCCGCCCAGATCACCAACATCACCAAAGTCGCCGGCGGCGCCAGCCTGCTGACGATCCCAGTTGCCCAGACCTCGATTGCCTTCGTCGCCAACCCGCCCGCGGGCTGCGAAGTCGAAGCGATCACCAACAAGCAGCTCGAGCAGGTCTTCCGCGGCACGCTCAAAACCTGGTCCGCGCTGGACACCGCCGAAGGGACCTGCAACTCGCCGATCACCCGCGTCGTCCGCAAGGACGCCTCCGGCACCACCTTCCAGACCAAGAACTACCTGGCCAGGATGTTCGGCGGCACGCTGCCCTGTCTCGGCATCTCGTGGCTGGAAGCACGGGCGATCAACAACAGCACCACCGGTGAACCGAACACCAACTGGCCCGAAACGTGTGAAGGGACGACCCTGAGCACGGTTGAAAAGCCCGCTGCCACCGGCGGTGGCGCCGTGGTCGAAAAGGTCAACGCGACGGCCGGCTCGATCGGCTACGCGGCGACCCCGGACGCCAAGGCGAAGAACGCCAAACTCATCCTCGCCGTGCAGAACAACGGCCAGGTCTCGGCCGGCGAAGCCGAATTCGCCAGCCCGATCGTCGGCGAAGAGGCCAACTGCCTGACGACCCAGTACACGGTGCCCGTCGGCGCTCGCCAGAAGGCAGGCGAACCGGCCACCAACGTCGACTGGTCGCAGGTCTTCGGCGCCCACCCGGCCGCCGGCGGCGAAGCGTACCCGCTGTGCACCCTGACCTACATCCTCGCCTTCCGCGGCTACGGATCGGTCCCGGGTGCGACGAAATTCAAATTCGTCAACGAGGTCACCGTTCGTGACTACGTGAAGGAATACATCACCGCCGCTGCCGGTCAGGCCGCGATGGAAAGCAATTACTACGCGCCGCTGCCCGCGGCCGCGGAATCGAGCAAGAACGTGCTCGGCTCGGCCCAGTTCACCGCCGGGAAGATCAAGTTCTAAGCAGGGGAGAAGGGCCGGGCAATTTCGCCCGGCCCTTCTTTTTTCACCTTCACCACCACACACCTCGGGCCAGACACTTGAAAGGGCTTTTGATGAGCGAGACGGGAAGAGCGGAAGAGAGAGGAATGTCCACGACGGGCAGGCTCGGGGCGGCGATCGCCGCGCTCGGCGTGCTCTGCCTGGCGCTGGCGGCGATGTTCGCCCCGGCGGCGGGCGCTGAAACCTTCGGTCAGGTCGGTTCCCCCTGGGGGAGCGCAGGGACCGGCAACGCCCAGTTCCTCAGCCCCGGGATGTTCGGGGTCGATCCCGTGGACGGCAGCGTCTACGGCGGCGACATCACCTCCAGCAACGCCAGCTACCGGCTCCAGAAGCTCACCGGCTCCGGTGAATTCAAGGGCTCCGTCCTGGTTCCCCGCTTCGAAGACGAAGCGAAGCTGATCCCGTTCTCACTGCACGGCGTCGCCGTCGACCACGCAAGGGAACGCATCTACGTGGTCAGCGGCTGCAAGGTCACCGCCGGCAGCAGCGTCTGCCAGAAAAACACCAAAGTCGGGACGACCTTCAACGCCAAGCAGGTGCTCGCCTTCAAAACCACTCCCGAAAGCGAAAAACTCGTCTCCGCCGGCAGCTTCAACCTGCCCGAAGGCACGGAAGAGCTCTACCAGCCGCAGTCGATCGCGGTCGATCCCGCCAACGGCGACATCGTGATCATGGCCGAAGACTCGGCCAAACACATCGTGATCCAGCGCTTCAGCTCGAGCGGCACGCCCGGCGCCCGCTTTGTCGACTCCTCCAACACGCTGAAGCCGGCGGCGGGACGCGAAGCCACCTCGATCGCCGTCGGCCCGACGGGGATCACCTACACGCTGACTGGGGCTCCCGGCTCGGCCGGCGCCAAATTCACCCGCGCCTGGGAACTGCCCGCGAGCCTCTCCAGCCTCAAAGAAGTCGCCGGCTTCGCTGCCGCGGCGGAAGCCGAGGGCTGGATCCGCGGACTGCAGGCGACCAGGATGCCGGTGCTCTTCGGCGGTCCCCAGCTGACCATCTCCGCCGACGGCAGCACGCTGTACTGGAAGGAGAACCTGACCACGTCGAGCGAAGCGGAAGCCGGCGCGGTCCTCGTTCGCGGCTACTCGCTGGCGAACGCCGAATCCACCGTTCTCTACGGCGGCGGAACCTCGGGCACCTGCCAGATCACGACCTCCGCCTCGGGCATCGGCGCCACTGGGTCGAAAGTCGTCGTCTTCGACTACGGCGCGGGCGGCGCGACGCCGGCCTACGGCGACAAGGTCATCAGCTTCGGGCCGGGCGGCAGCGGTTGCCCGATCCCGACCGCCAAGTTCACCACCAACGGCGGCAAAGCGACCGAAGTGACCGTGACCAAAGGGAGCTCGGTCGCCTTCGACGGCAAAGAATCCGAACTGAAAGGCAAGGGCCTGACCGGGCTGGAATGGAGCTTCGGCGACGGCACGGTCCAGAAAGTCGCCGCCACTCCCTGCGAAGAAGAAGGCTGTGAACCGACGCCACCCGCGACGACGACCAGCCACCGCTTCCTCAAAGCCGGCAAATACGTCGTCAAGCTGAAGATCTCGGCTGCCGAATGGGGTCAGCTGCCGGTCCCGGCGGAAGTGATCGTCAACGTGGTCGGCGGCACGCCGACGGCCAGCTTCACCGCTTCGACCACCACCCCGGAAGCGGGGGGGACGGTCGAA
>DASZQM010000319.1:0-7514 GCA_035549645.1 Solirubrobacterales bacterium | reverse complement strand
TGTCGCCACGCCCAGGCGGTGTCCGGCGCCGCGAGGAAGTCGTGCAGGAACTCGACGTGCAGGTGCCGCAGCGGCCCGTTCGCCTCGGCCTCGATGCGCTCCCTGAGCGCGCCCAGCCCGCGGTGCGAGCGCCACTGGTAGAAGGCCATGCTCTTCGTGCCGGCGGCACGCACCTCGCGGCTCGCCCGAGTCGCCTGCCCGGCGTTCAGCCCCAACGGCTTGTCGCAGGCGAGCCACCGCACGCGCGGGGCGGCGGCCAGGATGGCGGCGAGATGAGCGTCGGGTGGGGAGGCGACGGTCAGCAGCTCGACCCCGTCGGCGAGCGCGCTGCCGAGGTCCGCCGTCAGCTTCGGCACGTCCCAGCGCCGCGCGGCCGCCGCGGCACGCTCGCGATCCTGTGCGTAGACGAGCCACTCCACCGACACGCCGGCACCGCGCAGCAGCTCCACGTGATGGGTGCCGAAGCCGCTCCCGACCACCGCGGCGCGCAATCCCAGATCGCTCATCGCCGCGATGATGCAGGCGCAGAGCCCGGCGCGGAAATTGCGCTCGCCCCGGCCGGGTGCTCCAATCGATCGCATGGTGAAGATCGCGTTCGCGGGGGTGGGCAACAACGCCAGCGCCCTGCTGCAGGGAGCCGAACTCGCCCGTCGCAGCGGCGATGCCGCGATCACCGTCAGCGGCTGCCCGGCGATCGGCGGGGAGGGCGTGGAGGACATCGTCGGGGTGGCGGCGTTCGACGTCGACGAGGCAAAGGTGGGTCATGACCTCGCGGCGGCGATCCTCGCTCCGCCGAATTGCTACCCCCGGCTCGTCGACGTGGCCGAGACCGGGGTCACCGTCTCCCCCGCGCCGGTCCTCGACGGTCCCGACACCGTCGCCCCCGAGGACGCGGCGGCGCTGTCGCGCAGCCGCACTCAGATCGTCGAGGAGCTCGTCGCCTCGCAGGCCGAGGTGATGATCTACGGCCTGCCGGCAGGGCGGCCGCGAGCCGCCGCCTTCTATGCCGGGTGCGCGCTGAGCGCGGGCGTCGCCTTCGTCAACTGCACCCCCGAGTCCGTCGCCCGCGAGCCGGGCACGCTGGCCGCCTTCGAGGCGGCCGGGCTGCCGCTCTTGGGCGACGACCTCGCCAGCCACCTCGGCTCCTCGGTCGTCCACCGGGCCGTGCTGCAGCTGCTGCGGGACCGCGGCATCGTGCTCGACTCGACCTTCCAGCTGAACGTCGGCGGCAACGCCGACTTCGCCAACCTGCGCCTCCGCCCCGAGTCCAAGCTGGCGACCAAGCACAACGCCCTGCGCCTGCCCGAGGAGGACGGCGACAAGGTCCACGTGCTGCCGTCGGCCGGCGCCGTCAAGGGCCTCGCCGACCGCAAGGTCGCCTTCATCGAGGTCGCCGGCCGCGGCTGGGCCGGCACCCCGGTGCAGGTCGAGATCCGCCTCGGGGTGCAGGATTCGAGCAACGCCGCGGGGGTGATCGCCGACCTCGTCCGCATCGGCGGGCTCGCCGCCCGCAAGCAGGTCGGCGGCTTCGCCGGCGGCGCCGAGTTCCTCTTCAAGGCTCCGGCGGGGAACGGCCCGTCGAGCTGCGACGCGCTCGCCGCGGGGATCGCCCAGCTCGAGGCGCAGCGCGCGCTCGACCAGGTTCACGCCGGCAATGCCTGACGCCGCTGCGCCGGTCCCCAGCGAGGTGCTTGCGGCGGCGCTGCGGCGGCTGGCCGGCGGCGAGGATCTCTCCGCGGAGGAAGCGGAGGCCATCGGCCACGAGCTGGCCAGGGGGCGCTTCACCCCGGTTCAGTTCGGGGCGCTGGCCGCGGCCCTGCGGGTGAAGGGAGAGACGCCCGCCGAGCTCCACGGCCTCGTGCGGGCCTACCGGGAGCATCAGACGCCGGTGACGCTGAGCGCCGGTGCGACGGCCATCGACGTCTGCGGGACGGGCGGCGACGGGGCGAGCGCCGACGTCTTCAACGTCTCGACCTGCACGGCCTTCGTCGTCGCCGGAGCCGGCGTCGCGGTGGCGAAGCACGGCACCTCGGCGGTCTCGAGCCCCTCGGGCAGCTCGGACGTGCTTGGCGTGCTCGGGGTCGACCTGGAGCTGGACGCGGAGGGCGCCGACGCCCTGCTGCGCGAGGCCGGCATCTGTTACATGCACGGCCCGCGCTTCAGCCCCGCGATGCGGCACGTCATCGGCCTGCGCCGGGAGCTGGGGTTCCGCTCGGTCTTCAACCTGGTCGGGCCGCTGACCAACCCGGCTCGCGTGCGCCACCAGCTCTGCGGCATCTACGACCGCCGCTACGGCGGGCTCGCGGCCGAGGCGATGGGACTCGGTGGCGCGAGCCGGGCCTGGGTGCTCGCCACCGAGGACGGCTTCGACGAGGTCTCGCTCTGGTCGACGACCCACGTCGCACAGTGGGCGGATGGCGGGCTCTCGACCTTCGCCCTGACGGCGGCCGACTTCGGCCTGCCGGCGGCGCCCCCCGCCGCGGTCTCGGGGGGATCGCCGGAGGAGAACGCGGCGACGATCGAAGGCATTCTCGGCGGCGAGGTCCGGGGGCCGCGCCGCGACATCGTCCTCGCCAACGCGGCCGCGGCGCTGGCGGCGGCGGGCGCGCACACCGACCTCCGCGAGGCCGCAGCGGCCGCTGCCGAGAGCATCGACAGCGGCGCCGCCGGCGCCTGCCTCGAGCGGCTGCGTTCGTGGAGCGGGGCTTGACCGACCTGGTCGGGATCCTCGCCTTCGACGGAGTCGACGACACCGACCTGCTCCCGGCCGTCGGCCTGCTGAAGAAGGCGGCGCTGCTGGCGGGCGAGGGGTCGCTGCGAGCCGCCCTCTGGGGGGCCGGCCAGTCGGTCGTGACGGCCGGCGGGGTGCGGCTGGAGGTCGACGTGGAATGGGCACGAACCTCCTCCTGGTCGGCCCTCGTCGTCCCGGGCGGCTCGGCGGCTACGACCGTGCCCCTGCCGGCGGACCTACGCCGCGGGTTGCGCGCACACGTCTCGGCGAGCCGGCCCGTCTACTGCATCTGCGGCGGCGTCCGGCTACTTGCGCGCGTGGTGTCCCTGCAGGGCCTGCGCGTCGCCCGCCCCCGCTCGGCACACGACGTCGCCGGCATGGGCGGCGCCCGCCTGCTGGACGGCCCGGTCGAGAGCGATCGCTGGCTGGTCACGGTCGCCGGCGCGGACGGCGCTGGCCTCAAGTCGACCCGGGCCGCCAGCGCCCTCCTCCGCGACCTGCACCCGGGCCTGGCCGAGCGGCTGGAGGCGCGCCTGGGGCACCCCCTGCCGGCATGATCCACCTCATCACCCGGGCGGACGACGAGGACGGTGGCGTGCTCTCCGAGCTCGCGGCCGAGCCGTCCGTCGCGCCCCTGCCGCTGCGCGTCCGGCGGGCCGGCAACGGCAACGCGATCGTCGAGCCGCCGCCCGCCCCAGAGACCCCCGGCGCGGTGGTGGTCACCCTCCGCAAGGGTGGGGCGGCGCCCGGTGAGGAGCTGCTGGAGGCGCTGCTCTGCGCGGATTGCCTGGCGCGCAGCCCGGGCCACGCCGTGATCGCGCTGGCGACCTATCTCGACTACGGCCGCTCGGACGCGCTCGCCGGGGACTCGGGCGCACTCGGCGCGCGCACCTGGGCCCGACTACTGGAGACGGGGCGCTTCACCGGCCTCGTCGTACCGGGCTGGCACAACCCCGCCCTGCAGTCGCTCTTCTCCCTCCCGGCCACCTCGTTCGAAGCGCTCGCGGCGCTGGCCGAAGCGGCGCTGGAGCGCCTCCCCGCGGGCGCCTGGGTCATCGCGCCCGACCTGGGGCGGGCGGCGATCGCCCGCGCGGTCGCGAGCGAGCACGGGCTGCGCGCCGGCTTCGTCGCCAAGCAGCCGCTGACGGGGGGCGTGCGGGCGCCGGACGGTCGCGGCTGGCCGGGCGATTTCGAGGGTGCACCGGTGCTCGTGCTCGACGACGAGGTCGACTCGGGATGGACGATCTCCCATGCCGTCGAGTGGGCCCGCACCCGCGGCGCCGGCCCGGTCGTCGTCGCCGCGACCCACTGCTTTGCCTCCCAGGGCGTACTCGGAGAGCTGCGCGGGCAGGCAGGCGTCCGATCCTGCCTCACCACCCGCCTCGGCGACTGGCGACGGGCCGAGGGCGCCGGCTGGGAGATCGCCGCGGTCGGCGGCTGCATCGCCGCCGCGATCGAGCGCCTGGTGCCGATGGGAGCGCGCTAGGGGGTGGCGGGCCTGGTCGTCGTCTCGGGCGCGAGCCGCGGCATCGGTGCGGCGACGGCGCAGCGACTGGCGGCCGAAGGGCGGCGCACGGTCGCCTGGGCGCGCTCCGCCGGGGACCTGCGCGAGGTCGCCGAGGCGTGCTCGCGGGCGGGCGCTCCAGGCCTCGCGCAGACGGTCGACGTGGCCGACGCTCGATCCGTTCGAGCGGCAGTCGCGGCGCTCCCAGCCGGGCACGCCGTCGACGGCGTCGTGCTCAACGCCGGGGTCGGCGCCTGGGAGGACCTCGGCGAGACGACGCCGGAGGCCTGGCGGACGACGATCGCGACCAACCTCGACGGCGCCTTCTACACGCTGCAGGCGCTCTGGCCGCGCCTCGCCTCGCGTGCCCTGGTCGTCGGCGTCGGCTCCGACTCGGGCTATGAGGGCCGCGGCGGACGGGCCGCGTACTGCGCCTCGAAGTTCGGCCTGCGCGGCCTGCTCGAAACAGCGCGCATCGACGGCGGCGGGCTCGAGCTGCGCGTCAGTCCCCTCGCCTGCGGGCCTGTCGACACGCACTACCGCGGCTCGAAGCCCGGCGACCGGCCGGGCGCGCTCAGCGCCGCCGAGGTGGCCGAGGCCGTCGCGCTGCTGTTCGGGCTGCCGGCCCACGTCGAGGTTCCCGAGCTCAAGCTCGTCTCGGTCGCGCGCCGCAAGTGACCAGCCCGGGAGGGCTCCCGATGTCGGGAGGGCGGGCGGTGATTGCGCGACTTATTTAAACCGATCACGTCTCCGAGTCGTCGTCCCGCCCTCAACTGATCTCCAGCGGCCCGCCCGCCAGCGCGGCGAGAACCGCCCGCGAGCCGGGGCCCTGGCGCTGGGGGGGATGGAAGGCGAGCGCTCGCGAGGCCGAGGCGAAGTAGGCGACCTCCTCGCCACCGATGAACGCGAGACCGCCGAGCTGCTCGACGGCAGCGGCAACCGAGCGGTTGATCGCGTCCTGCGCCGCGTAGCGGTGCAGCAGCGCCTGCACCAGGAGCGATTCGCCGCGATCCCCCCGCTCCATGCGGTGCGCGACCGCGGCGAGGCTCGCCATCGCCGCCTCGAGGCCGGCCGCCATCGTCGCGCGGGCGGCCGGATCGCCGCGTTCCGCCACGATCGCCCGCTCGGCGAGCGCGCTCGCCATGCCCAGGTAGGAGGCCGTGATCAGGAGCTCGAACCAGAGGAAGCTCGCGGTCTGCACCGCATCGGTGTTCTCCACCCCGATGACCAGCTCGGGCTCGACGGAGACGTCGCTGAGCGTCACCGCCTCGCTCTGGGCGCCGGCGAGGATCGGCGACCCCCAGAAGTCGGACACCTCCAGGCCTGGCGAGCCGGCGGGCACGAGCGCGACCGCGAACTCCGGCGTCGCCCCGGGCGCCTCGCCGATCACCGCGACGGACGCGGTCAGCACGTCCATCGAGCGCGACAAGCTGCACGGCTTCTTCCTCCCGCTGACCAGGAACTTCCCGTCGACCCGCCTCGCTCGCATCGCCGGCGAGAAGACCCCCTGACCGCGCACCCCCTCGGCGAAGCCGGAAGCGAGCAGCCGGCCCTGCTCGGCGATCGCCTGCAGCATCAGCCACTCGAAGCCGCCCTCGACCCGTTGCAGCTCGATCAGGCTCGCGGTCGAGAAGTGGTGCATCGTCGTCGCCACCGCCAGCGACGGCGAACGTGCCCCGATCGCCCGCTGCACCCGAATCGCCGCCGACGGCGATGCACCGTGCCCCTTGAAATCCCGCGGCACCACCAGCCCCGCTCCTCCCGCCTCGCGGAACAGCTCCACCACCCGACTCTCCCGCCCCTCCATCTCGGCCAGCGAAATCGAGGCGAGCCGCGCATCGAATCCCGGCAGGAATTCCTCGAGCGTGCTCCGGTCTTCGGCCAGAAACTCCATCGAGCAGCTAATACCGGGGCGCCTGCCCCGGCCGCAAATAATTCAGCGGCGTCGCCTCGGTCGAGCCGAGCGCGAGCGCTACTCGTAGGTCAGTGCCCGCAGAGGATCGAGGCGGGCGGCGCTGCGGGCGGGGACGATCGCGGCGAGACTGCCCATGACGATGCCGAGCACGGCGATCAGGGCCAGGGTGCCCGTCGGCACGCTGATCTCGAGCGCCGAGAGCGTGCTTTCCCGCACCGAGACGATCCAGGCGAAGCCGACGAGGAGACCGGCGAGCATTCCTGCCAGGCAGCCGGCGAGTGAGATCAGCAGGCTCTCGTCGAGCATCGTGCGGCGGATCCGCCAGCGCGAGCCGCCGAGCGCCCGCAGCACCCCGATCTCCCGGGTGCGTTCGATCACCGACATCGAGAGCGTGTTGACGATTCCCAGCAGGCCGACGATCACGGCGATGCCGATGATCGCGTTGAAGAAAGCGAACTGCTGGTTGATCTGGTCCTCGTAGGACTCCTTCACTTCCTGATTGGAGACCGCTTCGACGCCGGGGTAATCTCGTGCGAGCAAGCGGTTGACCGCCGCCCCCAGCGGCTTGCTCTCGCCAGGCGAGCGCGCCGTCACGGCGAGCTGGCTGTCGGTGACGATGCCGTAGATCTCCTTCAGCGTCGCCAGCGAGACCATCGCCTCGTTGCCGTTCGCTTCGAAGGTTTCCAGCAGGCCGACCACCGGAGCCATGCGGTGCCCGGAGGCGCCCTTGAGCAGGATCCGGTCGCCGACTCCAACCCCGAGGTCCTCCGCATAGCCCTTGCCGAGGACGACGCCCCCACGTGCCAACCCCGTCATCGCCGCCGCGGTGCTGGCGCCTTCGTACTCGCTGTGGTCGACCTGCGGCCAGGCCGCGGGCTCGACTCCCACCAGGAGCCCGGGTTCGCCGCCCCCGGGCAGTTCGCGGGTAAAGGTCACCCGACGCGGCGTCACCGTGCCCGCTCCTGGCAGAGCCGCGATCTGCCGACGCAACGAGGGCGCAAGCCCGCTGCTGGGCGGCCCGTATTCGCTGTAGTCGAGCGGCTGCACGGTCAGGTCACGGGCGAAGCGAGCGTTGATCTCGTTCGAGATCGAGCCGACGAAGCTGGCGCTCATCATCGAGTCGACGATGACGACCGAGAGCGTGACCACGAGCGCCGCCGCGGTCGCCGAGGTGCGGAGCGAGTTCGCCGACAACGAGTCGGAGGCGAGCCGTCCCTCCGCCGGCATCAGCGCCCTGATCGGCCAGGCGAGCACGCGGATCACCGGCATCACCACGAACGGGGCCAGCAGCACCATGCCGACGAACATGACCACGGTCGAGCCAACGCCGGCGAGCGCGGCCAAGGTGCTCCCACCCTGGTTGC
>DASZQM010000318.1:0-6801 GCA_035549645.1 Solirubrobacterales bacterium | reverse complement strand
CGCCACGGCGGTGCCGCACAGGTCGTCGAAGGGATATCCCTCATCTAGGCCCGGGTGGAGGATCGGGCAGCCGGGGAGCTCGGCCCCGGCCTGGTGGTGGTCCGTGACGACCGCGTCCATCCCCAGCTCCCTGGCCAGCGCCACCTCCTCGACCGCGGTGATCCCACAGTCGGCGGTGACGATCAGCCCGGTGCCCCGCTCCGCCAGCTTCCTCACGTTGCCGGCGCTCAGCCCGTAGCCGTCGGCGAGGCGGTCGGGGATCAGCCAGTCGCAATCGGCGCCGAGCTCCCGCAGAGTGCTGAGGAGGATCGTCGTCGCGCAGACCCCGTCGACGTCGAAATCGCCGTGGACGGTGATGCGCCGTTCCTCTTCGGCCGCCCCCAGGATCGCTTCGAGGACCGCGTCGATCGCCTCGAAGGCCTCTGGCGAATGCGTCTCGTCGGCGGCCAGGAAGGCGCGCGCCTCCGCGGGCGTCCGGTATCCCCGCCGCACCAGCGCAATCGCCACCGGCTCACTCAGCCCCAGCTCCCCGGCGAGCACCCGGGCCTCCTCGAAGGAGTAGGGCTCTGCCTTGTATGCGCGCAGGGTCTCCGCCACACAAGCAGGCTAGGAAGCGCCCGGGACGGATTTCGGCCCCGGGCGCTCCGCAAACTGCGGCCTCAGTACAGCGGCCGGGCGATGCAGGTCAGCAAGCTCGGATCGCGCAGCTTCGCGTACACCCCACCGCCGTTGCTCTGCGAGCCACCCGAATCGGGGCTGGTGTTGCCACCGATGTCGTTGAACTTCCCTGCCTTTAACGGGCCGACGACGAGCTCGCCGTGATCGGGTTCGGAGCTTCCCTCGAAGTTGTAGAGGGCGATGTCGCCGGGCTTCGCCTCGGAGGGCGGCACCGCGACCCAGCCGTTCGTGCGGGCCCGTGCCATCCGTTCGATTTCTCCCGCGTGACAGCAGTTGCCGGAGATCTGAGCGCCCCCGACTAACTTCGTGCAGTAGTTGGCAAAGCACAGGCACCAGTAACAGGAACCGAGCCCCCAGGCGCCCTCCCAGAAGGTGATGCCTCCCTTTTTGCCCTTGCGGACCACGTCGGGGCCGGAGTTCGATCCCGCCGGGTCCTCGCTGATGCCGACCATCAGCTTGGCGTAGGCGACCGCCGCCTGCGGGCCCCGTTTGTGGGCTTTGCGCATCTCCTTCAGCCTGTCTTTGCGTTCGCCGGCCCGTTTGCGGTAGTCCTCGCCGCACTTCTCGGGATTGCGCAGTACCTCCTGGATCGGCTCGGCCAGGCTGCCCTGTTTCCTCAGCTTGCGCCGCCCCGCTTCGGTCATGCCCAGGATCCAGCCGTAGAAGGCCGCGGCGTGGATCGTCTGCGGGCCGAATTCGCCGTCCGTTTCCAGCGGCAGCCAGTCGACTTTGTAGTGGTTCAGGCCTCCCTTCACCGCCTCCTGCAGGGCCAGCACGTCCGGCCCCTTCATGAACGGCGTGCAGAGCGCCAGCGGGCGGTGGACCGCTTTCTCCTCGCTCGCGGCGACGCGCTCTTTCGGGGCTTTGCCGGCCCGCGCCGCTTTGGTGCGCGGCTTTGCCCTGGCCGCTTTCGAGGCGGGTGCGACTCCATCGGCGAAGAAGCCGGGGGCAGTCTTCGAGACGTCTACGTTGCGGCCCGCGTAGGGCGCCGGAAGCTTGCCGACCGGCGGTGGCGAGCCCCACTGGGTGGCGTCGGCCTTGCCGCTGATGCCGAACCCGCATTTGGACGAGCAGAGATGGTCCCTGCCGGTGTAGTGGGCGGTCCAGATGCGCACGTCCTTGCGCGCCACGCCGGCCGCCTTCAGCGACTGCATCACCTCCCCCCAGCGCGAGGCGGAGAAGTAGATCACCGGGCGGTGGACGCCGGCCGCGAGCCTCCCCTTGGCCCAGCTCCCGGCCTTCGAGTAGGGGATGTCGCCGAGCTCGAAGTCACCCACGTTCCCGACCCCCTCACCGGTCACGTCGATCTCGAGCACGTGCAAGTCGGCGAACTCTTTCTTGGCGGCTTTGAAGTTGGCGAACCTGCCGTTTGCGTAAGCCGCCACGGCGTCGAATTTCAGGCCCGCGAAGGTTTTCCGCGGGTCGTCGACGGTGTCCAGCATGATGCCCATCGCACTACCTCCCAATTCGTTTGCTCGATGTAGGGAGAACCTATGCGCAAATATCCCTGACTACTAGTCGGAAGGTTTTCCGACGAAGCCGGGGCGCTGGGCTATTCGGCGAGGGCCTGCTCGGCGCGAACGCCGAGGACCCAGACGACGGCGAGGCCGATCGCGACGCCGGGCACTGCCGTCAGGACGGTGCTGACGTCGGTGTCACCCAGGCCTTTGCCGCTGGCGATCTCGATGATGCCGCCGAAGACGACGGCGCCGATCGTCGAGCCGAGGAAGGCGCCGACGATGCCCTGCCAGAAGCGGTCGGGCAAGAAGACCGTGAAGTGCCAGAGCGCGATGCCGGTGGTGAACCAGACCAGGAGTGCCATGGGTTAGCGCTTCCTCCCGTGTTTGCGGCGCTGCTGGCGGCGGGCCCGGCGGGCCTCGTTGCGCTCGCGGCGGGCGGCGGAATCGGGGTCGGCGGCGGGCGGCTCACCGTTGCTCGAAGGCTTGCCGCCTCCACCCTCGGCCGGCGGCTCGACCGTCGCCACCGCGCCGGCCTTCGGCTGGGCCTCGCGCTGGGCGGCGACCTCCTCCTCGATCTCGGCCTCGGTCTCGTCGTCCTCGCCCAGGCGTGCGAGCTCGGTGTCGTCGGCGAAGGCGGGCACGTAACCGTCGATCGCGGCGATTCGCTCGCGACGGCGGATGAAGCCGGGCTCGCGTTCCTTCCAGGCGGTCAGCACCGGCGAGGCGATGAAGATCGACGAGTAGGTACCGGAGATGATCCCGACCATCATCGCGAAGGCGAAGTCCTGCAGCGTGGCACCGCCGAAGATCAGCAGGCAGGTCACCGAGAGCAGGGTGGTGAAGCTGGTCGCCAGCGAGCGGGTGAGCACCTCGCTCATCGAGCGGTTGACGATCTGCGAGAACGCAGCGCGCGGCATGCGCGGCATGTTCTCGCGTATTCGGTCGAAGACGATGATCGTGTCGTAGAGCGAATAGCCGAGAATCGTGAGGAAGGCGGCCACGGTGCCGCTCGTCACTTCGCGGCCGGTCAGCGAGTAGACACCGGCCGTTATCAGGATGTCGTGGAAGATCGCGATCAGCACAGGCACGGCGAATTTCGGGTCGAAGCGGAAGGCGATGTAGGCGCAGATGATCAGCAGCGAGAAGATCAGCGCGTTGCGGGCGCTGTTGGCCACGGTGCTGCCGAAGGTTGGACCGACGCTGGTGCTTTCGAAGCCGTCGGCGACGATCCCGAATTCCTTTTCCAGCTGCTTCTGCAGGTCGTTGATCTCCCGCGGTTCGAGCGTCTGCGACTGGATCAGGTAGGCGTTGTCGCCGAGCCCGGGGTTGCTCACCTTCTGCACCTCGCCGCCGGAGACGCCCGCCTTGTCGATCGCTTCGCGCACGCCTTCTTCGTCGGTCTGCTGGCGCAGCGCGACTTCGATCCTGGTGCCCGACTCGAAGTCGATGCCGAGGTTGAGCTGCTTGGTCGCGAGGGCGAAGGCGCCGACGATCAGGATCACGCCGGAGAGGGTGAAGAACCAGCGGCTCGCCCCCATGAAGTCGAAGTGCCAGCGGATCCCCGTGCCGCCGGCGCCGAGGGCGCTCGGCGAGCGAAGGAAGCGCGAGCGGCTGATCGTGCCGAGCAGCGCCTGGGTGAAGACGACGGCGGTGAGCAGCGAGACGATCGTGCCGACGCCGAGCACGAAGGCGAAGCCCTTGACCCCGGCGGTGGCGAGCACGAAGAGGACGAAGGCCGTGAGCAGGGTGACGACGTTGGCGTCGATGATCGTCGCGATGCCGCGCCGGTAGCCGGCCGCGATCGCGCTCGACATCGAGCGCCCGGCCCGCACCTCCTCCTTTATTCGCTCGAAGATGACGATGTTGGCGTCGGCGGTGACGCCGATCGTCAGCACCAGGCCCGCGATCCCCGGCAGGGTCAGGGTGATCGGGATCAGTTTGACCAAGGCGAAGAAGATCACCCCGTAGGCGGCGATCGCCGTCACCGCGATGAAGCCGAGGAAGCGGTAGAAGATCAGCAGGAAGAGCACGGTCAGCGCGAGGCCGATCAGGCCCGCCTTGATGCCGTCGTGCAGCGCTTCGGAGCCGAGGGTCGCCGAGATCTGCGACTGGCTGATCAGGTTGAGGTTGATCGGCAGGGCGCCGCGCTGCAGGTAGCTGGCCAGCGTCTGCGCGTCGCCGATGCTGCTGAAGCCGCCGGAGATCTGCGCCCCGGTACGACCGTCGATCCCATCCGGATTCTGGGCGTAGTTGATCAGCGGGCGCGTCTTGACTTCGTTGTCGAGGATCACCGCGAAGTGGCCCGAGGTGGCTTCGGCGGTTTCGGCGCTGCTCGGGCCGATCGCCGATGCCGCCCCGCGCTGGGCGATCGCGCGGGTCACTTCCTGGAAGTTCTTGCGGCCGCTGTCGGTGAAGCCGAAGGTGACGTTGGGCTGGCCGACTTCGTCGGTTTCCTGCTTGGGCCGGGTGATTTCCGTGCCCGATAGCGCCGGGTCGTCTTTCAGCGCGTACCAGCCGGGTTCGGCGTTCTCGAGCGTCTGGCCCTTGGCGTCGCTCGGCTTTTCGGAGACGACGATCGTGCCCTGCGGCACCTTGACCACGGTGCCGACGCTGGCGGGACGGCGCTTGCCGTCGGGCGAGATGTAGAGGTCTTCCTTGGTGAACTCGGGCCCGTCGATCAGCTTGTGGTCTTTGCTCTTGCCGAAGAGGTAGTAGGTCGTCGGCTGGCTGCATTTTTCACAGGGCGATTTGAGCGGCTGTTCGGAGGCGAGCTTGGCCGCCGCGTACTCGGTCGGGTAGGCGCCGGCGATGATCAGCTGCTGGTTTTCGCGCTTGGTCGGCAGCCGCCCGGCTTCCTGCCATTCTTCGGTCGCTTCCGCCAGCGCGCCTTTCGGCGCTTCCTGGCCCGGGTGCCCGCCGATCGCCTTCTCGCGCCCGATCAGGTTCTTTTCCCAGTCGAAGAAGAAGAGGCGGGCGGGCTTGGTCGCGCATTCGGTCGCCTTGCCGACGCTGGTGGCACCCGGGATGCCGACCTGGATCTGGTCGCTGCCCACGCGCGAGACTTCGATCTCCGAGACGCCGAGTTCGTCGCAGCCGGAGCGGATGATGTCGACCGCCCGTTCCATCGAGCCGTTGTCGATCGTCGGCTGCTGGGGGGTCGGCCGGCCCTGCAGGACGAGCTGGACGCCGCCCTTGAGGTCGAGCCCGAGCTTCGTTTCCTTGTTGGCGATGACGATGCCCGAGACGGCGATCAGGCCGAGGACAAAGAGCAGCACGAAGACGTGTTTGCGCCTTTTGCCCATGCCGCGCTCAATCCTCCGGGGTGAGGACGATCAAGAGTCCCCCGTCGTCGTCGTAGGCGGGAAAGACGTCGGCGACCGCCTCCGCTGGAAGGTCGCCCTCGGCGTTGACCGAGACTCGCTTGCCGAGCGAGCGGACGCCCCACTCGAGCGACGTTGCGATCGGGTCGCTGGAGCCTTCGCGGGCACCGCCGGAGACCTTCGCCTCCTCGCGCCATTCGAGCCCGAGGACCTCCTGCACCGGCCGGCCGATCACGTCCTCGTCGGTGAGGCCGGTGAGCTCGAAGCTGCCCCGCCCGGCGTCGATGACCCGCGCTTTCTGGTCGCAGACGAAGAAGGCGGCGTTCGGTGCCGGGTAGTAATCGTCGAGCAGCTCGAAGACGAAGCCGAAACCGCATTTTGAGCAGCCCTTGGGGCGCGAGCTGAAGCCCGCGGTGCGCTCCGCGCTGACCTCCCTGTGGCCACAGTTGGGGCAGATGAAGAACGGCATCCCACGAGCAGGTTACTCAGAAGAGGCTGTTCGCTCTTTCGGGCACCGGCAGGCCAAGGTGCTCGTAGGCCCTGGGGGTGAGTACACGACCCCTCGGAGTGCGCTTGAGCAAGCCCTGCTGGAGCAGGTAGGGCTCGAGCACGTCCTCGATCGTGTCGGCCTCCTCGCCGATCGCGATCGCGAGGGTCGAGAGCCCCACGGGGCCGCCCGAGAACTTGGTTGCGACGAGGTCGAGCAGGGCGCGGTCGCTGCGATCGAGTCCCCCAGCGTCGACCTCGAGCATCGCCAGCGCGGCATCGGCGACGGCGGCGTCGATCGCCCCCTGCTCCTTGACCTGGGCGAAATCCCGCACCCGCTTCAGCAGCCGGTTGGCGACCCGCGGCGTGCCGCGCGAGCGCTCGGCGATCGTCCGCGCCCCCTCGGGGTCTACCTCGACGCCGAGGATGCCGGCCGAGCGCACGATGATCTGGCTGAGGTGCTCGGGCCCGTAGTGCTCGAGGCGGTGGGAGAGTCCGAAGCGATCGCGCAGCGGCGTCGTCAGCAGGCCTGCCCGGGTCGTGGCGCCGATCAGGGTGAAGGGCGGCAGCGGCAGGGTGACGGTGCGCGCCCCGGCGCCCTGGCCGAGCACGACCGGGAGCTCGCCGTCCTCCATCGCCGGGTAGAGCGTCTCCTCGACGGCGCGCCCGAGGCGGTGGATCTCGTCGACGAAGAAGACGCTGCCGGGCTCCAAAGAGGTGAGGAAGGAGGCGACGTCGGCCTTGCGCTCGAGCGCCGGGCCTGCCGTCTGCACCAGCGGCACCCCCATCTCCTCGGCGACGATGTGGGCGAGCGAGGTCTTGCCGAGGCCGGGCGGGCCGGCCAGCAGGACGTGGTC
>DASZQM010000317.1:0-13981 GCA_035549645.1 Solirubrobacterales bacterium | reverse complement strand
CCTCGCCGACAAGGGGGTCGCCGGGGCGATCCGCCGCGACCCGGGCTTGCGGCCGGGCGTCAACGTCGCCGCCGGAGTCGTCACCCACCCGGCGGTTGCCGAGAGCGTCGGCGTCGATTGCGTGCCGGTCGAGGAGGCGCTCGACATGGAAAAGACAACTACGGAGTCCTGAGGAGGAGAGGATTCGATGAGCAGCTACGCGGTCGTCAACCCCGCCACCGGCGAGAAGGTCAAGGAGTACGAGGAAATCAGCGACGCCGACCTCGGCGCGGCGATCGCGCGGGCTGATGCCGCGTACCGCAGCTGGACCTCCTCCACCACCGTCGCCGAGCGGGCGCAGCTCGTCCGCAAGGTCGGCGAGCTGCATGGCGAGCGGCGCGAGAAGCTGGCCGAGATCATCGTCCGCGAGATGGGCAAGCCGCTCGAGCAGGCGCTCGGCGAGGTCGACTTCGTGGTCGAGATCTACGGCTACTACGCCGACAACGCCGAGGAGCTGATGGCGGACGAGCCGATCGAGCTGCTCGGTGGCGAGGGCACGGCAGTCGTCAGGCGCAGCGCCTTCGGGGTCCTGCTCGGGATCATGCCCTGGAACTTCCCCTACTACCAGGTGGCTCGTTTCGCCGGACCGAACCTGGTGATCGGCAACCCGATCCTGCTCAAGCACGCCCCGCAGTGCCCGGAGTCGGCCGAGGCGATGCAGCAGATCTTCGACGACGCCGGCTTCCCGGAGGGGACCTACCAGAACATCTACGCCAGCAACGAGCAGATCGAGCGGGTCATCGCCGATCCACGCGTGCACGGCGTCTCGGTCACCGGCTCCGAGCGGGCCGGCGCAGCGGTCGCCGAGATCGCCGGTCGCAACCTGAAGAAGGTCGTGCTCGAGCTGGGCGGATCGGACCCGTTCATCCTGCTCGGCTCCGACGATCTCGAGGCAACGGCGGCCGAGGCCGCGGAAGCGCGGCTCGACAACACCGGTCAGTCCTGCAACGCGGCCAAGCGGTTCATCGTCGTCGACGAACTCTACGACGAGTTCCTCGAGAAGTTCAAGGCCGCCCTGACCGCATCGGCCCCGGGCGACCCGACCTCCGAGGACACCGCCGTCGGCCCGCTCTCCTCGGAGACCGCCGCGGACCGGCTCGAGGACCAGGTCAGGCGGGCCGTCGAGGCCGGTGCCGAGATCGTCGCCGGCGGCAAGCGCGATGGCAACTTCTTCGAACCGACGATCCTCACCGGGATCGAGCCGGGGGCTGAGGCCTCCCAGGAAGAGTTCTTCGGCCCGGTAGCCCAGGTCTACCGGGTCGGCTCCGAGGAGGAGGCGATCGAGCTCGCCAACCAGACGCCCTTCGGCCTCGGCTCCTACGTGCAGACGACGGACCCCGAGCAGGGTCAGCGGGTTGCCGACGAGATCGAAGCGGGGATGGTCTACGTCAATCTGGTCGGCGCCGACAGCCCGGAGCTCCCCTTCGGAGGCTTCAAGCGCTCGGGCTTCGGCCGCGAGCTGGGCCGCTACGGCGCCGACGAGTTCGTCAACAAGAAGCTGATCCGCAGCGCCTAGGTCCAAACCCACGCGTGAGCGGGGGGCGAGCCTGAAGCGCTCTTGACCTTTGTGAGGTTATTCCGGACAAAGGTCAAACGCACGAGCCGCTCGCCAGGCTGGCGGAGGCGCAGCACGGGGTCGTGTCGGCGGCGCAGCTGGTTGAGCTCGGCTATTCCCGCAAGGCAATCTCCTACGCGTCGCGTCGAGGTCGTCTGCATCGGGTTCACCGCGGCGTCTATGCGGTCGGGCGCCTTGATCTCTCTTGGGAGGGGCGATGCACGGCGGCGGTGCTCGCATGTGGCCGGGAAGCCGTTGCGAGTCACGCGAGCGCCGCGTGGCTCTGGGGATTGCTGAGGAATCGGCCGGGGACGATCCACGTGACCGTCGCGACATCGCGCCCGCAGCGCCGGCCTTTCCGCCTCCACTTCGCCACGCTCGCCGTCGAGGACCGGGCGCTTCGCGAGGGCATTCCGCTCACGGCCCTGCCGCGCACGTTGATCGATCAGGCGGCGGCCCCTTCTGCGCCGCTCGATCGGATGATCGAGCGGGCTGAGGAACGAGGCCTCTTCGATCTGCGGGCGGTCGAGGCGCTCCTCGGTCGCGCCGGCGGTCATCCTGGGGCCGGAGCGCTCAGTCGCGCACTCGCCATCTATCGCCGGCCGATTGCTTTCACGCGGTCGGGACTGGAGAGGCGTTTCCTCGAGCTCGTTGTGGCGGCAAGGATGCCGAGGCCCGCGATGAACACCCATGTAGAGGGTTACGAGCTTGACGCGTACTGGGAGGTCGAGCGCTTCGCGGTCGAACTGGACGTCTACGAGACCCACGGAAGCCACGCGTCGTTCGAGCGGGACAGGCTGCGACAGGAGGACCTGAAGCTGCGCGGAATCGAGATGGTCAGGATCACCGGCCGACGCCTCGAGCGCGAACCCAGCGCGGTCATCGAGCGGGTTGGTGCGTTGCTGAGCCAACGCCGCCGGCAACTTGCCCTTGGCTAGATCCGCCCGGCCGGCGCTGGGCCTCGATTCGGACGAGGCGGGCATGTACCCTCGCGCGGTGACTTGGAGGGCACGAAGCCTAGTTGCGGCCATCTTGGCCTGCGTGGCCGCCGTGGTGTTCGTCGCTGCGGCGCCGGTCGAAGAAGAAGCGGAAGAAGCGCGCTGCCACGGGCGGCGGGCGACCATCGTCGGCACCGAAGGCGATGACGTGCTGCAGGGGACGCCGGAGCGCGACGTGATCTGGGGCGGGGGAGGCGACGACGTGATCCTCGGCAGCCTCGGCAACGACCTGCTCTGCGGTGGCCCCGGTGCCGATCTGATCCACGGTGGCCGCGGCAACGACGTCGCCGACGGCGGTGCCGGTTCGGAAGACCGGGTGATCGGCGATCTCGGCGACGACAAGCTGACCGGCGGCCCCGGCGACGCCGACGAAGTTGCCGGCAGCCTCGGCATCGACACCCTCAACGGCGGTCCCGGCGACTTCGACTTCGTCCACGGCGACTACGGCTATGACCGCATGGACGGCGGTCCCGGCAAGGGCGACATCGCCTCCTTCGCCACCGATGTCGCGGCCGGCCAGAGCGGTGGGGTCAAGGTCAACCTCGCCAAGCACAAAGCACGGGGCGACGGGCACGATCGCCTCTTCCGCTTCGAGAGCGTCGAAGGCTCGGCTTTCGACGACATCCTCGTCGGCAACGGCCAGGCCAACGTGATCGATGGCGGCGCCGGTGACGACGTGATCCGCGGTGGCGGCGGCAAGGACGAACTGCTCGGCGGCGAGGGCAGCGACCGCTGCAACGGGGCAAAGGGCCGCACCACATCGTGCGGGCGGGAAAGGAAGCTGAACGCGTCCGCCTACGTCGAGCTCGACCCGGCGCCGGGCAGCGGCGGGGGCCTGCAGCTCGTCGGCGGCGGCGGTGACGACCACTTCACGGTTGCCTTCGACGAAGCGACCTCGACCTTTGGCGTTACCGCCGAGAAGGGCCTCGCCCTCGGCCCCGGTTGCTCCCGCGTCAGCGACGTGCAGGCGACCTGCCCGAGCGAAGGGCCGGCCCGCTGGTTCACCGCCGACCTCGGTCCCGGCAACGACAGCCTCACGGTCGAAGGCTCGCTGGAAGGCGCGCAGAACGTGCGGATCGCCGGTGGCCTCGGCAACGACACCATCCACGGCGGCCCCGAGGACGACCTGATCGAGGGCGGCTTCGGCGCCGACAAGCTCTATGGCGGCGACGGTTCCGACGGCCTGATCGGCAGCCGCCCCGGGCCGACCTTCCTCTACGGCGAAGGCGATGGCGACCTGCTGGCTGCGGGCGGCGGCTGCGCCGGCGGAGCGCTGGTCGGCGGCCCCGGCCGCGACGACGCCTCCTTCGCCGAGACGCCGGCGCATCCCGGCACCCTCTACGTCTCATTTCCCGCCCATGCCGCCTGGATCGACGCGATCCCGGGCTGTCACAAGGTCCACCTCTCGCCGACCGACGAGGACATGGAGGGCTCCTTCGACGCCGACGTGCTGATCGGCGACAAGCGACCCAACGCGATCCTCGGCCAGCCCGGTCCCGACCGCTTCTACGGCGGCGGGGGCGACGACGTGATCGACGCCCGCGACGGCACCCATGACCTCTCGATCCAGTGCGGGGGTGGCGGCCCGCAGAGGCCCGGCCGCCCGATTCGCGGTGTCTCCGAAGGCCGCGCCCTCACCGATCCCTTCGACCCCGGGCCGGCGCTTTGCGAATTCACCAAGCACGGCCACCCGGTCGACGGGCTCGGCAACGCCGACGAAAACTAGAGCTGGATCCGGCCCGCCGCTAGCGACCGCGGCCGTCGCCGTTGGCGACCGCGCAGGCTTCTTCAGAGCCGATGAAGGGAGCCAGGGTGACGTAGGTGGCCAGCGGTGCCACTTCCTGCATTCTCTCGGCGCCACCGCCTTTGATCTGGTCGTAGATCATCCCGTAGATCGCCCCGCCGATCGCCTCGGCGGCGATCGGGCTTGCGTCGGGCTTGCGTTCGTAGCCCGGCACGAGCAGCGCCTCCATCGTCCGCATCACCTGGTCGCGCTGTTCGAGTGCGCGGCGCCCGGCGGCGTAGACGTCGACCGCGCCGAGGGTCGTGTACTCCGGCTCGGCGGCGCAGAAGGCGAACATCGCGCCGAAGGCGCCGCGCACCGCGTTCGGCCAATCGGGAGCTCGGCGGAAGGCCGGCAGGGTCGTCGCCAGCATCTGCGAGGAGCCGCTGTCGACCGCGGCCAGCATCGCCTCTTCCTTGTCGGCGAAGTTGGCGTAGAAGGTCGAGAGCGAGATCGAGGCGCGGGCGGCGATGTCGCCGATCGTCATCGCCGGGTACCCCTTCTCGGCGACGACCGCGGCCAGTGCCCGCAAGATCCGTTCGACCGGGTCATAGCCGCTGGTCGAGCCGCCGTTGCCGTTGGCTCGGGCGCGCGGCCGGCGCAGCGCTTCCGGTGGCAGCTCATAGGAAGCGAACCAGTCCCACATCTGCGGGATCAGCTCGATCAGCTCCTCCTCCTCGTGACGGTAGAGGCGGCTGTGGATCACCTTGCGCACCCCGGCGACCATCGCCCGCACGATCTCGGGCGGCATCCCCTTGCGCCCGGGCACCTGGTCGAGGGTGGCGGAGAGGAATGCCTGCACCCCGTCCGTGGTGCGATCGATTTCCGCGATCGCCTTCGGCCCGGCCGCGTAGATCTCGACCAGGCACATGCGCGCCGCAGCTGCCTGTTCGACGATCAGCTCGATGAAGCCCTGGAAGGCCTGACGGGCGCGCTCTTCGTCGGGCGGCGGGCCGCTTTCTCCCTCGCCGAAGATGCCGCCGACGGTGGGCCCGACGAAGGCACGCAGGGCCGCGAGCAGGCACTCTTCCTTGTCGCGGAAGTGAGCGTAGAAGGCGCTGCGCGAGACCCCGGAGAGCTCGAGCAGGTCCTCGACCCGGGTCGCCTCGTAGCCCTTGTCGGCGACCACTGCGACCAGCGCCGCGAAGAGTCGTTCCTGCTGGTTGCGCGCGACCTCCTCGGGAGGCAGTCGCCGTCCCGGCCGCAGCTTGCGATCGCGCAGCGTCCCTGCATCCCCCCACGGCGTCGTCACCATCGCGGCCGGACCATAACCGGCCGGTGCGCTGCTCTCTTGGATGCTCGAATCTCTCAGAGCGTTTAATAGTAGGAGCGATTCTTTTGGAACGCAAGGTTCTCAGCGAAAACTAGCCATAAATTTAGATTTCGCCTTGATTTTCGCGTAGGGCTATGTTTTTATGTGCACCGGCCCACAGATGCCGCAGCGGCCCCGCCGGATCCCTGCCGGCGACCCCCCTGCCGCCGGCCCCCTTCCGGCGGCGAGCAGCAAACACCGACCCGGGCAGGCGCCTCCCTCGCCGCCCGGGTCGTTTGCCGATCAGGGCCGCAATTCGACGAAGCCCGCCGCGGCGAAGTCGCCGTCGAAGGCGAGCACCTCCTCGATGCCCTTGGCGCGCATGAAGGCGAAGCTGGTGGCGTCGACGAACGAGTACTCGCGCTCGTCGTGCCGGCGTAGCCAGGCGAGGGCCTCATCTTCTTCGCTCGCACCGACTCGCGCCACTTGGATGTGCTGTCCCTCGCCACCGATGTTGTCGAGGAATTCGACGGCACGGCGATGCCAGCGCTTGTAGCGGAGCCAGGTCCAAGTCTCTCCTCGGATCAGGTTGGTTGCCACGATTCGCTGTCCGCTGAGCCGCCGCAGGAGTGTCAATGCGGTTTCGTGGTTTGAATCGCGGCCATCGATCGCCGCGATCAGAAAAGACGAGTCAGCGAATATCAGGGGTAGTCCCTGTCCAGTCCATAGACGACCTCGTCGATGGTCCGCTTGTCGTCGGGGTCGCTGGAGACCGTTCCGCACATCTTGAAGAACGGATCCTCCTCGATTGGGGGCAACGGTTCCACTCTCTCCCGCACGCAACGCCTGATCACCTCCGCCTTCGAGAGCCCCTCTTCTTCGGCGCGGCGCTCCACCGCCGCGTCCAGCTCGGGCTCGATCGATATCTGCAGTCGCTTCATGCGGGCCAAGTTACATCACCTCCGTCGATGTAATGTAACGCAGGAGTCGCGGAACTGTGCCAATTCCGAGTCATCTAGGCTTCGCGTATGGCCCGGACCCCGAGCGAGGACGAGGCTGCCGCGATCGCGGCAGCGATCGAGCGGTTTCGCGCGGAGACGGCGCCGGCGCCCGGCACGGAGGAGGACGCCATCGGCCCGTGGCAGCGGGCAGCGCTGCTCGAGGGAGTCAGCGCCAAGGTCACTGTCCTGGAGTCACAAGGAGGAGAGAGATGGCTGTCGTGAAGATCATCGAGCTCGTCGGTAGCTCGAAAACCTCGACCGACGACGCGGCCCGCCAGGCGCTCAGCCAGGCACAGGGCACGCTGCGCAACATCCGCGCGGTCGACATCGTCTCGACCGGGATCCGCGGCGAGAACCTCGACGAGTACCGCGCCCACGTACGCGTCGCCTTCCTGATCGAGGGCACGGACATCGACTGACTCGGAAGCGTCGCTTGGAGCAGCCCGGGTTCACGGTTCGTCTTAGAGAAGCGAGGGATCGCAGGCACGCGCTCGAACGCTCAAACGAGCCTGCCGCGCGGTTGTTGCCACCGGGTGAGCACTGGCGCCCCCGCACTTGGACGCACTTCCGCTACGTCCTCTTGTGCCACCTGCGCGCCGAAGGTGCTCACAGCCTGTCGGAGCTCGAGCGCAACCCACCCGAAGTCCTCGGCCTGGCCCTGTCCCGGCGAGAGCTGCTGGCGGTGCTGGAATCGTGCCGTCGCCACGGCCTCGTCGCCAGACTGGGCCCGGGCGCCGGAGCCCTGGCGGCTCAGGACGAGTGGATTGCCACCGAGGAGGGACGCCGTGCCGCCCGCCCGGCCGTTTCCTGGTTCCTCTCCCATGTCGGCCAGATATTGGTCGCGACTTTTGGTGGCGTCGCCTCGCTGTTTGCCTTCCTGCATCTGGATGGGGAGGCGGGTTTTTCCACCGCCATCCTCCTCGCGGTCGGGATCGCGAGCGTTTCCTGGGCGGTCATCCGCTTTCGTCGCGTATCGAGTGGGGACAGGGGCGGCAAGGTGGTCGCCGAGGATTGGCAGCGCTGGGGCCGCGAGCGCTGGAGCCTGCGCGCGGTTGCGCTGAAGCGGTTTCCCTGGAAGTGGCTCCTTCTCTACCTCGTGGCGATCACGATCGGCGTCGCGCTCAGCTCAACAGGTCTTGGGGGAGGAGCGCTTTGGATTGCCACGATCGTCGGCACCGCCTTCCTCATCCCGGTGTTCTCGTGGGCGGATCGTTGGAACGACGTCAAGTCTCTAGGGGCGAAGATCGGCCGCGATGGCTTAGTCGCCAAGATCGAGAGGCAGATGACCTCCGCGGCTGTTCGGCCCCCCGCAGGTGCGGTCGACTAGATTCCCCCCAATGAGCGACGAGATTCGAGAAGTCTCCCGCGAGGAGGCGCAGAAGATGGTGGACGAGGGGGCGCAGCTGATCGACGTGCGCGCCGATCACGAGTGGGAGATGGGGCATATAGAGGGGGCCTCGCACCTGCCGCTCGCCGAGCTCGCCGAGCGAGCCGGGGAGATCGACAAGGACCGACCCGTCGTCTTCTACTGCCGCGGCGGCAACCGCTCGACGATGGCGACCGAGGCGCTGGCCGCCGAGGGCTACGAGACGGCGAAGCTGAGCGAGGGCATCGTCGGCTGGGCCGAGGCCGGCCTGCCGATGGAGGGCGAGGTGGCCGAGTCAGGCGAGGCACAGGCGATCCTCCACGCTGCGAAGCGGCTTCCGCCACGCTGAATCGAGCTCTCAGCGCCGGTTTGAGGCGCTTCACAAATTAAATACCTGAATCCCTGTCAGGTTTTGCTATTTTCCTTGGCGTGGAGGTCGTCGTAGACCAAGCGAAGGAGCAGCGGGGCAAGGGCCGCACCGGCACCCTGGAGAACCCCGAGACGTACACCAACGTCCCGGGGCACATCATCCCGATCATCGAGCGCGAGTTCGACGACTTCGACAACGAAGCCGAGACCTTCCTCGCCGGGCAGATCCCCGAAGACGAGTTCATCGGCTTCCGCCTCAAACAGGGCGTCTACGGCCAGCGCCAGCCCGACGTGCAGATGGTGCGGGTCAAGCTTCCCTTCGGCGGCGTCACGCCGGAGCAGATGGAGGCGTTCGCGAACGTGGTCGAGAAGTGGGCCCCGCTCAACAAGGGCCACATCACCACCCGCCAGAACATCCAGATCCACCACGTGCCGCTGCGCGACATGGAGTCGCTGCTGCGCGAAATCTCCGCGGCCGGCCTCTCCTCTCGCGAGGGCTGCGGCAACACGGTGCGCAACGTCACCGGCGATCCCTGGGCCGGTGTCCACCCCGACGAGGTCTTCGACCCGACCCCTTACGCCGGCGCCTACGCCCGCTACTTCGTCCGCCACCCGACGACGCAGCTGATGCCGCGCAAGATCAAGACCGCCTTCACCGGCTCCGACGAGGACCGGGCGATCACCGGCATCCACGACGTCGCCTTCATCTCGCGCGAACGCGACGGGGTCAAGGGCTTCGAGATCCGGGTCGGCGGCGGCACTTCGATCATGGCTCGCATCGCGCCGACGCTGTATGAGTTCGTCGAGGCCGACAACGGCGACTACCTCAAGGTCTCCGAGGCCGTGCTGCGCATCTTCGACCGCCAGGAGTGGCTGCGCGTCAACCGCGCCCGCGCCCGGATCAAGGTCCTGATCGACAAAATCGGCATCGACGCCTTCCGCGAGCAGGTCGACGAGGAGCTCGAGGGCGACTGGGTCGCCGAGCGGGAATTCGACGCCGAGCTGGTCGAGCGGCTGCGCTTCGACGACGACGAGCAGGCCAACGCGCCGGCCCGTCCCGCCGCTGCCGCCTCGCCCAACGGCGATCGCAGCGAGTTCGACCGCTTCGTCGAAGGCAACGTCCAGGCCCAGCGCCAGGAGGGCTTCTCGGCGGTCGAGGTGAAGATCTTCCGCGGCGACCTGACCCCGGAGCAGTTCCGCGGCCTGGCCCAGCTGATGCGCGACCACACCGGTGGCTACGCGCGCAGCACCGTGCAGCAGAACCTGGTTCTGCGCTGGGTCCGCGACGAGTCGCTCTACGACGTCTGGCAGCGCTTGACCGAGCTCGGTCTCGGCGAGGCCGGCGCCCGCGAGATCACCGACGTGGTCAGCTGCCCCGGCACCGACAGCTGCAAGATGGGCATCACCTCCTCGATGGGCCTCAACCAGGCGATCAAAGAGAAGCTCGAGGAGATGGACATCCGCGACGGCTTGACCCGCAAGATCCACGTCAAGATGAGCGGCTGCCCCAACGGCTGCAGCCAGCACCACATCGCCAACATCGGCTTCTACGGGGCCTCGCTGAAGGTCGGCGAGCGCCAGGTGCCCGCCTACATCCCGCACATCGGCGGCAACTACGAGGGCGGCGAGGTGATCTTCGGCACGCGGCTGAAGTCGCGCCTGCCCGCCAAGCGCGTCCCCGCCGCCGTCGAGCGCTGGGTGCGGATGTACGAGGCCGAGCGCTCCGGCGAGAGCGAGGAGTTCAACGCCTACGCCGAGCGGATCGGCGCCGCCCGCTTCGAAGAAGAGGTGAAGGACCTGACGCTGCCGGCCGAGTTCAGTCTCGAGACGATGCAGCAGTTCATCGACTGGAACAGGTCCAGCCCCTACAAGGTCGAGAGGGGCGAGGGCGAGTGCGCGATATGAACCCAGTCGCCTCTCCACCTGCGATCTCCGACCCGGAGGCGATCGCCGCTGAGCTCGAGGACCGCAGCGCCGAGCAGGTCGTGGAATGGATGTTCGAGACCTTCGGCGAGAGTCACTACATCGCCTGCTCGTTCCAGAAAACGAGCTCGGTGACGGCTCACCTGGCGAGCAAGATCAACCCGCAGGCGCGCTTCTTCTACCTCGACACCGACGTGCTCTTCCCTGAGTCCTACGAGACGCGCGACCGCCTCGCCGCGGCGCTCGGGGTCGAGTTCGACCGGTACCACAACCTGACGCTGGCCGAGCAGGCCGAGAAGCACGGCGACGAGCTCTGGAACCGCGACCCGGACGCCTGCTGCGGCCTGCGCAAGGTCGAGCCGATGCGCCGAGCCCTCTCCTCGGTCGACGTCTGGCTCGCCGGCGTTCGCCGCGAGGACTCGGCCAGTCGCGCCAACACGCCGAAGCTCGCCTGGGACAAGCGCTTCGAGCTCTGGAAGCTCAACCCGCTCGCCGACTGGAGCGAGCGCGACGTCTGGAACTACATCCACGAGCACGACCTTCCCTACAACCCGCTCCACGATCACGGCTACCCGTCGATCGGGTGCACCCACTGCACCAAGCCGGTCGGTCCCGGGGGCTCGCCCCGCGACGGCCGCTGGGCGGGCCTCGAAAAGACCGAGTGCGGGATCAACTGACGGCGCAAAGCGCCTGAGCCGGACCTTCCGTACCCTCCCCCGACCCGATTGGTGAATTCAACGCATGAGCGAGACGATGACTGAGCTTTCCTTGACACTTGACGAGCGCCATACCGCCGACTTCGAGATGATCGGCAACGGTGGCTTCGCGCCGCTGAACGGCTTCCAGGGCTCCGCCGACTGGGAGCGCGTCTGTTCTGAGATGCGGACGGTCGACGGCGACTACTGGCCGATCCCGATCACCCTGGCGAGCGACCTCGAGTGCGAGGTCGGCGACACGGTCGCTCTCTCCAGCGACGAAGGCAAGCCGCTGGGCCGGCTCAAGGTCGAGGAGATCTGGGAGCGCGACGTCAAGCGCGAGGCCGAGCAGGTCTACGGCACCACCGACGAGGAGCACCCCGGGGTCGCCGCGATCTACGCCGAGGGCAACCGCATGCTGGCCGGGCCGATCGAGGTCGACGCACTGCCGGATCACGAGGAGGCGTTCATGCGTCGCTACCTCACCCCGGCCGAGACCAAAGCCGAGTTCGAGAAGCGCGGCTGGAAGCGGATCGTCGCCTTCCAGACCCGCAACCCGATCCACCGCGCCCACGAGTACCTGACCAAGGCGGCGCTGGAGACCTGCGACGGGCTCTTCATCCATCCCCTGATCGGCAAGACCAAGGCCGGCGACATCCCCGCCGACGTGCGGATGCGCTGCTACGAGGTGCTGATGGAGAACTACTACCCGAACGACCGGGTGATGCTGGGCGTGAAGCCGGCGAAGATGCACTACGCCGGCCCCCGCGAGGCGATCCTGCACGCGATCGTCCGCCGCAACTACGGCGCCACCCACTTCATCGTCGGCCGCGACCACGCCGGCGCCGGTGACTACTACGGCACCTACGACGCGCAGAAGATCTTCGACACGATCGACATCGACGAGCTCGGCATCGAGCCGCTGATGTTCGAGCACACCTTCTGGTGCAGCGAGTGCGAGGGGCTTGCCTCCAACAAGACCTGCCCGCATGACCAAGACGCGCGCCTTTTCCTTTCCGGAACCAAGGTCCGCGAAATGCTCGGCAACGGCGAAAGGCCGCCGCACGAGTTCTCGCGCGACGAGGTCGCTGACATTCTGATCGACGCTTACAAGGAGGACTGAACGAGCATGGCTGGCGAGAAGGGCTTCACCCTCTGGTTCACCGGACTGTCCGGTGCCGGCAAGACGACGATTTCACGGCTGCTGGAGGGCCACCTGCGCGAGCGCGGCTCGAAGCTGGAGATCCTCGATGGCGACATCGTGCGCGAAAACCTCTCCAAGGGCCTCGGCTTCTCGAAGGAGGACCGCGACACCAACATCCGCCGCATCGCCTTCGTCGCCGATCTGCTCAGCCGCAACGAAGTGCCGGTGATCACCGCCGCGATCTCGCCCTACGCCGAGATCCGCAACGAGGCGCGCGAGATGATGGGCGAGCGCTTCATCGAGGTCTACGTCAAGGCTTCGGTCGAGACCTGCACCGAGCGCGACGTCAAGGGCCTCTACGCGAAGGCTCTGGCCGGCGAGATCAAGGAATTCACCGGCGTCAGCGATCCCTACGAGATCCCGGAGAACCCCGAGGTCGTCTGCGACACCGAAAGCGAAACGGCTGAGGACTCGGCGCAGAAGTTGATCGAGTACCTGGAGTCGCGGGGGCTGATTCCGGCGGCGGTGGCTGCCTAGTTCTTCGAAACGTGGATAAGGGGCGGGGTGCCCCTCCCAGGACACACTTCGCCTATGGCTCGTGTTGAGTGTCCTGAGAGGGGCACCCCGCCCCTTTTTCATGCTCCCAAGGAGAAGAAGCTCTCACGACGAGAGATCGGCGCGACTCCAGGTGGGTCTGAGCTTGCTGCGGGTTCCGGCGAGGCGGTTGAGCTTGTGATGGGTCCGGGGAGTGGTCCCCGGGACACTCAACACGAGCCATAGGCGACGTGTGTCCCGGGGACCACTCCCCGGACCCTTACGCCTACGGCTTCGGTGGAACCTGCGGTACTCCCAAGTCGTACGTGTTGTAGTCGCCGAACTTCGAGAAGGTCTTGTGGGTTGGGCCGTGGTAATCGCTCGAGGCGGTGGGGATCAGGTCCAGCTCGTCGCAGAGGTGGAGGAGGTGTTCGGTCTGCTCTTGGGTGTGGGGTGGGTAGAAGGTCTCGACGCCGTCGGGCTTGAGCGAGCGGATCAGGTCCTCTACCTCGTCGGGGTCGTCGATGTCCCAGTAGGGATGGGCGATGACGGCGGTGCCGCCGGCCTCGTGGATGAGGGCGATCGCCTGCTCGGCGGTGGGCCAGCGGCGCGGCACGAAGGCCTTGCCGCCGGGGACGAGGTACTCCTCGAAGAAGGGGCCGAGATCGCCTTTGGCGCCGGCGGCGCGGGCGATGTGGGGGCGGCCGATCGAGAGCGCGTCGCCGGCCTCGGCGATCGCGTCCTCGAGCTTCACTTCGAAGCCCCAGTTGTTGAGCCGGCCGATGATCTCCTCGGCGCGGCTGACGCGTTCGCGCTGCGCCCGTTCGCAGGCCGGCGTGATCGTCGGCAGGTCGATCCAGTAACCGCAGATGTGGAGGTCTTCGGCGTACTCGTGCACGCACGACATCTCGACCGCGGGCACCAGCTCCACTCCCAGCTTCTCCGCCGCCTCCGCCGCCTCGGCGACGCCGGCGACCGCGTCGTGGTCGGTCAGCGCCAGCGTCGTCACGCCCGCTTCCCACGCCTGCGCGACGACTTCCGCCGGCGACAGCTGCCCGTCGGAGACGGTCGAATGCGACTGCAACTCGATCAACATGCGAGCCGGAAGCTATTGCACCGAAGGGCATGGCGGCGGAGTACCCAAGCTTCCACCGCTAGATCGCGGTGGCGCCGCCTTGCTTCAGGGCGGCGGAGGGTTGCTTCGCATCGCGAGAGGTTGTGGGGGGTGTCCTGGGCTGGCGGATACTCAAAATCGCGCGCTAATTAGCGCGCGATTTTGAGTATCCGCCAGCCCAGGACACCCCCCACAACCTCTCGCGATG
>DASZQM010000316.1:0-4561 GCA_035549645.1 Solirubrobacterales bacterium | reverse complement strand
CTCGGGTTCGAGGTGTTGGTGCAGCTGGTGATCGCCGCGATCACGACGCGGCCGTGGTCGAGCTCGACCGTGGTCCCGTCCTCGAGCGTCACCTCGATCGCGTCGTCGCTCCCACGCGCGACGGTCGCCAGGGCACCTTCGCCCCGCACCGCCGGCCGCGGGCGGCCGCGCTCGTCGTCGTGGTCCTCGGCGGGCGGATCCGATGCCGGGAAGGACTCCTCGATCGCCTCGTCGACGCCGTTGCCGAGCTGCTCGCCGGCCTCCGGGTCGAACTCCTCCATCGCCTCGAGGAAGGCCTCCTTCGCTTCGGCCAGCGGCACCCGGTCCTGCGGCCGCTTCGGCCCGGCGATGCTGGGCACGACGTCGCCCAGGTCGAGCTCGAGGGAATCGGAGAAGACCGGATCGGGCGCGCCGGGCTCGAAGTACATGCCCTGCTCGCGGGCGTAGGCGTCGACCAGCTCGATCGTCTCGGTGGGACGACCGGTGAGGTCGAGGTAGCGCAGCGTCTCGGCGTCGACTGGGAAGATCGCGCAGGTCGAGCCGAACTCGGGCGACATGTTGCCGATCGTCGCCCGGTCGGCCAGGCCCAGGGTCGCCAGGCCGGGGCCGAAGAACTCGACGAACTTGGAGACGACGCCGCGCTCGCGCAGCATCTCGGTCACGGTCAGGACCAGATCGGTCGCGGTCGCGCCCTCGGGCAGCTCGCCGTCGAGCTTGAAGCCGACGACCTGCGGCAGCAGCATCGAGATCGGCTGGCCGAGCATCGCCGCCTCGGCCTCGATCCCGCCGACGCCCCAGCCGAGCACGCCGAGGCCGTTGACCATCGTCGTGTGCGAGTCGGTGCCGACCAGGGTGTCGGGGTAGGCCTGCAGCGTGCCGCCGTTCTCGCGGCTGTAGACGACCTGGGAGATGTGCTCGAGGTTGACCTGGTGGCAGATGCCGGTCGCCGGGGGCACGACGCTGAAGTTGTCGAAGGCCTCGCGGCCCCACTTGAGAAAGGAGTAGCGCTCGCGGTTGCGCTCGAACTCGCGCTCTGCGTTGACGGCGAAGGCGCGCTCGTTGCCGAAGGCGTCGACCTGGACCGAGTGGTCGATCACGAGGTCGACGTCGACGAGCGGGTTGATCGCCTCCGGGTCGCCACCGATCTCCGCCATCGCGTCGCGCATCGCCGCCAGGTCGACCACGGCGGGGACGCCGGTGAAGTCCTGCATCAGCACGCGCGCGGGCTGGAACGGGATCTCGACGCTTGGCGTGGCCGCCGCGTTCCAGCCGGCGATCGCCTCGATCGCCTCGCGGCTGACCGAGACCCCGTCCTCGAGCCGCAGCACGTTCTCGAGCAGCACCTTGATCGAGTACGGAAGGCGGGCGACGTCGAAGCGGTCGGCCAGCGCATCGAGGCGGAAGACCTCGTAGGAGCGGCCGCCGACCTCGAGGGTCGAACGGGCGCCGAAGGAGTCGCTGCTGCTCACAAACCCCATCCTAGGGATGGGGAGCTATCGCTTGTCGTGCTGGCCGTTGACGACGCTTTCGGCGGCTTTTTTGCCGAAGCTGCCGCTGGCAAGCTTGACCGAGATCGCGGGGCTCGCCAGGGCGAAGTGGGCGAGCACGCGCTGGCGAACCGGAGCCACGGTTATCTCGGCCTTGTTCTGGGCGATCGCCTTGATCACCGCGTCGGAGACTTCCTGGGGCGAGCTGGTGCCGAGGCCGGGGATCGGTTTCGCCCCGGAGTCCGCGTACATGCCGGCTTCGCGAATCGTCCCCGGGGAGACGAGAGAGACCCCGATGCCGAGCGGATCGAGATCGGTGCGCAGGCCAAGCGCGAAACCACGCAGGCCGAACTTGGTCGCCGCGTAGATCGAGGAGAGCGGTGCAGGCGACTTGCCCGAGAGCGAAGAGACGAAGACCATGTGACCCTCGCGCCGCTCGACCATCCGCTGCTCCAGGGCGCGGGCGAGGAACATCGGCGCCTCGAGGTTTACCCGCAGCGCTTTCGCCAGCTGCTCGCTGCTGTATTCGGGCAGGCGCCCGGAGCCGGGCAGGCCGGCGTTGGCGACGAGGATGTCGACCTCGCCCGCTTCGGCGGCGAGCTTCTCGGCCGCCCCGGGTTCGCCCAGGTCGGCGACCACGGCACGGTGGCCATCGCCCGGCAGCTCCGTCGCGAGCGCCTCCAGCTCCTGGCCCTTGCGGCTGCTCAGGACCAGCTTTACCCCGCGGCCCGCGAGCGCCTCGGCGATCGCGCGGCCCAGGCCACCGGTGGCGCCGGTCAGCAATGCCGTCTTCCCCGCAAGTTCCATCGCAGCGCGCAAGCTACCACCGGTTGTGTCGAATCAACCCAAAGTGCAGCGGTTCTGGGAAATATTTGTGTTTCATGAGCAAGCGGCCGGTGGATCGTCTACACTGCCGCCGTTCGAGATAACCGAAACGCCTAATCCCGCCGAGCCAGAGGCGACGCGGGAGCGGGGGAACCACGTTTTCGGGGCTAACTCGCCCATCTGGGCGGGGGCGCAGGCTCCTTTCGCGCCAGCCCGACAGCTAACCCCGTAGGCCGACGAAGGAGATCGGTTTGCGCACAAATTGGCATAAGTTCAGGCTAGGCATAGCCATTTCCGCTGTATTCGCGGTGATGGCGATGATCCCAGCGGCAGCATCCGCCCAGTGCGGCGGAGGTGGCCTCTCGGCCGCCGAAACGGACATCTGCACCCCGACCGCGAAAGCGCGTCTGCTCAAGAACGGCATGTTGATTCCGCCGAAATCGGCGCCCCTGCAGGTCAAGCAGGTGATCGCGGCGGCCAACAGGATTCGCACCAAGCCCTACATCTGGGGCGGCGGCCACGCTCGCTGGCAGGACGCGGGCTACGACTGCTCCGGCTCCGTCAGCTATGCCCTGCACGGAGGCAAATTCCTCGCCAGCCCCCTCCCCTCGGGGCCGATGGAGAACTGGGGCCTGGAAGGGGAAGGACGCTGGATCACCGTTTACGCCAATGCCGGCCACGCCTACGCGGTGATCGCGGGCTATCGCTGGGACACCGCCGGCGATTCGAGCGGCACCGGTCCCCGCTGGCACGAAGACCTTCTCTCCAACGAAGGCTTCGTCGCCCGCCACCCTGAAGGTTTCTGAACAGGCTCACGCCTGGGACGTACTCCACCCCGGCCAACTGGCCGGGGTGAGTTTGTCCTTGCGTTCCTGAACTGCTCGGATAACTTTGCCGTGTAGCCGCTCCACCTGACATCCGCTTGGCTGGGCTCTCCAAGCGCTACGGAGAGGTGGTCGCGGTTGCCGGCATTGACCTCGAAGTACAAGCGGGTGAGTTCTTCACCATGCTCGGCCCCTCGGGCTCGGGCAAGACGACGACGCTGCGGATGATCGCCGGCTTCGAGGACCCGAGCGAGGGGACGATCGAATTGGCCGGGCGCGAGGTCGGCGGCGTGCCGCCCTACGACCGCGCCGTCAACACGGTCTTCCAGGACTACGCCCTCTTCCCTCACATGACTGTGGGCGAGAACGTCGCCTACGGCCTGCGCATCGCCGGCGTGGCCAAGGCTGAGCGGGCGAAGCGCCGCGACGAGGCGCTGGAGATGGTGCGCCTGCCGGGCTACGCCGATCGCCGCCCGGGCGAGCTCTCCGGCGGCCAGCGCCAGCGGGTCGCCCTGGCGCGGGCGATCGTCAACCGGCCCAAGGTGCTGCTGCTCGACGAGCCGCTCGGCGCGCTCGACCTGAAGCTGCGCGAGCAGATGCAGGTCGAGCTGAAGGCGATCCAGGGCGAGGTCGGGATCACCTTCGTCTACGTCACCCACGACCAGGACGAGGCGCTGACGATGAGTGACCGCATCGCCGTCTTCAACGAGGGCAGGATCGAGCAGGTGAGCCCGCCGGTCGAGCTCTACGAGCAGCCCGCGACCGAGTTCGTCGCCGGCTTCGTCGGCGTCTCCAACCTGCTCGAGCGCGACGGCTCGCGCTTCACGATCCGCCCGGAGAAGGTGCAGCTGGTCAACCCGGCGGAGACGCCGAACGGCCTGCGGACCGAGCGTGGCCGGATCGCCGACGTCGCCTACGCCGGCATGGTCACCCGCTACACGGTCGCGCTCGAGGCGGGCGGAGAGCTTCAACTTGTTCGTCAAAACGTGGAGGGCGCGACAAGCGACGTGTCCTCCGAGCGGGGACGGGAGGTAGTGGTTGGCTGGCGCCCGGAGCAAGCGGTCGCCATCCGGGGCAGCAGTTCGACAACAGAGGAGGATTCATCGTGAGAACCCGACATGCAAACCCCGCGCGAACAGCGTGGCTGATCGTCGCAGGGCTGCTGGCAGCGATGCTCCTGTTTGCCGGCTGCGGCTCCAGCAGCAGCAACAGCGGCGGTGGTGGCGAAGAACTGAAGAAGCTCGGCAAGGGCGAGGGTCAGGTCAACCTGATCTCCTGGGCCGGCTACGTCGAACCCGAATGGGTGAAGCCGTTCGAAAAGAAGACCGGCTGCAAGGTCAACAACAAGACCGCCGGCACCTCCGACGAAATGGTCTCGCTGATGCGCACGGGCGAATACGACGGCGTCTCGGCCTCGGGCAACGC
>DASZQM010000315.1:0-4983 GCA_035549645.1 Solirubrobacterales bacterium | reverse complement strand
CGAAGGGCAGCTCGCGGTAGGGGTCGTCCTCGAAGATCCAGAAGCCGTGCTCGGCGGCCAGCTCGACCAGCCGCACCCGCTTCTCGGCCGAGAGCGTGCAGCCGGCGGGGTTGTGGAAGTTGGGGATGACGTGGACGAGCTTGATCGGGCCCGCCTCGAGCGCCGCTTCGAACGCCGCCATGTCGAGCCCGTCGTCCTCCAGCCCGACCGGGACCAGCTCGACGCCCAGCTGCTGCAGCATCAGCAGCGTGCGGTCGTAGGTCGGCTGCTCGACGACGACCCGGTCGCCCGGGCCAAGCAGGTGCTCGAAGAGCATCGCCCCGGCCTCCAGCGAGCCGTTGGCGACCATCACCTGCCCGGCGTCGAGGCCTCCATGGCGATCGGCGATCCACTCGCAGAGCCCGGGGTGGCCAATGCCGGTCCCGTAGGAGAGCGCCTTTTCCCAGTCCTCGGCAAGCGCGACCGCAGCCGCATCCCGCACCGCGTCACGCGGCAGGATGTCGGCGCTGGGCGCCCCGCGAGCAAAGGAAATCGTGTCGCCAGCCATGCGTAGGCGAGCCTAGCAACGCGCCAGCTCCATCGACCGCCAGGCCCAACAGATACGCGGCGATACCTATACTCGCGCCGATGACGCGGACGTTGGGGAGCTTTCGCAGTTCGGCGTTGGTTTTTTCCGTGGTGCTCGCAATCGCGTCGATCGCTGCCGTCGGCGCCATGCAGGCAAGCGGCGCCGGTCGGTCGCCGGAAGACCCGACCGAACGGCTGATGCTTCGCCTCCACGACCTTCCGCCCGGCTACTTCCCGCTTGACTTCTCTGAGGGCAACGGGATCGAATTCATCTGCGAAGACCTCGACCCATCCGATCCCTCGACGAAGCTCGCCGACTTCGTCAGGCGATTCTCGCCCCAAGGCTGCCTGGGCCTCTACGCGCGGGTATACAGCGTCCCCGGCGTGGAAACAAGCGGGGTCGTCGTCGGCACTGGCGCGCTCGACGCGGGTAGCGGCGAAGCGGCTGAGATGGGCTTCTCGCTGGCAGATCAGCTGCTTGGCAAGGTGACCGAAAAGGGGACACCGGAAGAGGTTGCCCCGACCGCAACGGTCGGAGACGCCACCCGGCTCTTCCACTGGAAGCGCGCGCCGGCGCTCTTCGGCAACAGCCACTTCGGCTCTTTCCTGGTCTGGCGATCGGGCACCGTCCTAAGCGCGGTCTTCGCCTCCGCCAATTCACTTGCCGCGAGTGACGCGATCGTCGCCTCCCTTGCCCAGCGTCAGCAAGCCCACGTCGAACACCCGACTCCCTACACCCGCGCCGAACGCAATGCGAGCGAAATCGGCCTCAACGACCCCGCCCTGAAGCTGCCCGTGTACTGGCTGGGGCGGAACTTTGCGCCCGGTCACAGCCTGCCGGTTGCGCGCCTCGAATCGGGAGGCGACGCGCGCTACGACAACGAACGCCTGGCCGGACAAAAGCTCGAGCTCCAATACAGCCACAACGTCGAGCTCAGCGCCTGGACCGCGGCCGGGTGGAAGCGATTCCTCACCACCCGTCCCGCCAAGGAAATTCTCACCGAACGCTGCCTCGAGTCCACCAAGCTCAGCGTCTCCGGCCACCGCACCACGATCTACACCGGCCACTTCGAGGGCTTCCGCCCCTGCGCAACTGGCAGCCCGAAGCGGTTCTTCGCGGTCGTGCACATCGGCGGCCTGGTCACCACGGTCAACCTCGACGCCTGCCGCGACTGCCCCGAACCGGTGCGCGGCTCCTTCAACTCGCTTGCCGGGATGAAGACCGTGGTTCGCTCACTGCACCTCAGGCCCAAGCCCGCTTACTGACGGCGCCCATCTGTTCGCCCGGCAGGCGCGACTCGAGGCCGGTGCTCCCGTTCCCACTCATAGGTCATCTCGATCCGCTGCATGATCGTCGGGTGGCTGCCGTAGAGCAGCTGGGTCCAGCCCGGCGGGTCGGGCGAGCTGTGGCTGGTGGTGCTGAGGCGGCGGAACATCGCGCGGGCGGCGCGCGGCTCGTGCGTCGCTTCCAGGGAGGACCAGTCGGCCGAGGCCTCGGCGCGGCGGGTGACGAGGTTGAACATCGGCGTCGCCAGCAGCTGCAGTGCGATCAGGGCGAGAAGCGCGAGCGGCACCGCCTCGGGACGCGCCATGCCGCCGCGGCGGTGGGTGAGCAGCTCGATCAGCGCCGTCGCCGGGATCAGGAAGAGCGCCAGCCAACCGGCCAGCTTCAGCGGGTCCTCGTGCGCGATGTGGGCGATCTCGTGGCCCAGCACGGCCCGCACCTCGGCCGGGCTGAAGTCGTCGCCGAGGAGCGTGTTCCAGAGGACCACAGTCCGAGTCGGGCCGATCCCGGTCGCCTCCGCGTTGGGGGCGGTGGTGAAGCGGTGGACGTCCTCGACGACGAATTTCGTCCCCTCCACCCCCTCCTTGCGCTCGAGCGCCCGCGCTTCGGCCAGCCGCGGTTCGTGCAGTGGCGAGGTGTCGGGGACCAGATACGGGCTGACGAGGGTGAAGAGCAGCGCCAGGCCGGCGAAGATCGGCGCGGCCGCGACCCACCACCAGCGCCGCAGCGGCCCGGCCAGGCCCATCGCGATTGCCAGCGCGGCCGCGACGAAGAGAAAGGTGCCGCCGAGCCCGAGAAAGCTCTCGACGATCCAGCCCAGGTAGCCCTGGTGGGAGACGCCGTGGTCCCGCTGCCACCAGACCGCGGCCAGGCCGAAGGGGATCTCAGCGATCCAGACGACGGCGAAGCCGAGCATGCCGAGCAGCATCCCGGTGCCGATCCGCCCGGCCGCCGACTCTCGCATCAGCCGCTGCCCTCGCCGCGCATAGACCACGAGAACGCCCAGCAGGACCACGATCGCCAGCAGGTTGTCGACGATCAGAAAGCGTTCGTAGGAGGCGCTGCGGTCGAGAAACGCCTGGCTGAAGAAACGGTGCGGCGAGAGGGACGGCCCATCGGGTACCGAGGCCGTCGTGTGCCAGAGCGCGTAGGCGGCCCAGAGCCAGAGGGCCGCCCCCACCAGCAGGGCCAGCGTCGAGGGGCGGGCGAGGCGGGAGACCGGCCGCCTCAAGCGCCCCGCAGCGGCAACGCGATGGTCGGGTCGGCCGTCAGCGGCGGCGGCGCAACGTTGGGGCCACTGTAGGGATAGGCATCGGTCACCAGGAAGACGTAGCCATAGAACTGAGCCGTGTAGCGCACGGCCAGGGCGCCGGCGTTGCGCAGTCCGAGCGGCATCGTTCCGGTGAACAACGAGGCGAACCAACCGAGGACGGCGACCGTGAACAGGAGCGTGCCGTAGGCGCTGGCGATCAGGAAGGCCGGCAGGGCGAGGAAGAAGCGGAAGCCGACGGTCCAGCGATTTTGGGGAGCTCGCTCAGCGATGCGGAGTTCGATCGGATAGCTGCCACGCTCGCCGGTGAAGCCCGGAAACGGATTGGCGATCAGGTTCAGGTAGGCATAAACGTGCAGCTGATAGCGCGTGTAGGAGGAGAGAAAGCCGTGCAGGCCCGCGGGCGGGGTGCCGGTGAAGAGGATCGCGAACCAATTGCCGATCGCGGCGAAGAAGGCGGCGATGCCCCAGAGCGTGAGCCAGATCAGGTGCGGGATCGCGAGCAGCAGGCGAAAGAAGACGGTGAGCCGGTTGCGCTGCAGATCGTCGCTCGATTCGAGCCGGATCGGGTCGTCCCGGACTGGCAGCGGCCCGATCGCCGTAAGGGGGTCGCTGGAGGGATAGCGGTCGGTCAGCAGCGTCAGGTAGGCCCAGGCCTGAGCCGCGTAGGAGATCCCATAGGCGATCAGGTCACGCAGCCCGCGCGGCATGCGCCCGCGCGCAAGGGCGAAGAACCAGCCGAGGACAGCAGCTACGACGATCAGCCCGACGCGCTGGTATTCACTTCCCGAGCTGTTGTACTGGCTCCATCCGGTGCCGAAGAAGGCGCCCAGGAGCATGAAGACGGGGACCGCGAGCACGAGCCGGAACCCGACCTTCCAGCGGTTCTGGCGGGCAGGCGGGTCGACCTCCAGATCGATCGGGTAGCCCGGCTCGCCGACGAAACCCGGGAACGGACCGGCGGCGAGGTGAAGGTAGGCGTAGACGTGGACCGAGTACCTGACGAAACGGGCGAGAAAGTCGTGCAGCGGACTGGGTGAGGTGCCCCGAAAGAGGGTCGCCACCCAGTTCGCGATCACGGCGAAGAACGCCGCCACCCCCCAGAGCACGAGCCAGACCAGCGACGGCAGCGCCAGCAGCAGCCGGAAGAAGACCGTGAGCCGGTTGCGCTGCAGGTCATCGGAAACCGTCAGCCGCACGGGGCGCTGATTCGGGACCTCCACACCATTCTCCATGGCGACTTCGTAACCGAAGGGCCGGACAGCCTCAAGCGCTCTGGCCGGGAGGCCTAGCTGCCGCGCAGGACTTCGACGGCGATCTTGGCCGTCTCCGTCGGGCTTTCGCCGACCTTCACGCCCTTTGCTTCGAGCGCGTCCTTCTTCGCCTGGGCGGTGCCCGAGGAACCCGAGATGATCGCGCCGGCGTGGCCCATCTGCTTGCCGGGCGGGGCGGTGAAGCCGGCGATGTAGGCGACCACCGGCTTGGAGACCTCCGCGGCGATGTACTCGGCGGCGCGCTCCTCGGCGTCGCCGCCGATCTCGCCGACCATCACGATCAGCTCGGTCTCGGGGTCCTGCTCGTAGAGGGCGAGGATGTCGATGAAGTCGGAGCCGATGATCGGGTCGCCGCCGATGCCGACGATCGAGGAGTTGCCCGTGCCGGCCTGCTTCAGCTCGTTGCCGATCTGGTAGGTCAGCGTGCCCGACTTGGAGACGACGCCGATCGGGCCCGGATCGAAGAACTGGGCGGGGATGATCCCGACGCTGGCCTTGCCGGGCGAGAGCGCGCCCGGGCAGTTCGGGCCGAGCAGGCGGACCCCCGCCTCCTTCGCCTTCCAGTAGGTCTTGAGCATGTCGAGCAC
>DASZQM010000314.1:0-2154 GCA_035549645.1 Solirubrobacterales bacterium | reverse complement strand
CCGGCAGCGCGAGCAGCGCCCGGCGGGACGGCGAATCCGCTCGGCGCAGCCCCGCCCCCGGCGCGACACCGATCTCGGCGGCTGGGTCGTGCCGCTGCCGACGATCGACGGCCCCGTTGTGAGGCGCTCCGCGGCGGCGCTCGAGCGCTACGGCCCGGACTTCAGCTACGGGCACAACGTAGTCGCCAAGCACCTGACCTCGGTCGCGACCACGACCGGCGGCATCGGACTGGCGCTGCTGCTCGCGCAACTGCCGCCGACGCGCAAGCTGCTGCTCAAGAGCTCCCGCTCCCCCGGCGAGGGGCCGAGCGAGGAGGTGCGGGTCAAGAGCTGGTTCAAGGTCACCTTCGTCGGCGAGGGCGGCGGCAGGCGCGTCGTCACCGAGGTCGCCGGCGGCGATCCCGGCTACGACGAGACGGCGAAGATGCTCGCCGAGTCGGCCCTCTGCCTCGCCTTCGACGAGCTGCCCCAAACCGCCGGCCAGGTGACGACCGCGACGGCTATGGGCGACGCCCTCCTGGGGCGCCTGCAGGCCGCAGGGATCGGCTTCCGAGTGCTCGAGCGGGGCTCGGCGAAGTAATTCACGGTTCCGTCCCACTTTTGACACAGGTCGTCCTTGATCGAGGGTCCCTGCGTCATCAATGCTTGGGAGGTGGACGACTCCAACCACAAGGGCAACGTGGCAGAGCTCGCATTCGCCACTGAAGCGGCCGCGCTTGGCCTCTCGGTGCTGAAGCCGTTGACTGAGCACGAGCCTTATGACCTTGTCATCGACGTGGCAGGGCGCCTCCTTCGGGTCCAATGCAAATGGGCGAAGAAGGAAGGTGATGTCATCGCCGTGAGCTTTGCGCGCAACAGGCGAGGCCCCGATGGGTTCATTCGCCGCAACTACTCCGCCTCGGAAATCGATGCAATAGGTGCCTACTGCGCAGAGATCGATCAGTGCTTTCTGATCCCCATCAAGGAGGCCGACGGCCGGTGGGCAATGCAGCTCCGTCTTGCACCAGCCAGAAATGGACAGCGTGCAGCACTAAACTTCGCGGACGAGTATCGACTTGGGGCTGTAGCTCAGTTGGCAGAGCGCTACCGTGGCACGGTAGAGGTCGGGGGTTCGAATCCCCCCAGCTCCACTCAAGGTGAAGTCCCGGCCGAGATGGCCGTCGAAGAGGTTGGCGCCCACGTCTTTCGCAACCGCTTCGGCTTCTACATGGAGCGCGCCGCGGCTGGCGCGGAGATTCTCGTTCGCCGCCGCGGGAAGCCGTACGTGCGACTCGTCCCCGCGGGCCTCAAATAGCCGGGTACGGCTGCCGATGAGGTAGCGATGAGCACGGCGAACCAGCATGTCTTCTCCAACGGCATGCATGACACGCGCGCGGCGCTGGAGACCTGGCGCGAGGGGCACTGGTCCGTTCTGCGCGGCTGGGTGGCGCTCAGCCTGGCGATCGCACTGGCGCTGCTCGGGGCCGTCTGGGTCGTCGCCGGCCTGCTCACGCCGGACCTGACGCCGATCCACCTGCCGGGCCTGACCGAACCCTCCGATCCCGGCGACATGCTGCCGATCCTCTGGCGCAACTCGCTGGTCCTCGCCCTGCACGCGACGGCCTGCATCGCCGGCTTCATCGCCGGCGCCTCGATGCCCCTCGCGGCCGAGCAGCGCAGCGGCCTCTCGCGCTGGATCCACGTCAAGGCGGGGGAGCTGGCGATCCTCTTCGTCTGCGCGGTGACGCTGTTCTCGCTCTCGACCCAGGCGCTCTACCTCGGCTTCCAGGGCTCGACGATCGCCTTCCAGCTCCACATCTCGATCGGCGCGCTCCTGCTCAGCGTCCTGCCGCACGCGCTGATCGAGCTGACCGCGCTCTTCCTGCCTCTCGCGGCGTGGTTGATCGCCAGCCGCCGCGGCGAGTGGAACCAGCTGCTCGCCGCGACCCTGGTGACGGTGGCGATCGCGATCCCCGCCCTCATCCTCGCGGCGACGATCGAGGTCTACGTCTGGCCCCACATCCTCACCGCGCTATCTCCGGTCTTCTGAGCGGTCCGCGCCCGAAGTGGCCTCGCTCGTAAGATCGCGCCGTGGCCGGCTACGACCCGAAAGAGATCGAGCGCAAGTGGCAGCAGGTCTGGGCTGAGGAGAAGACCTGGGAGGTAGCCAACCCC
>DASZQM010000313.1:0-4560 GCA_035549645.1 Solirubrobacterales bacterium | reverse complement strand
TACGGGTGCTGCGCCCGACGAGCGCCAGCATCTCCGCCAGAGCCTGAGAAGCTCCAGGAGCCTCGTCACGGTTCGCTTCGCCCACGAGCTCAAACACCTCCGCCATTGCCCGCGGCGTATTGAAGTCGTCCGCAAGCGCGTCTCCGAAGCTCTCAACCCGGGAGGCCACCGCGCCGTGCGGGTCCTTTCTGATGCCTTTATGACCCCATGGGGTCATAAAGGCATCAGAAACTGGGTGTTGCCGGAAGAAGTTCTTAAGCCTTTCGACTTGCGCCACCGCTTCCTCCATCTGCTGCGGCCCGAACGCAAGAGGCTGCCGGTAGTGCCCGGAGATCAGAAAGGCGACGACCGCCTCGGCCCCGTACTGGTCGATCGCCTCGCTGAGCTGGAAGATGTTGCCCTCGGACTTCGACATCTTCTCGGCGTCGGTCTCGACCATGCCGTTGTGCATCCAGGCCCGCGCGAAGGGCCGGCCGGCGGCCTCAGACTGGGCGATCTCGTTCTCGTGATGGGGGAAGACGAGATCCGAGCCACCGCCGTGGATGGCGAATTCCGCGCCCAGCTCCTGCTCTGCCATCACCGAACACTCGATGTGCCAGGCGGGCCGCCCCAGCCCCCAGGGGGACTCCCAGGCGCTGTCCTCGTCAGGCTTCTGCTTCTTCCAGAGCGCAAAGTCCAAGGGGTTCTCCTTCAGCGAGGCCGACCCGGCCTCCTCGCCCTGGTCCATGTCCTCGGTGCGCCGGTTAGAGAGCTTGCCGTAGCCCGCGAAGCTCTTGACGCGGAAGTAGACGTCGCCGCTCGACTCATAGGCGTGGCCGGACTCGATCAGCTCCTCGATCAGCGAGACGATTCCGCCGATCGTCTCGGTGGCCAGGGGCTCAGCGTCAGGACGACCCAGGCCAAGCCGTTCGGTGTCGGAGAAATACGCCTGGGTCATCCGCTCGGCGAATGGGACTGAACCTTCGCCTGCATCCCGTGCCGCGGCGTAGATCTTGTCGTTGATGTCGGTGACGTTGACGACCAGCTTCGCCCGGTAGCCCTCCGCCGCGAGGAAGCGACGCAGCAGCGAGAAGACGACGAACGGCCGCGCGTTGCCGATGTGGATGCGGCTGTAGACGGTGGGGCCACAGGCGTAGATGCCGACCTCGGCCTCGGGATCGAGACGGACGAGCTCGCCCGACAGGGTGTCCTTGATCCGCACCTCTCGCATCGGGCGGATGCTAGAGAGAACTCGGGGCGCTAGAAGGTGCGGTAGCCGGAGCCCGACGGGGCTGGATCGCGGCGAGACCACGCCGGCGCCGTCTGGTCGGCGGCGGCAAGGACCTCGCGGCGGGCCCTCGAAGCGCTCGCCTTGATCTCCTCCTCGGCTGCCTGCCTGACCCGCTCCTCGCGCTGCTCGGCCTGGGCGCGGATCCGCTCGGACTCTGCCTTGAGGGCCTCCTCGGCGCGCGCCCGGGCCTTCTCCGTCGCCTCGCCTTCGACCTTCTCGACAAGCGAGCGGACGCGCTCCTCGGACTCGCGGCGCACGTCCTCGGTCCCCTGCATCACCCGCTCCTCGATCTCGGTCTCGAGCTTTACCGCAAGCTGGTGCGCCTCTTCCGCCGCCGCCTCGGCTTCGACCGCGCGCTGCTCGGCGGCGGCGACGCGCTGGTCGGCCTCGAGCTTGGCCCGATCCATCGCCTCCCGGTGCTTCTGGGCGGCGCGCTCATCGACCTGCTTGACGGCGGCGGCGATCTCGCGCTTGGACTCGCTCCTGGCCGCGTTCAGCTCGGCCGCAACGGCCTCGCGCTCGGCCTGCGCCTTCTGCTGGGACTGCTCGAAGCTCTGCTCGGCTCGATCCCGGGCGGCCTCGGCCCGCACGGCGCGAGCCTCGGCCTGCTTGCGCTTCGCGCGCTCGGCGGCGATCCGCTCGCGCCCTTCGGCGCTGAGCTTGTTCAGCGTGGCCATCGCCCGCTGCTTCAGCTCACCGCGCAGCTCCTCGTTGCGCGCCTCGGCCTTGGCCACGCGCTCCTCGCTGACCCGCACCCACTCGAGCGCCTGCTTGGCCGTCTCGTGCAGCTCCCGATTTGCCTCGCCAACCGCTTTCAGCTGCGTCGCTGGATCGCCCATTGGTCGCAACCTACTATCCGGATCGGAGGCCTATCTACCCCCGTCTTGCGCACAAAACGCGCATTTAGCGAGGTGTCCTTAGCTGGACTGGCTCTGGGTCTCGCGCGCGTGCAGTTCGCGCTTGAGGATCTTGCCTGTGGCGTTGCGTGGCAGCTCGTCGAGGAACTCGATCTCACGCGGCGCCTTGTAGCCGGCGAGGTGCGCCTTGACGTGCGCCTTGAGCTCTTCTTCTGACACCTCGGCCTCGGCGGTGGCGACGACGAAGGCCTTCAGCCGCTGGCCGAACTCCTCGTCCTCGACCCCGATCACCGCGACCTCGACCACGCTCTCGTGGTCGGCCAGCAGGTCCTCGACCTCGCGCGGGAAGACGTTCTCGCCGCCGGAGACGATCATCTCGTCGTCGCGGCCGTCGATGAAGAGGCGCCCCTCGGCGTCGATGTGGCCGACGTCGCCGCTGCTCAGCAGGCCGTCGATCACCTCCTTGCCGCCGCCGCCGGTGTAGCCCTCGAAGGACATCTCGTTGCCGACGAAGATCCGCCCGACCTCGCCCTGCGGCACCTCCTGCCCGGCCTCGTCGTAGAGGCGGACGACGGTGCCGCGTGGCGGGCGCCCCGCCGTGCCCGGCGCCGCCCGCAGGTCCTCGGGGGTGGCGACCGTCGCGTAGGCGACCTCGGTCGAGCCGTAGAGGTTGTAGATCGTGTCGCCGAAGCGGTCCATCCACTCGATCGCCAGCTCGCCCGGCAGCGCCGAGCCGGAGGCGGAGGTAATGCGCAGCGAGGAGAGGTCGTAGGCCTCGAGCGTCTCCGGCGGCAGGCGCAGGATGCGCTGCAGCATCACCGGCACCACGCCGAGCACCTGAGCACGGTGGTCCTGGACCGCGCGCAGGGTCTCCTCCTCGTCGAACTTGCGCCGCAGCACCATCGTCGAGGCGGTGGGCAGGCTCATCACGAAGTGGAAGAAGCCCCAGGAGTGAAAGAGCGGCGCCGCGATCATCATCGTCTCGCGAGCGCGGTAGGGGATCTTGTCGATCAGCGAGGCCATCGCCATCAACCCGTCGGGACTGGAGCGCTGGGCCCCCTTCGGCGTGCCGGTCGTGCCCGAGGTGAGGATGACGAAGCGCGGTTTGTCGGGCGGCGGCTTGAGATCGCCCTCGCCGTTGCCGGCGATCAGCGAGTCGAGGGTCCGACCGTCCGAATCGCCGTCGGTCCAGGCGACAATGCGGGCGACGCTCTCGTCGACCCCGTCGAGCAGGCCGGCGAACTCTTCGTCGTAGACGAGCGCCTTCGGTTCCTCGCGCTTGGTCACCTCGACCAGCTGCGGCCCGGCGAACATCGTGTTCAGGTAGAGCGCGCTGGCGCCGAGCTTGGCCGCCGCCAGAGTCGTCTCGATGAAGCCGCGGTGGTTGCGGCACATGATTCCGATGCCGTCGCCGGGACCGATGCCCATGCCGGCGAAGGCGTGGGCGAGGGCGTTGGAGCGCCGGTGCACGCGTTCGAAGCTGAGCGAGCCGCGTTCGTCGATGATCATCGTCTCGTGCGGGTGCTCGAGCGCCGCCGTGGCGACGCCGGTCGCCGGCGAGGCACCCCAGCGCAGGAAGGTGACGCCGACCTTGGCGGCGATGTCGGGGCGCATCAGGCCGACGATCCCCGCCTCGCGCAGGACCTTCGCCTCGAAGATCGAGTCGGAGGCCGACTGGCGAGCGCGCGCGGTTATCGAGTCGAGCAGTCCCATACAGCGGCGAAGGTTATTCGCTCTCGATCGAAGCGACGGCGATGCAGGCGATTCCCTCGCCGCGGCCGATCCAGCCCATGCCCTCGTTGCTGGTCGCCTTGACGCTGATGCGGGCCGAGGTCGCTTCGCCGAGGATCCGCTCCATCTCCGGCCGGAAGGGACCGAGGCGGGGCTCCTCGCAGATCACTGTGGCGTCGATGTTGACGATGCGGCCCGCGACGATGCCAACAGCGGTGTGCAGCAGGTCGACCGAGTCAGCCCCGCGCCAGATCTCCTCGTCGTCGGGGAAGTGGGTGCCGATGTCCCCGGCCCCGGCGGCACCGAGCAGGGCGTCGATCACCGCATGGGTGAGCACGTCGGCGTCGGAGTGCCCGGCAAGGCCGCGCGGGTGGTCGATCTCGACCCCACCCAGGATCAGCTTGCGGCCCTCCTCGAAGCGGTGGCTGTCGTAGCCGATGCCGACGCTCATACGCCCCGACCCCGCCTCCACCTAGGAGTCCTCCCGCACCGGGGCGGGCAGTGGCTCGAGCCGGCGCTGGCGGCGGTCGAAGACACAGATCTCATCTACCCCGAGATCGGCGAGAAAGTCAATCGCCTTGTCGTAGCCGAAGCCGACCTGCTCCGGGAGGTGGGCGTCGGAGGAGAGGGCGAAGACCGCGCCTGCCTCGACGCACATCTCGGCGAAGGCCTGAGCCGGGTAGAGCTCGCCAACCGGCTTGC
>DASZQM010000312.1:0-14384 GCA_035549645.1 Solirubrobacterales bacterium | reverse complement strand
TGTGGGTCAATCGATCGATCGCGAAGTGAGCACTAGGGTCCAAGCCGTGACGGTCAACCTCTACTCGGACACGCAGACGCTGCCCGGCGAGGCGATGCGGGCGGCGATGGCCACGGCCGAGGTCGGCGACGAGCAGCGGCGCTCGGACCCGACCGTGAACGAGCTGCAGGAGCGAGTCGCGGCGCTGCTCGGCCACGAGGCGGGGTTGTTCCTGCCCTCGGGGACGATGTGCAACCTGATCGCGTTCCGGCTCCACATCCGGCCTGGTGGCGATGAGCTCTACCTGCATCGCTACGCCCACCCGGTGGTCGCCGAGGCGGGCGGCGCGGCGGCGCAGGCGGGGGCGATGGTCGCCCACCTCGACGGTGACGGCGGTTTCTTCGACGGTGCCGCGCTGGAAGCGGCCCTGCGCGATCCCGGCGACCGCCACCAGCCGCACTCGCGCCTGGTCTCGATCGAGCAGACGACCAACGTCACGGGCGGCCGCGTCTGGCCGCTGGAGCAGATCCAAGCGGTGCTCACGGTCGCCGCCGCGAACGGCCTGCGCACCCACCTCGACGGCGCCCGCCTGCTCAACGCGACCACCGCCTCGGGCCTCTCCCCGGCCGAGTACGCGGCGGGCTTCGACACCGCCTGGCTCGACTTCAGCAAGGGCCTCGGCGCTCCGGTCGGCGCCTGCCTGGTCGGCTCCGCCGAGCTGATCGAGGAGGCCTGGCGCTACAAGCAGATGCTCGGCGGCGCGATGCGCCAGGCCGGGATTGTCGCCGCCGCGGCCCTCTACGCGCTCGACCACAACGTCGAGCGGCTGGCCGAGGACCACGCCAACGCCCGCTTCTTCGCCGAGGCGCTGGCCCAGATCGACGGCGTCGCGATCGACCCCGCCACGGTCGAATCGAACATCGTGCTCTTCTGGGTCGAGGACGCCCCCGGCCTGATCGCGGGCCTGGCCGAGCGCGACGTCGAGGTGAGCCCGATCGGCCCCTTCGTGCGCGCCGTCACCCACCTCGACGTCGACCGCGCCGGCGTCGAACGCGCCGCCGAAGCGGTCGCTGCGGTGCTCGCGGGCTAGGAGAGCGAGATGGGCAAGCTGATCGCAAGCGCACAAGCCACCCTCGACGGAGTCATCGACCCGGTCGGCGAGTGGGTGCAGCCGGACGGTGACCACGGTGAGTACTCGTTCGAGCGGCAGGCGAGGTCGGCTGGGATGGTGCTGGGTCGCAAGACCTACGTGGGCCTTGCGGGGTACTGGCCGGACAAAACGGGCAAGTGGGCCGACATGGTCAACGCAATGCGGAAGTACGTCGGCTCCAACACCCTCTCCGGAGACCTGGAATGGAACGCGACCCTGCTCGAGGGCGATCTCGCGGACTCGATCCCCAAGTTGAAGGAGGAGGTCGACGGTGATCTCTTCATGCACGGCAGCGGCGAGTTCGCCTACGCCCTCGCCGAGCGGGGCCTGATCGACGAGTACGAGGTCTACATCAACCCGCTCGTCTGGGGCAAGGGGAACCTCCACGTGCTCGGCGACAACGGCACCGTCTGGTTGGAGCTCGAGGACGTGAAGCGATTCGACTCGGGAGTGGTCCTGCTCACCTACCGGCCGAGGTCCTGACCGGGGCGGAGTCGATCACACCGGCCTCGGCGGCCGGCGCCGCGTAGGCGGCGGCGAGCGTCGCGACGGTCTCGTGGGCGTTGAGACCGCTCGGGTTGGGCACCACCCAGAGCGCCGAATCGGACCAGTGGATCGCGCTGTCGAGCGTGTCCGGTTGCCGGCCCAAGACCGCCGCTCGCTCGCCAAACGCGTCTCGGTAGGCGGTGACGCCGGCGATCGCGACCACCGCGGGACGGTGCTCGGCGACGAACCGCCGCAGCCGCTCGCCGCCCTCGCGCAGCTCCGCGGCCGTGAGCTCGGAGGCACGCGCCGTGGCCCGCCGAACGAGGTTGGTGATCCCGATGCCGCGCGCGATGAGATGCGCACGGTCTTCATCGGTCATCCCGGCAGCCCGATCGACCTCGTAATCGGTGATGCCCGCCGCGGCAAGCGCCGGGTAGAAGCGATTGGTCGGGTGGGCGAAGTGGGTCTGCACCGCCGCGGTCCACAGCCCAGGGTTGATGCCGACGAAGAGCAGCTTCAGCCCCGGCCCGACGAGGTCGTCGACCTCGCAGCCGCGGAACTCCTCCAACTCGGCGCGCGTGAAGCTCACGCGGCGGATCATTTCAGCGGAAGCGCAGCAGTTCGACGTATTCGCCCGCTTCCAGCGGGCCACGGGTCCCGGCGAGAACGAGCCGGCCGTTGCGCTGGCGCAGGGCGGCGACGGGAGCGAAGGTCGATGCGCTGTGGGAAATGCTGCCGCGGTCGCCAAAGGAGAGATCGGGACGCCCATCGAGGTGATACGCGCGGAGGTCGAAGCCGGAACCACCGTACCTCCCCTCTCCCAAGACCAGGACGAGCTGGCGCCCACCGGTGAAGAGGCGGACCAAGGGAAGTCCGGCATCGACCCGGAGGACGCCTCGCCTGCCGAAGGAGCGGTCGAGCGCGCCGTCCTCGCCGAATCGGGCCACGGTGGCGTCCCCGTTTTCTCCCGAGGTGGCCAGGTAGATGCTGCCGTCGCGTGCGACCGAGACCGCGTCGAAATCGAGGTAGACGAGGGGCTTGAAGTTCAAGCGACCGAGATCGCCGAAGCTTCGGTCGAGCTGACCGTTCGGCAGCAACCGCGCAAGCGGCGTCGTTCGACCGAAGAGGCCGAAGAGGACGACGCGACCGCGGCGGTCGAAGCTCGCCGCAAGCGCGACCGCTTTCTCGTCCTTGCCCCAGCGAATACGGGCCAGTCCCTGCCGGCCGAAGTGGCGATTGGGGCGGCCCGCCGGCGTCAACTCGAAAAGCGCCATCGGGTTCTGCCCCGCGATGCGACCCACGGCAAGGATTGCACCGCTCCGCCTCACGACCAGCTGCTTCAGGTCGAAGCGCTTGGGCAGCAACGCCTTCCCCTCGGTTCCGTAGCCGAGGTCGGGCCGGCCATCGCGGCCAAACCGGGTGATTCGATCGGAGGCGCGGAAGGGTTCCTCGACGCCGTAGACGCGCCCGCGCCCGTCAGCCTCGATCAGGTCTGCCGAGAAAGCGCCGCCGATCTCCGCGTCCCCACCGTATCCCTGCAAGGGAGCGCCGTCACCGGCCCAGCCGCCGAGTCGCGATTGCCGCGAGTAGGAGGCGGCGTTGGTCCCATAGGCGACCACCAACCTCCCTCTCGGGCCGAGCGCGAGTCCTTGCGCGCCGGTTTCGCTCGGCAGCGGCTGCGGGTCGGCGGCAAAGCCCGCAACGCCGAAGGCCGGCTCGGGGGCGCCACTTGGCGAAAGCGCCGCGACCGTGGCCTGTTCGACCGCTTCCCCCTTGCCTGCGAGGAGCACCTGGCCGTCGGGCGCAACCACGATCGCCGCCACCCGGCTCGTGTAGCCCTGCGTTGGACCTACGTTGCGGAAAGTGCCCGGCGATTCGGTCAGTTGCGCAGCGAAGCCGGGGTCGACTGCGCCGGAGCCGGTGAGGCGGGTTACGTAGGGGGTGTAGTGGCAAACGCTGCAGCCCTTCGGTTCGTTGGCCACCGCCGATTCGCCGGCCAGCATCACGCCCCCTTCGGGCGCGGGCGCGAGCGCGGTCGGAACGTTGACATCGGCGACGGCGATCCTCGCCTCGCCACCGCTCGCCCACGAGCTGTCCGGGTGACCGTCGGCGAGGAAGGCGTGGACCACGACGCTGCCGCGCTTTCCGCAGCAGAACTGGGCTGAGTTCGTGGCGACGATCAGGTCGCCGGATGACGCCTGCGTGATCGCGCCGACGCCGCCGTCGATCGGGACCGTGCCGCCGTCGCCGAATGCCGGGCTCGGCTGGCCCTCCGGCGTCACCCCGAAGATCGCCGTTTCGCTGCCGACGACGATCGAGCCGCCGGGCTCGATCGCGAGTCCGGTGACCGCCCATTCGCTGTGGGGCGCAGGGAGGAGAAGCATCCCTTCCTTGCCGAAGCTCTTGTCGAGGGCGCCGTTCGGCAACAGCCGCGCAACCGCCGCCACCGGCTTCGGTTGGCAGTCGTGGCAGTTGCCTCCCACCCCGGTATCGCCGGCGACGATCGTGCGGCCCTGGTCATCGACGGCAAGGAACCGAGCACCGAGGGGAATGCTGGCACTCACCCCGCTCGTCCCGTAGGAGGAGTCCGGAACGCCGCTCGCGTCGAGCCGGTGGACCTGGCTCTGGAATTCTCCCCCCGCCGCGTAGAGGACGTTTCCGTCGGCTTGCTGAGCCAGGCCGGAAATCCTTTCGTCTTCGAGGACTTCCCGGAACCCTGGGTCCAGAGTGCCGTTGGGGAGGCGCCGCTGGACGAACCCGCCCGCTTCGACGAACTTCCCGTATCTGCTCTTCTTGACGAGCTCCGTATTGCCGAGGAGCAAAATCGACCCGTCGGGCTGGCGGACCATCGCGGTGTAGGCGGAGTGGGCGAAGGTCGGCCCGAGGCGAAACGTCACCCGTCCCCCGTCGCCAAACGAGCGGTCGACTCGCCCGCGCAATGGAGAAGCCGTCGCCCCCGGCGCGAGCATCAGGGTCAGCACCCCCGCCGCGGCCAGGGCTCGCCAGCCCCTGATTTCCCGTCTCACGTCAATGCGAACAGCGCTTCATCTTCAAGGTTGCGCCAGGTCTTACTTGACGATCGTGAAGCTCAGCGACTTCGGCGCGGAGCGCGTCCCGGCGGAGTCGGCGGCGGTGATGGCAAGCGTGTAGCGCCCGGGCCCTAGCTTCTTCTTGGCCGAGACGCGGCCCTGGAAGGCCACCTCGTTGGTGCCGTCGTGACCGGCAAAGGTGAGCTTGCCCGCCATCACCGTGCGGCCTTTGACGCGCCGGGTGAAGCTGAAGGTCACGGTCGCTTCCTCGTTGAGCGAGAAGGAGAAGGTCGTTCCGACCGGCGGCTTCGCGTGGCTGACGGTGGCGAGGCGACTGCCCACACGCCACTTCGATGTCGACTGACGAACGTTCTGCACGACCAGAACGCGAGGAGGTTCTTTCGGGCCAGGATCGCAACAAGGCGGGAGCGGCTCGGTCGGTTCGGTCGTTGGGGGTTCGGGTTCGGCGGGCTTGTTCACAAACGCCCAGGCAGCGCCGGTGCCGCTGTTGTCGCGCCAAGCGCCGATCAGCCCCGTTTCGCCGTCGGCGGAAAGCGCGACGTTCGTGCCGAATTCGCCTTCTCCGGCCCAATCACCAGGAGTGATCTTCGGGCCCTGCTGGGCCCAGGTCGACCCCGAGCGGGTGAACAGCCATGCGGCGCCCCTGGTGTGATCGTCAGCCAGGCCGCCGACCAAGGCCGTATTGCCGTCGGCGGAGAGGGCGACAGCCACGCCAAACCTGCCTTCCCCAGCCTCTCCCCCGCCCGTGAGCTTCGGGCCCTGCTGGGCCCAAGTCGATCCGGAGCGGGTGAAGACCCAGGCCGCGCCCTTGCTGTGGTCGTCGTTCCAGCCGCCGATCAACGCGGTGTTGCCGCTTGCCGAGAGGGCGACGATCGTGCCGAACTTGCCGTTGCCGACCTCGTCGTTGGGGGTCAGCTTCGGTCCCTGCTGGCTCCAGGTGGAGCCCGAGCGGGTAAAGACCCAGGCGGCGCCCTTGCCGCTGTAGTCCAGGTTGCCGGATTTTTCGCTGTCGTCGTTCCAGCCGCCGATCAGGGCGGTGTTGCCGTCGGCGGAGAGGGTGACGTTGGTGCCGAACATCCCTTCCCCGTCCTCGTCGCCGGCGGAGAGCTTCGGTCCCTGCTGGCTCCAGGTCGAGCCCGAGCGGGTGAAGACCCAGGCCGAGCCCTTCCAGTTTTCGTCGAGCCAGCCGCCGATCAACGCGGTGTTGCCGTCTCCAGACAACGCAACGGTGTAGCCGAACCAGGGGTTGTTGGTCGCGCCCGCGCCGGTCAGCTTCCCGCCCTGTTGGGTCCAGGTGGCGCCGGAGCGGGTAAAGACCCAGGCTGCGCCTTTGCGGAAGTCATTGCCGGGCGCGCCGACCAGGGCCGTGTCGCCGTCGCCCGAGAGCGCGACGCTCGTGCCGAATCCGTCGCCTGGTTCGACGCCGCTGGCGACCAGCTTCGGCCCCTGCTGGCTCCACGCTCCGCCCGAGCGCGTGAAGACCCACGCCGCGCCCTTTCTGCCGTCGTCGTTCCAGCCGCCGACGAGGGCCGTGTCGCCGTCGGCGGAGAGGGAGACGAGGACGCCGAACTCGCTGTTGTCCTCTTCGCCGCCGGTGAGCTTCGATCCCTGCTGACTCCACGCTCCGCCCGAGCGTGTCAGTACCCATGCCCCGCCCAGGGCATCGTCGTCCGCGGGCGCGCCGACCAGCGCGGTGTCGCCGTCTTCTGAGAGGGCGACACCGGCACCGAATTGACCGGCTCCGGCCTCGCCGTTGCCGGTCAGCTTCGCGCCCTGCTGAGTCCAGGTCGAGGAGGAACGCGTAAATGCCCAGGCCGCGCCGGCGGAGTTGTCGTCGCGAGGCCCGCCGACCAGCGCCGTGTTGCCGTCGGCCGAGAGGGCGACGCTTTCGCCGAACCTCCCGGCACCGGTCTCCCCGGCGCCGGTGATCTTTTCGCCCTGCTGGCTCCAGGTGGAGCCCGAGCGGGTGAACGCCCAGGCGGCCCCGACGTCGCCGTCGTCGCGAGGGCCCCCGACCAGAGCGGTGCTGCCGTCAGAGGACAGCGCCACGCTCGTGCCGAAAGCGCCCTCTTCGGCCTCGCCGGACCCCGTGAGCTTTTCGCCCTGCTGGCTCCAGGTCGAGCCGGAGCGGGTGAACGCCCAGGCGGCTCCGACGTTGCCGTTGTCGCTCCAGCCCCCCACCAGTGCGGTGCTGCCGTCAGTCGAGAGCGCGACGCTCTTGCCGAATTCACCCTGGCCTTCCTCGCCCGCCCCGGTGAGCTTTCCGCCCTGCTGTGCCCAGGTGGAGCTCGAGCGGGTGAAGACCCAAGCCGCGCCGGCGGAGTTGTCGTCACGAGTGCCGCCGACCAGCGCCGTATCGCCATTGGCCGAGAGGGCGACGCTCGTGCCGAACCTTCCTTTTCCGCTCTCGCCGGTGCCGGTGAGCTTTTCGCCCTGCTGGCTCCAGGTGGAGCCGGAGCGGGTGAAGACCCACGCCGCCCCCGTGTTTTCGTCATCGGCGGGCCCGCCGATCAGCGCGGTGTCGCCATCGCCTGAGAGCGCCACGCTCGTGCCGAATTCGCCTTCGCCGACGTGGGCGAATTCGCCCTCGCCCGCGTGGCCGGTGCCGACGAGCTTTCCGCCCTGCTGGGCCCAGTCCCCGCCGGAGCGCACGAAGACCCAAGCCGTGCCGGCGCCAATCCCAGTTTCACCCCCCACGATCCCGTAGCGCGCGCCGATCAGGGCCGTGTTGCCGTCTCCCGAGAGCGCCACCGTGTAGCCGAACCGGCCGGTTCCGATCGCACCGACGCCCGTGAGCTTTTGGCCTTGCTGGATCATCGGGTCGATCCGCAGCGGGTAGCTGGCGCCCCGATCCGCGACGCGAATCAGGACGTGCCCTTTCACCAGCTGCAACCAGGAGGGCAGGACACGCCCGTGCGCGTCGGTTGCGACCAAGCCGCCGTAGCGGAGCGCGGAGCCCTCGCCCGTGAAACGCACCGAGCCTTTGCGCAACCGTGCCGAGAGGTTGCCGGTGAGAGCCAGCGACAGCGTCAGCGGCCCGGCGGCCGAACCGGGACGGGTGGCGAGGTCGAAGCCCTGCTCGATTCCCAGCGGGCCGTTGGCGTACCACTCGGTCAGCGCTCCGCGCGCATAGCGAGCGCGGTTGCCGCTCGTGCGCGGCACGGTGGGCCCAACCGGCCGCAGCGCACTGCCATGCCCGTAGGCCGAAAGCGCCATGCCGAAATGTGCGGGGCCGGAGGCAACGGTGACGCCGCGGCGCGAGAAACGGGCGCGAAAGCCCTGTGCGGGATTGACCGCCTCCGAGCCCTCGAGGCGAAAGGCCGGCGCGTCATGTCCCAGCGATGCCGAGACAGGGCCCTGCGCGGCCAGCGGCAGGCTGTCCAAGCCACGACTTGCTGTCGTTGCCGTGACCGGGCCGGAGGTCTGACCGGGCGCCTGCAGAGCTGCCGCGTATACGACGGCCATGACCACACCCACGAGCAGCACCGCGACCCGGGGCCGCAGCCACCCACTTCGCGCCGAAGCGCCACGCCCGAGGACCGAGAACCCCTGCATTGCCGCTTCCGCTCCCATCCCGCTCCCCATCATACCCTTGACAGCCCGTCATATCTTGATAGATTTATAATTATTATTAGTTCATAACTATCTAACGAGAGGAGGCAGCGTGACCGAGAACGACCTGACCCGAGCCCAAAGAGTCCGGGTCCTGCTCGTCTGCTGCCTCAGCCTCTTCCTAGTCGGCCTCGACATCACGATCGTCAACGTCGCCCTGCCGACCATGAGCCGGGACCTGGATGCCGACATCACCGGGCTGCAGTGGACCATCGACGCCTACACCGTGGTCATGGCGAGCCTGCTGATGTTCGCCGGCTCGATGGCCGACCGCTTCGGGCGCAAGCGCACCTTCGTCCTCGGCCTCTCGGTCTTCTCAGCTGCCTCGGCCCTGTGCAGCGTGGCGACGAGCGTCGAGGTGCTGATCGCCTTCCGCGTCCTGCAGGCCGTCGGCGCCTCGATGCTGAACCCGGTCGCGATGTCGATCATCACCAACACCTTCACCGACCCGCGCGAGCGCGCCCAGGCAGTGGGGGTCTGGGGTGCCGTCTTCGGCGCGGCGATGGCGCTGGGCCCGGTGCTCGGTGGGCTGGGAGTCGCGGCGCTGGACTGGCGGGTGATCTTCCTGGTCAACCTGCCGATCGGCCTGGCGGCGATCCTGCTCACCCTGCGCTTCGTTCCCGAATCCCGGGCGGCGCACCCCCGGCGCTTTGACCTGGTCGGGCAAGCGGCCGTCTTCGCGTTGCTGGCGACGGTCACCTACGCGATCATCGAGGCGCCCCACCAGGGCTGGGCTTCGCCGCTGATCGTCGGCGCCTTCGCGGTCGCCGCCGTCGCCCTCGGTGTCTTGCTCACATACGAGCGCCGCCGCCGCGAGCCGCTGATCGACTTGCGGTTCTTCCGCTCCACCCCGTTCTCCGCCGCGGTCGTGGTCTCGGTGGCGGCCTTCGCCACCTTTGGCGGCTTCCTCTTCCTGAACACCGTCTACCTGCAGGGCGCGCGCGGCCTCTCGCCCCTGCAGGCGGGGCTGGCGACGGCGCCGATGGCGCTGCTGACGATGGCGGCGTCCCCTCTCTCCGGGCGGCTCGTCGGCAGTCGCGGCCCGCGCTTGCCCGTGGCGCTCGCCGGTACCTGCATGGCGGTTGCCTGCGCAATGCTGACCGGGCTCACGGCCGAGACCTCGCTGCCCTGGCTGATGGTCGCCTATGCGATCTTCGGCCTCGGGTTCGGGTTCGTCAACGCCCCAATCACGAACACCGCCGTAGCGGGGATGCCGAGGGCACAGGCGGGCGTCGCCGCCGCGATCGCCACGACCTCACGCCAGTTCGGGCAGACCCTTGGGGTCGCCGTCGCCGGCGCGATCGTCGCCTCCAGCGCCAGTGGCCCAGCCGCCGTGGGCGCTGTGCCGGTGGCAACCCATTCCGCCTGGCTGCTGCTCACCGCCCTCGGCGTCGTGGTCCTGGCCGTCGGCTTCGCGGCGACCACCTGCCGCGCCAGGGCTTCGGCCCGTCGCACCGCGGCCGCGCTGAACCCAGAGGCGCTGGCGGCATAGCCTCGAGCGATGAATCCCCCGCCCGACAAGAAGACCGAGCGCGACGTCGCTGCGGAGGCGTGGATGCTGATGTCCGACCTCGTCCTCGACCAGGACCGTCGCCGCCGCGTCGCCGAGGCGACCGGCATCGGCTTCAGCCAGGCCCGAGCCGTCCGCCGCGTCGCCAGGCGCCCGATGCCAATGCGCGAGCTCGCCGCGATGCTCGACATCGAGCCCCCGAACGCGAGCGTGCTGGTCAACCGGCTCGAAGAGGAAGGGCTGGTGCGACGCGAGTCCGACCCGGCGGACCGGCGGACGCGGCTCGTCACCGCGACGCGCAAGGGCAAGGCGCTCGCGCGCAAGGCAGAAGCGATCCTGCGCACCCCGCCACCGGCTCTCAGCGCCCTCGGCGATCAGGACCTGAAAGCGCTCGCCCGGATCCTCGACAAGACAGCGGAGCCGGGAGCTCCGCGCAGAAGGGAGGGATGACCGTCCTCTCATAGGATCGAAGCGATGCCGTTCACGCTCAAGAACCTGAAGCAGGATCCAGACGATGTCGGGAGCAACTTCGACGGCTCGCCGGACCTCGAGTTCCGCCTGGCGACCCGAGCGCTGGAGCTGGAGCGGTCCGGCCTTGGCTACCAGCGCATCCCGCCCAACTACCGCTTCCCCTACGGCCACACGCACGAGAAGCAGGAGGAGATCTACGTGGTCGTGGGCGGCAGCGGCCGGATGAAGCTCGACGAGGAGATCGTCGAGCTTCGGCAGTGGGACGCGGTCCGCGTCTCCCCCGGCACCTGGCGCGGCTACGAGGCCGGGCCCGACGGCCTCGAGATCCTCGTCATCGGCGCGCCCAACCTCGGCGAGAACCCGCGCGGTGACGTCGAGGGCGAGCGCGACTGGTGGTCTGACTGAAGCCGGTTGGCGCGCTTACCCGAGAGCCTCGGCGTGCTCCGCGGGCGGGAGTTCCGGCTTCTCTTCGGCGGCCAGGCGGTGTCGGTCCTGGGCGACCGCATGGTCGTCGTCGCGCTGGCCTTCGCGGTGCTGGAGATCGGCGGCTCGGTCACGGACGTGGGGTTCGTGCTGGCCGCGGGGACGTTCCCCCTGGTGGCGACGGTGCTGGTGGGCGGCGTGGTTGCCGACCGGGCCTCGCGACGCGCCGTGATGGTGACCGCGGACCTGGTGCGAGTCGTGAGTCAGGGCGCGATGGCCGTGCTGCTCATCACCGGGACGGCGGAGGTCTGGACACTGGCGCTGCTGGCCGGCGTCACCGGGGTGGCGACCGGCTTCTTCAGTCCTGCTTCGACCGGTCTGCTGCCCGAGCTCGTCCTCACCGAGCAGCTGCAGCCGGCCAACGCCCTGAGCGCGAGTGCCGTCGCGACGGGTGAAATCGCCGGACCGGCCCTGGCCGGGGTGCTGGTCGCCACGGTTGGAGCGGGCTGGGCGATCGCCGGCGACGCCGTCACGTTTGCGGTGAGCGCCGCCTGCCTGACGATGTTGCGGGTCCCCGTCCGGTCCGCGGTGCAGCGGAGCTCCTTCGCCACCGAGCTGCGGGAAGGCTGGGTCGCCTTCCGCTCGCGCCGCTGGGTCTGGACCTTCGTCGCCTACTTCGCGATGGTGAACCTGCTCTGGGGCGCGTGGGGCACCCTCGGCCCGATCGTCGCCAAGACCGATCTCGGTGGCGCGGCCGCCTGGGGCTCGATCCTGGCGACGATGGGCATCGGGGCGCTGGCCGGCAGCCTGCTGGCGACACGCGTCAAGCCGACCAGGCCGCTGCTCCTAGCCGCCCTCGCCGACGGGCTCTTCATCCTGCCCCTGGCCTTCCTTGCGGCAGCCCCACCAGCGCCACTGATCGCCATCGGCGCGCTGCTCGCCGGCGCCGGGATGGCCCTCGCCATCTCCGTCTGGGAGTCGACCCTCCAGCGCCATATCCCCGGCGAGTCGCTCTCCCGGGTCAGCTCCTACGATTGGTTCGGCTCACTCGCCTTCGCCCCCCTTGGACTGGCCGTCTGGGGGCCGATCGCGACCGCGATCGGCATCAGCACCTCGCTCTGGCTGGCCTTCGGCCTCGCCGTCGTCGCAACCCTGGCGCTGGTCAGCGTCCCCGAGATCCGCCAGATGGGCGGTGATGAGAGCTCTCCCGCAACCTCGACGCCTTGACGCCGATCAGGCGGTGGGCGCCGGGCGCAGCGGCTCCGAGCCGTCCCATCCCTCGGCGGCGCCCCGAACGAACTCGAAGAATTCCCGCAGCCCCGGATTGTCGACGTGAATCTCGAGGTCGTGGCCGAGCGTCGCCGAGCAGTCGTGGAAGGTCATGTCGAGCGGCCCGAGCTGTGAGCTCATGTACTCCTCGACCCCACGCTCGTCGAGCGACCGGCGCAAATCGAGCGCCTCAACCCGCGGCAGCACGTAGGCCACATGATGAATTCGCGGCAGCGGTCCCACCCAGCGAGCCTCGACCCGCGCAGGAGCGGCCCTGCCTATCTCCAGCAACTCGATCGGCGCCCCACCGCACATGCCAAACGCCGAGTTGTGCGCCAGCTCTGCCGGCTCCCCCCGCGAGAGCACGTTCTCCAGTGGCACGTTCTCGAGGATGAAGAACGGCCCGGCCCCGAGCTGCTCGGCCAGCCTTCCCACCGTCCCCTCGATGCTCTCGACCAGATAGGCAGAGTGATGCGGCTCGCCGAGCTGTGACCCCGGAAAGACCAACGCCCTAGGCAGCGAAGCGCTTTTCGGAGCGCGCCTTCGCCTTCGCCGCCTCAACCTCCCGGTTCTTCGGCGGGGCCGCCGTCACCAGCTGATCGAGCAGCGTCCGCGTGGCCGCTTCGACCGAGGCGACGGCCTGCTCAAAAGCCGCGGCATTCGCCTGCGACGGTTTGGTCGAGCCGCTGATCTTGCGCACGTACTGCAGCGACGATGCGTGGATCTCCTCAGCGCTGGCGGGTGGATCGAAATTGTGGAGAGTTCTGATGTTTCTGCACACGTCCTGATCTTAAGAGGTGGGATTCGAGCTCCCGAGCTTCGACTCGCGAAACAGACCGATATACTGCTGCGAAATAGAAGGCTACCTATCTGCGAAATCGAAGGGTACAACTGTGCCGTACACCAGTCGCGTGCTCGACCGAGAGCTTGACGAGGTCCTCGGATCTCTCCCTGCCCTGGCCATCGAGGGGCCCAAGGGCGTGGGTAAGACCGAGACCGCTTCACGCCGGGCCGCGACGATTCACCCTCTCGACGATCCCGCGCGACTGACCCTCGCCGAAGCCGACCCCGAGCGCCTGCTCGGCGGCGAGAAGCCGATCCTGATCGACGAGTGGCAGCGACTCCCCGAGACCTGGGACTTCGTGCGGCGAGCGGTGGACGCCGGCGCAGCGGCCGAAAGCTTCCTGCTCACCGGATCCTCCTCACCCGACGGCGCCGGCCGCCATTCCGGGGCAGGTCGAATCCCGACGATCCGGATGCGACCGCTCACTCTGGTCGAGCGACTGAGCGCCCCGGCATCGGTGAGCCTCACGGAGCTCCTTGGCGGCGGCCGGCCAGACCTTGCTGGGGAGACGTCGATCACGCTCGAGCACTATGTGGACGAGATCGTCGCCTCCGGCCTCCCCGGCCTCCGAGGCGCCTCGGACCGCGCCCTGCGACTGCAGCTCGACAGCTACATCGAGCGAGTCGTCGACCGCGACTTCCCGGAGCTCGGCCATGCGGTCCGCAACCCCGCGGGCCTGCGGCGCTGGATGGCCGCCTACGCTGCCGCCACCTCGACAACGACCTCGTTCGAGAAGATCCGCCGTGCAGCGACCGGGGACGAGGGCGAGCAGCTCTCCAAGGACGCGGCCCGGCCCTACCGGGCAGTGCTCGAGCGCCTCTGGCTCCTCGATCCCATCCCGGCCTGGCAGCCGACCCGCAGTCATCTCTCGCGACTCAGCGCCGCGTCCAAGCATCACCTCGCCGACCCGGCCCTAGCCGCGAGACTGCTGGGCGCAACCCGCACCGGCCTGCTCGAGAACGCCGACCTCGGGCCGCCTGTCCCCCGGGACGGAACCCTCCTTGGCGCCCTCTTCGAGTCCTTGGTGGCCCTTTGCGTTCGCGTCTACGCCCAGCGCGCCGAGGCTCGGACGGGACACCTGCGAACGTTCAGCGGCAATCGCGAGGTCGACCTCATCGTCGAGGCCCAGGACAAGCGAGTCGTCGCCATCGAGGTCAAGCTGAAGCGCACGATCAAAGACGACGACACCCGCAACCTACGCTGGCTCCAGGAAACGATCGGAGACGAACTGCTCGACGCGATAGTGGTCACCACCGGCGAGAACGCCTACAGGCGTGCCGACGGGATCGGAGTGGTGCCCGCGGCGCTGCTGGGACCGTAGAAGCACGGCTCCAGCCCTCAAACTGCCGACAGCGAAATTTGGTCTCGTGCCGGGCTCCCTACGTCGTCGGCGAGCATAAAAAGCCCCGCGTTAGCGGGGCTTTTTCCTATAGCGGGGGCGGTTGAAGTCTGTCGACAGACTAGGAGCGAAGGCCAACCCGAGCAGCAGGAAATGGTTGACTGGTATGCTGGCATCCCATGCAAAGGACGACCGTGAAGCTTCCAGATGAGCTCGACGCTCGGCTCCGCCACGAGGCCGAGCGCCGCGGC
>DASZQM010000311.1:0-17285 GCA_035549645.1 Solirubrobacterales bacterium | reverse complement strand
GCTCAAGCTCTCGGGCGAGGCGCTGATGGGCGACCTCTCCCACGGCACCGACGCCGATGAGGTGCGAAGGATCGCCGAGCAGGTCTCGGCGATCCGCGGCCGCGGGGTCGAGGTGGCGATCGTGGTCGGCGCCGGCAACATCTACCGCGGGCTCTCGGCCGCCGCCGAGGGCATGGACAGGGCGACCGGCGACTACATGGGCATGCTGGCGACGGTGCTGAACGCGCTCACCCTGCAGGACGCGCTGGAGAAGATGGGCGAGCACACCCGGGTGCTTTCGGCGATCGACATAAAGGAGATCGGCGAGCCCTACATCCGCCGCCGCGCGATCCGCCACCTCGAGAAGGGCCGCGTCGTGATCTTCGCCGCGGGAACCGGCAACCCGTTCTTCACCACCGACACGGCTGCCGCCCTGCGGGCGCTGGAGATCCACGCGGAAGCGATCCTGATGGCGAAGAACGGGGTGGAGGGCGTCTATGACTCCGATCCGGCGACCAATCCGGACGCCAAGTTCATCGCCGCGATCGGTCACCGCGAGGCAATCGAGCGCGACCTGAGGGTGATGGACTCGACGGCGCTCTCGCTCTGCATGGACAACGACCTGCCGATCTACGTCTTCAACATGGGAGACGCCAGCAACATAGATAGGATCGTCAGCGGCGAGAGGGTGGGCACGCTGGTCTCCAGCGCGTCCGCCAAGTGACGAGAACGGGGGCCCAGTGGAGCTGATCGACGAACTGCTCGAAGACGCCAAAGGCCGCATGGCAAAGTCGGTCGAGTCCAGCCGTGGCGAGCTGGCGACGGTGCGCACCGGCCGTGCCTCTCCGCACCTGCTGGACCGGATCGTCGTCGACTACTACGGCGCCCAGACCCCGCTCAAGCAGCTGGCCAACGTCGCCGCCTCCGATGCCCGCCTGCTCACCGTGACGCCCTTCGACAAGGGCGCGATCGGGGCGATCGAGAAATCGATCCAGGAGTCCGACGTCGGCCTGGCGCCGAGCAACGACGGCAACGTGATCCGCCTGCAGGTGCCGGAGATGACCGAGGAGCGGCGGCGCGAGATGGTCAAGGTCGTGCACGGCGTCGCCGAGGAGGGCCGGGTTGCGATCCGCAACATCCGCCGCGACATCATGCAGGACCTGCGCGAGCTGAAGAAAGAGGGCGAAGCGGGCGAGGACGACGAGCGCCGCGCCGAGAGCGCCCTGCAGAAGCAGACCGACGAGGCGATCGCCGAGATCGACACGCTCCTGAAAGGGAAGGAAGAGGAGATCCTGGAGGTGTGAGTGCCTCCGCGCGGTACGTGGCGATCATCACCGATGGCAACGGGCGCTGGGCCAAGCAGCGCGAACTGCCGACGATCGAGGGGCACCGGGCCGGCGCCGACATCGTGAAGGCGCGCCTGCGCGACGCGGCCGAGCTCGGCATCGAGGAGCTCACCGTCTACTCCTTCTCGACCGAGAACTGGTCGCGACCGGACGAGGAGGTCGCCGGCCTGATGGCGATGTTCGGCGAGCGGATCGCCTCCGAAACGCCCGAGCTCGACGAGGAGGGCGTGCGGATGCGCTTCATCGGCCGCCGCGAGGGCGTCTCGGCGGAGCTGGTCGAGCGCATGACCTGGGCCGAAGAGACGACGGCGGCCAACGAGCGGATCACGCTCTTCGTCGCCTTCAACTACGGGGGGCGAGCGGAGATCCTCGACGCGGCGCGCGGTTTCGAGGGCGACAGCGAGGAGGAGTTCCGCAGCCGGCTCTACGCGCCCGAGATGCACGATCCTGACCTGCTGATCCGCACCAGCGGCGAGCAGCGCATCTCCAACTACCTGCTCTGGCAGTGCGCCTACTCGGAGCTGGTCTTCCGCGACGAGCTCTGGCCCGACTTCGACCGGCCCGCATTCGAGGCCTGCCTCGCTGAGTTCGAGGCGCGCCAGCGCCGCTTCGGAGCCCGCCTCTGATGCAGGACCTCTTCGACGACGAGCTGCTCGACGGCTCCCGCCCGGAGCCGAAACGCCCGCCACGGCCACCGCGCAAACGGCGCCGGGGCGGCAAAGCCAGCGGCGAGACCGCGAAACGGATCCTCTTCGCGATCCCCTGGATCATCGTCACGATCGCGATCACCGTCGCCGGCGGGATCGTCTTCACCCTGGCGATGGTTGCCGTCGGCGCCCTCTGCCTACGTGAGTTCTTCGGCCTGACCGAGGAGCTGCGGCCGATTCAGCGCGCCGGCTACGTCGCCGTGCCGGCGCTGATCCTCGCCGCCCATTTCGGCACCGCCTTCAACGTCCTGCTCGTCCTCGCCGCCGTCTTCGCCGTGCTCTTCCTCTTCGGCGCCGACCGCCATCACCGGGACGGGATCACGGTCTCGATGGGGGTGACGCTGCTCGGCATCGTCTGGATCGGCATCCCGCTGGTCCACGCCGTACTGCTGCGTGACCTGCCGAACCACGGCGCGGCGCTGCTCGTCGACGTCCTCGTCGGCACCTTCGCCACCGACACCGGCGCTTACGCGATCGGCCGCATGTTCGGCTCGCACAAGATCGCCCCCAGCCTCTCGCCGAACAAGACCCTCGAGGGCCTGCTGGGGGGATTCCTGATCGGCACGATGGCCTTCTGGTTCGCCGGCCTCTACCAGGACTGGCTCTCGGGGGTCGATGCCCTGATCATCGGCGCCGCCGTCGCCGCGATCGCGCCCGTCGGCGACCTCTTCGAGTCGATGCTGAAGCGCGACCTCCACACCAAGGACACCGGCACCCTCTTCGGCCCCCACGGCGGCATCCTCGATCGCCTCGACGCCGTCTTCTTCACCGTCGTCGTCGGCTACTACCTCGCGATCCAGCTGGTCTACTGAGCTTCCTACACTGCCTTTGATGAAGAAAGTTCTGATTCTCGGCTCGACGGGGTCGATCGGCGTGCAGGCGCTGGAAATCGTCGCCGCCTCCGAAGACCTTGAAGTCGTCGGGCTCGCGGCCGGCACGAGCTGGGAGCGGACGCTTGCCCAGGCGAGTGAGCACGGGGTGCGGACCGTGGCATTTGCCGGCGAAGACGCCGCCCGGGCCGCGCGCGGCGCCTGGGATGGGCAGGTGCTCGCCGGCGAGCAAGGCGTTCGCGAGCTGATCCTCTCCTCGGGCGCCGATCTCGTGCTCAACGGAATCGTCGGCGCCGCCGGGCTGGGGCCGACGATCGTCGCCCTCGGCGAGGGAATCGACCTTGCCCTCGCCAACAAGGAGAGCCTGGTGATCGGCGGCGAGCTGACGATGGCGCTGGCCGAGGCGACTGGGGCGCGGCTGCTGCCGGTCGACTCCGAGCACTCGGCGCTCTTCCAGCTGATCGGGGCAGAGCGCACGCCGGGCACGGTCGACCGCCTCGTGCTCACCGCTTCGGGGGGTCCCTTCCGCGGCCGCACCGACCTCGCTGGCGTCAGCGTCGAGGAGGCGCTCGCCCACCCGACCTGGGCGATGGGGGGACGGATCACGATCGACTCGGCGACGCTGATGAACAAGGGCTTCGAGGCGATCGAGGCGCATCACCTCTTCGGCGTCCCCTTCGATCAGATCGAGGTCGTCGTCCACCCGCAGTCGATCGTCCACTCGCTGATCGACCTCAACGACGGCGCCACTCTCGCTCACCTCGGCTATCCCGACATGCGGGTGCCGATCTCCTACGCCTTGCACTATCCCGAACGGGCCGACGTCGACGTGCCCCGGCTCGACCTGGCTGCGCTCGGCGAGCTGCGCTTCGAGCAGCCCGACCTCGAGACCTTCGCCTGCCTGCGCATCGCGCTCGAGGCCGGCAGGGCCGGGGGAACCGCACCCTGCGTGCTCAACGCCGCCGACGAGGTCGCCGTGGCCGCCTTCCTCGCCGGCAAGATCGGCTTCAGCTCGATCGCGACCGCGATCGATCGCGTGCTGACGGCGATGCCCGCCGTGCAGCCGACCCATTTCGACGACCTCTTCGCCGCCGATGCCGAGGCACGGCGCCGCACCGAAGAGGAGGTTGGGGGGTTGGCGAAGGTATGAACTGGGTGCTGATCTTCCTCGGCTTCTCGGCCCTGATCATCCTCCACGAGGCCGGTCACTTCTTCGCCGCCAAGGCGACGGGGATGCGCGTCGAGCGCTTCTTTCTCTTCTTCCCGCCCAAGCTGGTCTCGGTCAAACGAGGGGAGACCGAGTACGGCATCGGCATGATCCCGGCTGGCGGCTTCGTGAAAATCAGCGGGATGAACCCCGACGAAGAGCTGCCGGAGGGGGAAGAGCACCGGGGCTACTACCAGCAGCCGGTCTGGAAGCGGATCGTGGTGATCGGCGCCGGCCCGGCGGTCAACATCGTCCTCGCCTTCCTCATCCTCTTCGTCCTCGCCCTGGGGAGCGAGAAGCCCGCCAGCACGGTCGGAGAAGTGCTGCCGAAGACGCCCGCCGCGGCGGCCGGCCTCAAGCCCGGCGACGAAATCGTCGCGGTCGACGGCAGCCGCTACGCGAACCGCGACAACATCGGTCGAATCGAAGGCTTCCGCGAAGAAGTCGCCTCGCACGAATGCGCGGGCAAGCAGGTCGATGGATGCAGGTCGGCGACCCCCGTAACCCTGACCGTGAAGAGAGGCGATGAAACAAAGCAGATCAAGGTCCGCCCCGAATACAGCGGCGAAGCAAAGCGCGCGCTGATCGGGTTTGGCTACGGCACCGAACCGGCGCACCTGGGGCCCGGGACCGCGGCGAGCAAAGCCGGCGACGTGATGTGGCAGGTGGCGAGCCGGACGGCCACGGTCTTCGCCCGCATCTTCGAAGCGGAAAAGCGCAAGGAAGTCTCCGGCGTGGTGGGGGTGAGCGCGGTCGCCAACGAAACGATCGACGTCAGCGCCGAACGATCGTTCCTCCTCTTGGCGCTGGTCAGCCTCTCGCTCGGCCTGATCAACCTCTTTCCCTTTTTGCCGCTCGACGGCGGCCACATCTTCTGGAGCCTGGTCGAGAAGGCCCGCGGGAAGCCGGTCCCCTACCGGACCATGGAGCGGGCCGGGGCGCTCGGCTTCGTGCTCGTGATCATGCTCTTCTTCCTCGGCCTGACCAACGACATCGGCCGCCTCACCGGCGAAGGGTTCAACGCGCGCTAGGACCCGCCCCTCCTCAGGAGCGGGGGATGACCCTGAAGCCGTAGGAAGCCGGGCTCGAGTCGAGCTTGCCGGACTTGTCGCGGGCGCGCACCTCGAAGGTGTGCGAGCCGAAGCCGAGCCGCTTGGCGGTGAAGGGCGAGCGGCAGGAGCGGAAGCGCTTGCGGTCGAGCTTGCACTGGAAGGTCGATCCGGCCTCGTTCGAGCTGAAGCGGAAGGTGGGCGTGCGATCGTGGGTCTTCTTGGCGGGCTTGCCCAGCAGCTTGGTCCGTGGCGCTCCCTTCCCCTGACCGCCATTGCCGCCCCCACCGTTACCCCCACCGCCGAAAAAGCCCCCACCGCTCCCGCCGCAGAGGCGCTCGCTGGGGGCAACGGAATTGGGTCTGGGAGAGGGGAAGACGATGGAGAAATCGGCGGCGCTGTTGTCGTGATCATCGCCGGCGTCGAGCGCCGTCGGGCAAAGTGGCGAGATCGTTCGCCGCAGGGCCATTCCGCTGGGGATGACGGCGGCGGGCGTGCCGGCCGGGCTGGGAAGCGAACCGCTGAAGCTGCCCCAGGAGACGCAATCGAGCGCTTCCCAGCAGACCGCGCCACCGGCCGGGTCGAGCGCGCCGGCCGCCAGTCCGGTGTCCGCCGCGAGCCCGAATTCGGCTTCCGCCGCCGGCGTGGCGAGCAGGATCGTGCTCTGGTTCGCGCCGTTGGGGACGTCGCCGGCGAAGGTGTCCGTGCTGGTTAGGCCGCCGCCGGCGTTGTAGGTCTTCAGCACGTGGCCGCCGACGAAGTTCTGGCCCGCCGACCACATCTGCAACTCGACGTACTCCGATTCGTTCGCTGCTTCGGACCCCGCGTACACCTCGCGAATCGACATCTCGTGAAAGGTCGCTGCCGCACCCGCAGGCCAAGCGCCCAGTACCAGCAGCACGATCGTCGCAATGGGGGTCCTCAGCCTGCCCACGCTTCAGCCCCTCTTCACGATCTTGAAGCTGAGCTTGGCGGGGCTGGGGTCGGCGATGCCCCCCGTCACGGCGCGGACAGCCAGCGTGTGGGGGCCCAAGGCGAGCGTCCTGGTCGTGAAGGGCGAGCGGCACGCCTTGAACGGGCCGCGGTCGAGCTTGCACTGGAAGCTGGCGCCTGGCTTGCTCGAGCCGAAGCGAAAGGTCGGGGTGCGGTCGTGCAGCTTCGCGGCGATTTTGGCGATCGTGGTATTCGGCGGCGCGGCCGTTTTCTTCGTTCCGGGCGCCGGGTTCGAAGCCGGCGGCGGACTCGCCTGCACCGGGCTGGGGACGATGCTGAAGCTGTATCCCGCTGGGGTCGGGTCGACGTTGTTCGAGGCGTCGATCGCACGGACCTGGAAGCTGTGACTGCCTTCTGCAAGGCCTGAGTAGGAGATGCCGCTCCCAGGGCAGCTACCGAAGGAGCCGCCGTCGAGCTTGCATTCGAAGTGAGAGCCCGGCTCGCTGGAGTCATAGGTGAAGGAGGCGCTCGGGCTGGTGCTCGGGTCCGGCGGCTTGGAGAGGATCGTCGTCTCGGGCGGCGTCGTGTCTTCGAGCGAGTTGTCGACGGTCCAGCCGTACGTGGTCGGTTCGGCCTGGACGTTGCCGGCTTTGTCGATCGCCCGGACCTTGAATTCGTAGTCGCCGTCCGCCAGGTCGGTGAAGGCCTCGGGCTGGGTGTCGCAGGGCGAGAAAGAGGTGGCGGGCGGTTCCAGCTTGCATTCGAATTTCGAGCCGGTCTCGTTCGAGCTGTAGCGGAACGAAGCCGATTTGCCGGGGCTCGGATCTTTCGGAGTGAGCGACAGCGAGGCGGTGGGTGGCGTCAGATCGACGTTCCAGCTGTAGCTCGCGGTGTGGCCGGTCCCGTTGGCGTTCACGCCCCGGACCCGAAAGCTGTGGATGCCCTCGGCGAGCGACTGGTATTCGACGCTCCCCACATTGCATTTGGCAAAGGCGCCGAGGTCGAGCCGGCATTCGAACCCTTCCGCCGCCGGTTCGGCGCTGAAGCTGAACTTGGCGCTGGTCGAATTGGTCGGGTTCGCCGGTCTTTCGTCGATGCCCGTCACCGGCGTCGGCAGGGGAGAGGTGCATTCGGGTTCCGGAGGGACGGTCGCGTAGCTCACGGGTGCCGGCGTGGCATCGCCGAAGTCCTCTTCGCTGTCGTCGCTGTCGTCGGCCCCGTCGAGGCGGTTCCCGCAATTGCCGCCGCTGGTGAAGCGCCGCAGCGCGAGGCCGTCGGGGATTCCCGGCGGGTCGGCCGGCACACCGCTGGTCGGCGTGGTCGTGCCGCTGAAATCGCCCCAAGAGGCACAGTCGATCGTGTCCCAGCAGACGGCTCCGCCCGCCGCGGGGACTTTGAAGCCCGAGTCGATCAGGTCGGGTTTGACTCCGAACGCGGCCTCGACCCCGTCGTCGCCGATCAGGATCGTCTGCAGGGTCACCGAAGGGCTGGGCAGGTCTTCGCTGAAGGTCAGCGTCTTGATCACTTCGCCGTTCGCGTCGAGCAGGGTGACGAAGTGGTTGGCGACGAAGTTCTGTTCAGGCGCGTACATCTGCAGCTCGACGTAGCTGGACTCCGGGTGCGCGACCGGCCCAGGGTAGATCTGGGTGATGCTGATCAGATGGAAGGTCGCCTGGGCGGACGGAGCGAGGAGGGCGAGCGCGAAGCAGGCGATGCTGGCAAGGAGAGCGAACCGTGATCGCCTCGTCGATCGAAATCGACGGATCGATTGAAAAACCCTGCGCATTCTCTATGTATACGCGATCCTCACGACCCTTGCTTTCTTCTCTCAGACTCACTTCGAGACGACCTTGAAGGTCACGGTCGCGGGCGTCGGGTCGGCGAGCCCACCGGCGAGAGCCCGCACCTTCAAGCTGTGGCTCCCGGGGGCCAGCGGGGCGGTGGTGAAGGGGGAGTGGCAGGCTTTGAACGGGCCACGGTCGACCTTGCACTGGTAACGCGCCCTCGCCGCGTTGGCGTGGAAGCGAAAGGTCGGCGTGCGGTCGTGCGTCCGTGCCGGGGCCGTGCCGCTGAGGATCGTGTTCGGCGCCGCACGCTTCGGCGGGAAGAGTGGCGCTGTGCCGGCACCCGAGGGCGATGAAGCGCCCGGGCCCGAGCCCGTCGCGGCGACGAGCACGACGACGAAGCTGTATCCCGCCGGCGTGGGGTCGACGTTGCCGCTGGGGTCGATTGCCCTCACCTGGAAGGAGTGGGGCCCGTCGACGAGGCCGCTGTAGGAGACGCCGTTCGCAGGGCAGCTCGCAAAGGCAGCGCCGTCGAGCGCGCATTCGAAGCTCGAGCCTGGCTCGTTGGCTTCGTAGGTGAACGCCGCTGTGGCGGCGGTGCTGGGATCGGGCGGCCCGGAGAGCAGCATCGTCTCCGGCGGTGTCGTGTCGGCCAGCGAGTTATCGACGGTCCAGTTGAATTCGGTCGGCGTCGACTGCGCGTTGCCGGCCGCGTCCGTGGCTTCGACCGCAAAGCCGTGCGACCCGTCGGCGAGACCGTGGTAGGCGATGCCACCGGTCGGGCAGCTCGAGGCCGGGGCCCCGTCGAGCGAGCACTTGAAGGTGGCGCCGCTCTCGTTCGGCGCGTGGTAGGTGAACTGCGCGGTGGCGCCCGGGCTGGGATCGCTCGGGTGCGTGTCGATCACTGCCACCGGCGGCGTCGTGTCGACGACCCAGGTGTAGCCGGCGGGCGTCGGGTCGGGGCCGGAGGCGTTGGCGCCGCGGACCTGGAAGGTATGGCTGCCCTCGGTGAGTCCTGTGTATTCGACCGGTCCGCCCAGCGGGCAGGAGCTGAAGGCGGCGGCGTCGAGGCGGCATTCGTAGCTCGTCGCCGTCGGCGCTTCGTAGGTGAACGCCGCACTGGTGCTGTTGGACCGCGGCGGCGGCCGGTCGTCGATCGCGGTGTTGGGGGCCCCGGCGCACGTGTGCTCGCCGATCGAGCTCGAGTCGTTGCGCGGCGCCGGGGCGACCTCGGTGAAATCCGTGGCGCTGTCGTCGCTGTCGTCGCTTTCCTCGAGCAGGGTGGGGCAGCCCGGTTCGATCGTGCGCCGGATCGCCTTGCCGGGAGTGATTCCGCCCGGCGAGACCGGCGTCCCTGCGCTGGTGCCGGTCGCGGCCTGCGGCGCGCCGGCGCCGTTGAAGTTGCCCCAGGCGACGCAATCGGCCGGTATGCCGCCGGCGTTCCAGCAGGCCGCACCGCCGGCTGCGGGCACCGCCAGGCCTTCGTCGACCAGGTCCGGGGCGACTCCGAAGTTCTGCTGCACCTTGGTGTCGCCGATCAGGACGGTCTGCTGGTTGGCGGCATTCGGCACCGGGGCCGAGAAGGTCGAGGTGTGGATCAGGGCGCCGCTGGCGTCGTAGAGCTTCATCGCGTGGCCGCTGAGGAAGCTCTGGCCGCTGGCGTACATCTGCAGCTCGACGTAGCTGTCGTCGTTGCTGCCGGGATAGACCTCGCGCACCTTGATCAGGTGGAAGGTCGCTTGGGCGGGGGCGGCGATGAGCAGCAGAAGGGATGTGGCAAGCAGGGGCAGGCAGAGCCGCGCCCGCCACCGGACCGCACTTGTCTTCCCCCAACCGCGCCTCTGCACACCCATCTGTTTCTGCATACGCGCGCTCGTTCGCGGAGGTTCAATCCGCTTGGAGAAGCCCTCTCGCTAGGCTTGCGATATGGCTTCCAAGCGGCAGATATTCGTCGGCAGCGTGCCGATCGGCGGCGGCGCGCCGGTCGCGGTGCAGACGATGACCAAGACCGAGACCGCCAACCTGGCGGCGACGATGGATCAAATCCGCAAGGTCGCCGACGCCGGCGCCGACATCGTGCGCTGCGCGGTGCCACGAGACGAGGACGCCGAGGCGCTGAAGACGATCGTGCGCGAATCGCCGATCCCGGTGATCGCCGACATTCACTTCAACCACACGCTGGCGCTGAAGGCGATCGACGCCGGCGCCCACTGCATCCGCCTCAATCCGGGCAACATCGGCGGCCGCGAGAAGGTCGCCGAGGTGGCCGAGAAGGCGACCGCGGCCGGCGTGCCGATGCGGATCGGGGTCAACTCCGGCTCGCTGCCCAAGCACCTGCACGCGCTCGAGCGCGAGAACCCGGTCGAGGCGCTTGTCGCCGCCGCGGTCGAGTTCGTCGAATTGATGGAGGGCCTCGACTTCGAGAACTTCAAGGTCTCGATCAAGTCGACCAACGTCCCCAACACGATCGCCGCCAACCGCCTGCTCTCGGAGAAGATCCCCTACCCGCTGCATCTCGGCATCACCGAGGCGGGCACCAAGTGGTCGGGGTCGCTCAAGTCCTCGGTCGGCCTCGGCACCCTGCTCGCCGACGGCATCGGCGACACGATCCGGATCAGCCTCTCGACCTTCCACGCCGAGGAAGAGGTCAAGGTCGCCTGGGAGATCCTCAAGGCGCTGCAACTGCGCGAGCGCGGGCCGGTCCTGATCGCCTGCCCGACCTGCGGCCGCCTGCAGTTCGACATGGACTCGGTCGTGGCCGAAATCGAGCAGCGCCTGGAAAGCTACGTCGAGCCGGTCGAGGTGGCGGTGCTCGGCTGCGCCGTCAACGGCATCGGCGAGGCCTCACACGCCGACTTCGGCATCGCCGGCGCCAAGAACGAGGGGCTGATCTTCGCCGGCGGCAAGCCGCTGCGCAAGGTTCCCCAGGCCGAGCTGGTCGACACCCTCTTCCGCGAGATCGACAAGTCGCTGGAACGCGACGGCGAGGTCGAGTTCGACGAGGCCGAGTCGCGTGAGGGCGCGGAGTGGGTGGCCCGGATCGAGGAGGAAAACGCCGGCGACCTGACCCCGGAGAAGATCGCCGCGATGGAGCACGAAGCGGCTGAAAAGGGCGAGTCGGATCGGGTGCTCCTCGACGAGGAGGCCTCACCGACGGCGGGCCGCCGCTTCACCCGCGCCTGAGGCGCGGTAGCCGACGCCTCAGGAAATAGACTCGCGCGCGATGGCCTCGAAAGGAATCTCGCCGACCCGCGCAGAGGATTTTCCGGCGTGGTTCCAGAGCGTCGTCCGCGAGGCCGAGGTCGCCGAACTCGCCCACGTCCGCGGCTCGATGGTGATCCGGCCCTGGGGCTACGCGATCTGGGAGCTGATGCAGTCCGAGCTGGACCGGGCGATCAAGGCGAGTGGGGCCCAGAACGCCTACTTCCCGCTCTTCATCCCGCTCAGCTACTTCGAAGAGGAGGCCGAGCACGTCGAGGGCTTCGCCAAGGAGATGGCCGTGGTGACTCATCACCGACTGGAAGAGGACCCGAGCGACCCCGGAAAGCTGCGGCCCGGCGGGAAGCTGGCCGAGCCGCTGATCGTCCGCCCGACCTCGGAGACGATCATCGGCAAGTCGTTCTCGAAGTGGATCAACTCCTACCGTGACCTGCCGCTGATGGTCAACCAGTGGGCCAACGTGGTGCGCTGGGAGATGCGACCGCGGGTCCTGCTGCGCACCACTGAGTTCCTCTGGCAGGAGGGCCACACCGCCCACGCGACCGAGGAGGAGGCCCGGCGCGAGACCGAGGAGATGCTCGAGGTCTACCGCAGCTTCGCCGAGTCGTTCCTCGCGATGCCGGTGATCACCGGCGAGAAGCCCGAGGAAGAGCGCTTCCCCGGCGCCGTGATGAGCATCTCGATCGAGGCGATGATGCAGGACGGCAAGGCACTGCAGGCCGGCACCTCGCACTACCTCGGCCAGAGCTTTGCGCGGGCGGCCGAGATCGACTTCCTCGACAAAGACGGCGAGCGCCACCTCGTCCACACCTCTTCCTGGGGCGTCTCGACCCGCCTCCTGGGCGCCCTGATCATGTCCCACGCCGACGACCTCGGCCTGCGCCTGCCGCCGACGGTCGCGCCGCAGCAGGTCGTCGTCATCCCGGTGCTGCGCGGCAAGGACGACGACGCGGTGCTCGCCGAGGTGGAGGCCTTGGCAGGCGAGCTCCGCCAACTGTCCTTCCGGGGAAGCCCGGTGCGGGTGCTGGCCGACCTGCGTGACCGCGAGGCGCCGGCGAAGCGGTGGGAGTGGACCAGGAAGGGCGTCCCGGCGATCGTCGAAATCGGCCCTCGCGACCTCGACCAGGGAGTCGTCGCGGTGCGGCGGCGTGACGACGAGGGGCTCGGCATGGACTCGCTGCCGCGGGCCAAGGCGGCTGAAGAGATCGGCTCCATCCTCGAGCAGGTCCAGCGGGGCTATTTCGAACTCGCCGCGGAGCGCCTGGCGACGCGGACAGCCCGCGATATCGGGAACATCGACGATTTCCGCGCCTGGTTCAAGGGTGAGGACGAGGACGCCGCGGCGAGCGGCTTCGTCAGAGCCCCATGGAGCGAAGCGCCGGAGTCGGCCTCGATCCTCGAAGAGCTTAGGGTCTCAGTACGGTGCATCCCCTTCGACCAGCAACTCGCGCCCGGCAGTGCCTGCGTCCTCACCGGCAAGCCGGCGGTCGTCGAAGCGGTGTTCGGCAAGGCCTACTAGCGGCGAGACAGGCGCCGGGCGGGATGCGATGAGCGGCACCGCGCCCTTCGGCCGCGGGCGAGTCCGCCGCCTCTTCGGGCTCGACCGCAGCGGCCCACCGCCGCGCCAGGTGGAGAAGGGCGAACCGCTCAACCCCTGGACGCTTCCCAACGCGGTCGGCTACCTGCGCCTGGCGGCGCTGCCGCTCTTCCTCTGGTTCGCCTTCGAATCCGGCGACGGGCGCAGCGCCCCCGCCGCGATCACCTTCTGGCTGATCGCGGCCGGCGATTACCTCGACGGCTTCCTCGCCCGCGTCACCGGTCAGTACAGCCGTCTCGGTTCGATCCTCGACCCGGTCGTCGACCGCCTGACGATTCTCTGCGGCGCGATCGTCTGCTGGCACTTCGAGCTGCTCCCGCGCTGGGCGCTCGGGCTGCTGGTCCTGCGCGAGCTGGCGATGCTCGGGCTCGGCCAGTACGCCGTTCGCCACGGGGTCGAGGTACGGGTCAACTGGCCCGGCCGCATCTCGGTCTTCCCGATCATGGGCGGCATCTTCTTCGCCATGGTCTTCGCCGGCTGCGTGCCGACCGCGCTGCTGATCGTCGGTTTGGCCCTGGCAATCTGGGCCACCGTCCTCTACGCGCGTACGGGCGTCCGCGAAGTCCGCGCCTCCTCAGGCTGACTTCGCCTTTTCCGGGGCTATTGCACGGGTAAAGGCGAAGTCAGCCTGCAAGGTGGGGGTCAACCTTCAACCTGCGGTTGAACCTTTGGTCGGCGCACGCCTATAATCGCCGGGAGCGGCCCGGTAGGGGCCAAGACCGCAAAGAAGGAGCGAGATGGAGGACACCTTTCCCGATCTCGGTTCGCTCAGCGACGAGGAGCTGAAGAACCTGATCGACAAGCTCACCGAGGAGGAGAACGAGATCTCCTACAAGCGGCGCGTGCTGCACGGCAAGATCGACATCCTCCGCGCCGAGCTGGTCAATCGCCTGCGGCAGAAGCGCGAGCAGGGCGAGTCGCTCTTCTCCGGCGACGACGTCGCCCAGCTGACCGAGATCCTCGCCGGCAAAGGCCCCTCGCCCGAGGACGAGCCCGCCGCCTAGCGGAGCAGCAGCGATGGCCGTCCACTGCCCCGAATGCGGCTTCGTCAACCCCGAGGGAGCCAACTACTGCCAGAAGTGCGGCGCCTACGTGGGCGGTCCCGCCGAGGGCGACGTGGGCAGCGACAGCGAACCGACGACGATGACCTACACCGTCGGCGAGACCGGCGAGATGCAGCCGGTCGACATCGACGAGACGGTCGAACGCAGCGGCGCGGCCCTGGTCATCCGCGCCGGCGGCGGTCGCGCGGGGGAGAGCTTCCCTCTCGACGAGGACCGGATCAGCATCGGCCGCAGCCCCGACGCCGGCGTCTTCCTCGACGACGTCACCGTGTCCCGCAACCACGCGTTGCTGGTGCGCCGCCGCGACGGCCTCTACATCGACGATCTCGGCTCGCTCAACGGCACCTACGTCAACCGGCGTCGGATCGAGTCGCACCGCCTGGCCGACGGCGACGAGATCCAGGTCGGCAAGTACAAGCTCAGCTACCTGGAGAAGTAGGAGGCCGACGCCGATGGCAGTTTCCGAGCAACAGGCCCGCCAGCGCGATTCGCGCCCGCGCAAGGCGCTGACGATCGGCGCCGTCTGCAAGATCCTGCAGAGCGAGTTCGACGACGTCTCGATCTCGAAGATCCGCTACCTGGAGGACCAGAAGCTGCTGACGCCGCGGCGCACCGCCGGCGGCTACCGCCTCTACAGCCAGTCCGACGTCGAACGGCTGCGCACGATCCTGCGCCTGCAGCGCGACGAGTTCCTGCCGCTGCGGGTGATCCGCCAGGAGCTGGCCTCCGGTGGTGACATCGTCGCCAGCGGCAGCGGCGGGGACAAACGGCCCTCCAGCGGCGCCGTGCGGCGGGCGATCCTGGTCAACACCTCGCGCGCCTACCTGACCCTCGACGAGGTGATCGAGGAGACCGGCGCCCGCGAGGAGCTGATCGCCGAACTGGAGAACTTCGGCATCGTCGAACCGGAGAAACGCGACGGCAAGACGGTCTACGACGAGACCGACCGCGAAGTCGTCCGCGCCGCCAACGAGCTCTCGCGCTTCGGGGTCGGTGCCCGCAACCTGCGCGTCTTCCGCTCCTCGGCCGATCGCGAGGCGAATCTGCTGGAAGCCCTGCTCGGCTCCTCGCTGCGCTCGCGCAACCCGGACCGGCGCAAAGAAGCTTTGGAGAGCCTCGAGAGCCTGGCCGCCACGGTCAGCCACCTCAAGCACCTGCTGCTGGTGCGCGACCTGCGCCGCCTCGCCGGCGACTAGGTCCACGCGCCGTCGATGGCCCGGGTCAACCGCAAGAGGACGGTGCCGGCCTCCCGCGAGGACGTCTGGCGACTGATCGCCGACCCCTACAGCCTGCCGCGCTGGTGGCCGCGGACGATGCGGGTCGAGGGAGTCGAGGGCGAGGGGCAGGGTGCCCAATGGACCAAGGTGCTGGGAACCTCGGAGGGCCGCAGCGTGCGAGCCGACTTCCACTGCACCGTGGCCACCGAGCCGGAGCGCTTCGGCTGGGAGCAGGACATCGAGGGAACGCCCTTCGAGCGCCACCTCAAGCACTACGCGGTCGAGGCAAGCCTTGCCGACGCCGGGGAGGGAACCGAGGTGACGCTTGCCGCAAGCCAGACGCTGCGCGGGATGTCCCGCCTCGGCTCGCCGATGATGCGGCGCGGGCAGGGCGGCCTGCTCGAGGAAGCGCTCGAGGGTCTCGAGCGGGCGCTGGCATGAGCGAGCCGCGCCGCGACTCGAAGTGGTGGGGCTGGGGCGACCCGGCGATCGAGCCGGAGCTCGACGGGCCGGCGCTGGCGACGCTGCGCGAGCGAATCGGCGAGCTGCCCGCACCGGAAGCCCCGCCGCGGCTGGAGGATTTCGAGCTGCCGGAGGCGCAGCCGTTGCCGCCGGCCCTGATCGAGGCGGTCGGCGAGGAGAACGTCTTCACGGGCGCCGAGGACCGGCTCCGCCACGCGACCGGCTGCGGCTACGCCGACCTCGCGCGCCTGCGGGGCGGCAGGCTCGAGCAGGCGCCCGACGCGGTGCTCCTGCCCGCCAACGCCGACGAGGTGAAACGCGTTTTGGAGCTATGTGCGACGGAGGGCGTTGCGGTGGTTCCGTTCGGTGGCGGCACCAGCGTGGTCGGCGGGGTCGAGCCGCTGCGGGGCGGGCACGAGCGCCTGATCAGCCTCGACCTCTGTCGCCTGCGCGGGGTCGAGGTCGACTCGCGCTCGCTCACCGCCACGCTGGGTGCCGGACTGCGCGGCCCGGAGGCCGAAGCCGAGCTGAGCAAGCACGGGCTGGTGCTCGGCCACTACCCGCAGTCCTTCGAGTACGCGACGATCGGGGGCTTCGCCGCCACCCGCTCGGCCGGGCAGGCCTCGAGCGGCTACGGCCGCTTCGACGCCCTGGTCAGCTCGGTGCGCCTGATCGCCCCCAGCGGCGACCTGCGGACGCTGGAGACGCCGCACACCGCCGCTGGACCGGCCCTGCGCGAGGTCGTGATCGGTTCCGAGGGGGTCTTCGGCGTGATTCCCGACGTAACCGTGCGGGTGCGCCCGGCGCCGCGGCAACGCCGCTACGAGGCCTGGATCGCCGAGGATTTCGAAGCGGGCGCGGAGATCGTCCGCGGCCTCGCCCAGGGCCCGGGCCTGCCGGACGTGATCCGGATCTCCGACGAGGAGGAGACCGAGGTCTCGCTGGCACTCTCCGGCCCCCGCGGCATCGCCGGCACGCTCTTCGGCGGCTACCTCGGCCTGCGCCGCCGCCGCGGCGGCAGCCTGATCATCGTCGGCCTCGAGGGCGACGAGGAGTCGGTTGCGCGCCGGCGAGCCCTCAGCGTTCGCGCCCTGCGCGCCGGCGGCGCCGCCTACCTCGGGCAAGCCGCGGGCCGGTCCTGGGAGCACGGGCGATACCAGGGTCCCTACCTGCGCGACACGCTGATGGGGATGGGAGCGATGGTCGAGACCCTGGAGACCTCGCATGCCTGGCGCGACCTCTTCAAGCTTTACCGCGCGGTCGGCGGCGCGATTCGCGATTCGCTCTCGGGCCAGGGCACGCCAGGGCTGGTCTTCTGTCATCTCTCGCACGCCTACGCCGACGGCGCCTCGCTCTACTTCACCTTCATCTCCCGCGCCCGCGAAGGCGCCGAGGTCGAGCAGTGGCGGCAGGTCAAGCGCGCCGCCTCGGAGGCGATCGTCGCCAGCGGCGGCACGATCACCCACCACCACGCGGTCGGTCGCGACCACGCTCCCTACATGGAGGCGGAGGTGGGAGGGACCGGCCTCGACGTGCTGCGATCGATCAAGCAGCAGCTCGATCCCGCCGGGGTGATGAACCCCGGCAAGCTGCTCGGCTGATCTGCCTATTTGGCGGCGACGAGAGGGCCGGTGATTTCGCCGCTCATCACCGGCGTGCCGGTGTAGGTCGCTTCTTTTTCGCTTTTGCGCGCCTCGGCAACCGCGGCGCTGAGCCGGTTGTCGTCGGTGCGGGTGACGTCGACGCGGTCGAAGGCCCCGCGGGCTACCAGGACGAGGACCGCGGGCGGGATTTCGAAACGGGCCGCGAGCTGACCCGAGTCTTCGACCTTGGCGGTGCCGACCGGGACCATCGCCTTGGCACCGTGGGAAAGCCAGACCGCATAGGACTC
>DASZQM010000310.1:0-3528 GCA_035549645.1 Solirubrobacterales bacterium | reverse complement strand
AAACGGTAGCCGTCGAAAACTTCAGCGCCGGCACGACGCTGAACCTCTATCTCGGTTCCGGTACGAGCAATACCTGTCCATGAGCCACATCAGGACGATCCAGGACGAGCGAGGAACCACATTGATGGAGCTCACGGTCGGGATGGCGGCCGGCGCCGTGGTCTTCCTCGCGCTCACCTCGTTGATCATCGGCTCTATGCACGGAACCGCAAGGGTCAGTGCCCGCATCGATGCCGCCCAGCGTGCACGCATCGTCCTCACTCGGCTAGTCGAAGAACTGCACTCAGCCTGCGTCGCTCCCCAGGTCGCGCCGGTCCAAGCCGGCAGCACCGGCACGCTGCTGAGCTTCATACACCAGACGGGGTCCGGCGTAGCTCCCGTCCCGATCAAGACCAAGGTCACCCTGACCGGGAACACACTCAAAAAGGAAGACTTCAAAGCCAATGGCGGAGCCGCACCGAAATGGACCTTCGAAGAAAAAGAACCGTTCTCGACACAGCAGCTAATGACCGGCATAGCCCCGATCAGCCCCAACACGTCGATCTTCACCTACTACGGCTACTCGGAAGGAAAACTCGTGACGATTTCCGCCCTGACGGCGATGAATGAAGAAACCGCCGGCAAAATCGTACAGGTCAACATCGCCCTGACCGCAAGCCCAAGGATCACGCCGGTCCGCGATGTCAAAGCCCCGATCTCGGTCACCGACAGCGTCCAGTTCCGGCTCACCCCCGCCTCATACAACAAAGAACTGGCGAGCCCACCGTGCCAGTGAGACGCGACAGCGAGGCCGGCTTCACAATGATCATGACGGTGCTCGGCACCGCCTTTGTCCTGCTGCTTGTTACCGTCGCCGTCGCTGCGGTGCGCGGCGACCTGCACCTCTCCCAACACGACCTCGACCGCAAGCAAGCCTATGAAGCGGCTCGCGCGGGGATCGAAGATTACTCGTTCCACCTCAGCAAGGACAGTGGCTACTGGGCCAAATGCACCAACGTCCCCTTGCCCAATGCGGTCAATCAGATCAACACTCCGGCAAATGAACGCCGCGAACGCTACGTGCCCGGCTCGACGACCGAGAAGTACATGATCGAACTGATACCCGCCGAAGGCAAAACCAAATGCGACGCCAACACGCCGACGGAAAGCATGATCGAGCACGGCTCCGAAAGGCAGGGAACCTTTCGCATCCGCTCGACGGGATATGCCGGCAGCTCCCATGTCTCGATCACCGCGACGTTCAAGAGCGCGAGCTTCCTCGACTTCGTTTACTTCACCGAGCTCGAGACCCTCGACCCGATCACCTACGGATTCCCGAACCCCTCAACGGAACTCACCGCTGTCAAAAAACAGTGCGAACTGACTTACGAAGCGGGTCGCAACAAAGCTCCATACCTCAAAATCGAAACTGAAGTCGAAAACAAATTCACGCACAAAATGGAAAAAAAAGTCGAAGAAAAGTTCTGCGTGAAAATTCAGTTCGCCGGCGGCGACGTCCTCAACGGACCTGTCCATACCAACGACACGATGGCGATCTGCGAAGAACCAACCTTTGGGCGCAAACCCTCGGATCTGATCGAGGTCAGTGCCAAATTCCCTGGTTGGTACGAAAACTGCAGCAAAAGCAAACCAAAATACCTGGGAACACCGCTCACCGGCGTCACGCCCCTCGAACCGCCGGAAACCGATGCGAAACTGGAAAAAATCGCGCTACCCCAGTTCCACTTCGAAGGGCAGGTGAAAATCTGCCTGGAAGGTTCGATCATGACCGTCGGCCGCGGTGCCACATGCAAAGAAAACGTTCTATACACCGGCGCCTACCCGTCGAACGGCGTCATCTACGTCTCCAACAGCACCACCGAACAGTGCCCGCCGACCTACTCGCCCTTCACGGCCACCTACCCCTCCACTTCTCCCTGCGGTAACGCCTACGTCCACGGCAACTACTCGGGCCAGCTGACAATCGCTACTCAGAACGACATCGTCATCGATGGCTCGCTCTGCTGGACTGCCGCGTCGAAATGCTCCGAATTCACAAAAGGCAACGAAATGCTCGGCCTGATCGCGAACAACTTCGTTCGGATTTATCACGACTACCCGTCCGAGGTGATCAACCCGACCACCTACGACTCCGAATGCAAAACGCTGGCCGAAGGCCAGACGGAGGGCAAGATCAAAGACATCGTGATCGACGCCGCTGCGCTCTCGATCAACCACTCGATCATCGTCGATCACTATGACTGCGGCAGCAATCTGGGCACCCTGCGAATCAATGGTGCCTTCTCCCAACGCTTCCGTGGGCCTGTCGGCACCGGCGGCGGGACCGGCTACCTGAAGAGCTACAACTACGACGACCGGCTCAAGTACCAGGAGCCCCCGAGCTTCATCGAGCCGGAAAAACTGCCCTGGCTGATCGGCCGCGAGACGATCAGCTGAGCCTTGCTCAGCTTTTTCTAGTTTTGAGTAAGCCCAGGGCAAAGGTTTCGCGGGCCATCGGTCGATTCAGAACCTGACGGGCACCACTCCGTCCCCTCCCCATGCCGACGATCCCAAGCCTGAAGAAGAGTCGCAAGAGCGCAGCCGTGGTCGGTCTCGAGATCGAGGCCGGCAGCATCGGTGCGGTCGAAGCGAACGTCAACGGCCAAGTCAAGGTCACCGCGAGCGCCACGTGTCCGATTCCACCGGGAGCCTTCAGCGACGGCGAGGTGACCGACCCCGCCACGATCACCGCTGCGCTGGAAGAGCTCTTCTCCGCCAACAAGCTCTCGCGCAAGGTGCGACTGGGCATCGCCAACCAACGGGTGGTGGTCCGGACACTGCGATTGCCCGCGATCGAGAATCCCGATGAGCTCGCCGCCGCCGTCAGGTTTGCCGCCCAAGAGCAGATCGCGATGCCGCTCGACCAAGCCGTAGTGGACCACCGCGTGGTCGGCGGCGTGGGCGCAGTCGAGGGATCCGGCCCTCAGGTGGACGTGATGGTCGTCGCGGCGAGGCGCGACATGATCTCCGCCTCGCTCAAGCCCGTGAGAGACGCCGGGCTCGATCCCGTCGGCGTCGATCTCTCCGCCTTCGGCATGATCCGCGCCCTCGCCAGTGCCGCTCAGGACCCTCCCGAGGGTCAGGCCGGGGCTGTCCTCTACTGCAGCGTCAGCGACGTGACCAATCTTGCGGTGGCAAACGGACGCTCGTGCCTCTTCACCCGCGTCGCCCCTGCCGGCCTCGGCGACATCGCCGGCAGCCTCGCTTCCGCGACGGGGCTGACCCCCGAGCACGCGCGCATGTGGCTCGACCACGTCGGGCTGCAGCGGCCGGTGGGCGAGATCGAGGGCGACCCCGAGACGATTGCGCGCACCCGCACCGCACTGGATCAGGGTGCCGCCGCGATGGTCGACGAGCTGCGCCTGTCGCTCGACTTCTACGGCGCCCAGGAGGGCGCGGCACCGGTAGAGAAGATCGTCCTCTGCGGCCCCGCCAGCGCGATCCCCGGCCTCGCCGATCACATGACCCCCACGCTGGGCCTGCCAATCG
>DASZQM010000309.1:0-5412 GCA_035549645.1 Solirubrobacterales bacterium | reverse complement strand
CGCCGGTGCCGGGGCTGTAGGCATGGCAGCGATCGGCATCGCCCATCAGCGCGGCGCCGAGGTATTCGCCACGGCATCACCCTCCAAGTGGGACGCGCTGCGCGAGCTGGGGGTCGCAGAGGACCACATCGCTTCTTCCCGCGACACCGAGTTCGAAGAGAAGTTCCTCGCCGTTACGGAAGGCAAGGGGGTGGACGTGGTCCTCAACGCCCTCACCGGCGAGTTCGTCGATGCCTCCCTGGCAGTCCTGGGCGGCGAGGGCCGCTTCCTGGAGATCGGCAAGACCGACATCCGCGACAAGGCCGAGCTCGCCCGCACCCACCCCGGCGTCACCTACATCCCATTCGACCTGAGCGAAGCCGGTCCCGAGCGGATCGGCGAGATGCTTGCCGAGGTCACGGAGCTCTTCGAGCGCGGCGAGCTTCGCCACTCCCCAATCCGCAACTGGGACATGCGCCAGGCCCCGGAGGCCTTCCGCCACCTGCGCGAGGGCAGGAACGTGGGCAAGGTCGTGCTCAGCGCTCCCCGCTCGCTGGATCCTGAGCGCACCGTCCTCATCACCGGCGCCACTGGCGGCCTCGGTGCCCTGATCGCCGGGCACCTGGTCCAAGGCCACGGCGCTCGCCATCTGCTCCTGGTCTCCCGCTCCGGCGAGGAGGCGCCGGGCGCTCTCGACCTGCGCGCCCGCCTGGCCGAGCAGGGCGCAGAGGTGACGATCGCCGCCTGCGACGTCTCCGATCGCTCCGAGGTCGAGCAGCTGCTCGCCGGCATCGATCCCGAGCATCCCCTCGGCGCGGTGATCCACTGCGCCGCCGTCCTCGACGACGCCACCGTGCAGGGTGCAGCCCCCGAGCAGGTCAAGCGCGTCTTCGCCCCCAAGGCCGGGGGCGCCCGCCACCTGCACGAGCTGACCGCAGGGGCGGAGCTCACCCACTTCGTCTGCTTCTCCTCGATCGCCGGCCTCTTCGGCGGCCCTGGCCAGGGCGCCTACGCCGCCGCCAACCGCTACCTCGACGCGCTGGCACAACAGCGCAGGGCAGAAGGCCTCCCCGCAACCTCGATCGCCTGGGGCCTTTGGCAGCGCGAGACCGCGATGACCGGCGGCATGGCCGGAGCCGATGCGGCCCGCATCTCCCGCGGCGGCATCGCCCCGCTTTCCGACGAGCGTGGCCTCGCCCTCTTCGACCGGGCGCTCTCCTCGGGCGAGTCGCTCGGCGCGGCGCTCGCTCTCGACCGCGCGGCGCTGCGGGAGCGGGCCAAGAGGGGGGCTCTGCCGGCACTGCTGGCGGCGATCGCGCCGCAGGGGAAGGCGCCCGCGAGCGGGGGCCGAGGTGCGTTTGCCCGCCGCCTGCGCGAGGCGCCTCGAGCGGCGCGCAGCGAGCTCGCCGAGGACTTCGTCCGCGCCGAGGTCGCGGCGGTGCTCGGTCACGAGGACGCGGGTGCGGTCGATCCCGGCACCGCCTTCAAGGAGCTCGGCTTCGACTCGCTCGCCGCGGTCGAGCTGCGCAACCGTCTCAAGGGCGCGACCGGCCTTCGCCTCGCCTCGACCGTGGTCTTCGACTACCCCAGCGTCTCGGCGCTGGCCGCCCATCTGCTGGAGCAGGTCGGCGATGCGCCCGCGCCGGCGAAGCGCACTCGCGCCAGACACCGCGTCTCGGGGGAGCCGATCGCCATCGTAGGCATGGCCTGCCGCCTGCCCGGCGGGGTCTCCACGCCGCAGGCGCTATGGGAGCTGGTGCGCTCCGGGCGCGATGCGATCGCCCCGTTCCCGACCGACCGCGGCTGGGACCTGGAGCGCCTCTACCACCCCGACCCCGACCACCCCGGCACCAGCTATGCCCGCGAAGGCGGCTTCCTCGCCGACGTGGCCGGCTTCGACGCCGAGTTCTTCGGCATCGCCCCGCGCGAGGCGACGGCGATGGACCCCCAGCAGCGGCTGCTCCTGGAAACCTCCTGGGAGACGCTGGAGGACGCCGGGATCTCGCCCGCCGCCCTGAGGGGCGAGCCCGCCGGCGTCTTCGTCGGTGCCGCCGCCGGCTCCTACAGGCCGCAGGCCGACGGCTACCTGATGCTCGGTGGGGCCGGCAGCGTCATCGCCGGCCGCGTCTCCTACGCCCTCGGCCTCGAGGGCCCGGCGATGACCGTCGACACCGCCTGCTCCTCCTCGCTGGTGGCGATGCACCTGGCGGCGGGGGCGCTGCGGAACGGCGAGTGCGCCCTCGCCCTGGCGGGCGGCGTGACCGTCCACGCCAACCCCTCAACCCACATCGACTCCAGTCGCCAGCGGGCCCTCTCCCCGGATGGTCGCTGCAAGTCCTTCGCCGAGGTGGCCGACGGCACCGGCTGGTCGGAGGGCGCGGGCATGCTCGTGCTCGAGCGGCTCTCCGACGCCGAGGCCAACGGCCACCGCGTGCTGGCGACGATCAGGGGCAGCGCAGTCAACCAGGACGGCGCCTCCAACGGCCTCTCCGCCCCGAACGGCCCGGCTCAGGAGCGGGTGATCCGCCAGGCGCTCGCCGACGCCGGCCTCGCGCCCGCCGAGGTCGACATGGTCGAGGCCCACGGCACCGGCACCCCGCTCGGCGACCCGATCGAGGCCGGCGCGATCATCGCCACCTACGGCCAGGAGCGCGAGCGGCCGCTGATGCTCGGCTCGCTCAAGTCCAACATCGGCCACACCCTCGCCGCGGCGGGCGTCTCGGGCGTGATCAAGTCCGTGCTGGCGATGCGCGAGGGCCTGATGCCCAAGACCCTCCATGCCGAGCAGCCCTCCACGAGGATCGAGTGGGAGGCGGGCAGGGTCGAGCTGCTGAGCGAGGCGCGCGAGTGGGAGACGGACGGCAGGCCCCGCCGCGCCGCCGTCTCCTCCTTCGGCATCAGCGGCACCAACGCCCACCTGATCCTCGAGCAGGGGCCGCCGGTCGACGCAGGGAGCGGCGCCGGCGAAGGCGAGGGCGCCGGGCCCCTGGGCGGTGTCGTCGCGCTTCCCCTCTCCGCCAAGACCGAGGCTGCGCTTGCGGCCCAGGGCGAGCGCCTCGCCTCGCACCTGCGCGAGCACCCGGACCTCGATCTCGCCGACGTCGCCTACTCGCTGGCGAGCGGTCGCCCCGCCTTCGCCCACCGCGCGGCGGTGGGCCCGGCCTCGCGTGAGGAGGCGCTGAGCGCGCTCGACGCCCTCGCCCAGGGTGGGCCCGGCCCGTCATCCCTCGTTCGGGGCGGCGAGGGCCAGCAGGCCAAGGTCGCCTTCGTCTTCCCCGGCCAGGGATCGCAGTGGCAGGGGATGGCGCTCGAGCTGCTCGAGTCCTCGCCCGTCTTCGCCGAGGCGATGGAGGAATGCGAAGCGGCGCTCGCGCCGCACCTCGATTTCGTCCTGCGCGACGTGCTTGCCGGCCGGGGCGGCGCTCCCTCGATCGAGCGGATCGAGGTCGTCCAGCCGGCCCTCTTCGCGGTGATGGTCAGCCTCGCCCGCCTCTGGCGCGCCTGCGGGGTCGAGCCGGGCGCCGTGGTCGGCCACTCCCAGGGCGAGGTCGCCGCCGCCCACGTGGCCGGGGGCCTCTCGCTGGAGGACGCGGCCCACCTGGCGGCCGTGCGCGGCAGGCTGATCTCGAAGATCGCCGGCAAGGGCGGGCTGGTCTCCCTGATCGCCTCGCGCGAGCGGGCCGAGGAGCTGATCGAGCCGTGGCGAGAGGAGATCGAGCTGGCGGCCTTCAACGGCCCCTCGGCGATGATCCTCTCCGGCACGCAGGAGGCGCTGGACGGGCTGCTCGCCCGCTGCGACGAAGACGGCGTTCGTGCCCGGGGGGTCGCCGCGACCGTTGCCTCGCACTCTCGCCACGTCGAGGGCCTGCGCGAGGACGTGCTCGATGCCTTCGCCGAGATCGCGCCGCGCTCCGGCGAGATCCCCTTCCACTCCACGGTCACCGGCGGCCCGCTCGACACCGCCGAGCTCGGGGTCGAGTACTGGTACGGCAACCTGCGCCGGCCGGTCCTCTTCGAGCAGGTCACTCGCGGCCTGCTCGACGCCGGCTACGGCACCTTCGTCGAGGTCAGTCCCCACCCGGTCTTCGCCCTCGCGATGCGGGAGACGGTCGAGGCTGCGGCGAGCCCCGCCGCAGCCACGGTGCTCGAGACGCTGCGCCGCGACGAAGGCGGCCCGCAGCGCTTCGCGATCTCCCTCGCCGGCGCCTACGCGGCGGGCGCCCCGGTCGACTGGGATGCCTTCTACGCCGGCTCGGCGGCCGCCTCGGTCCCCCTGCCCACCTACCCCTTCCAGCGTAAGCGCTACTGGGTCGCGCCCGGCAGCGCCGGGGCCGATCCCACTGCGCTGGGCCAGAGCGCCCTGGATCACCCCTTCCTGGCCGCCGCGATCGAGGAGCCGGAGGGAGGGGGGATCGCCTTCAGCGGTCGCATCTCACTGGCCGAGAGCCCCTGGCTGGCCGACCACGCCGTCCTCGGCACCGCGATCCTGCCCGGCACCGCCTTCCTCGAGCTGGCGCTCACCGCCGGCCGGCGGGCGGACGCCCCGGTCGTCGAGGAGCTCACCCTGCAGGCGCCGCTGGTCCTCAGCGAGGAGCGCGCCGTCCAGCTGCGGGTATCGCTCTCCGCGCCGGACGAGCGGGGCAGGCGCGATGTCTCGATCCACTCCCGCCCCGACGGCGATGACGAGCAGTGGACCCGCAACGCCACCGGAAGCCTCTCCGCCGCGACCCTGGCCCTCCCCGAGCGCCTTCCGCAGTGGCCGCCGCGGGGCGCGGAGGAGATCGCGATCGAGGACCTGCGGGCTCGCATCGAGGAGGCCGGCATCGAATACGGCGAGGCCTTCGCCGGCCTGGCCGCCGCCTGGCGCAGCGGGAACGAGATCTACGCCGAGCTGGCGCTGCCGGAGTCCGCGCAGGGGGCCGAGGGCTTTGCCCTGCACCCGGCGCTGCTCGATGCGGCGCTCCACCCGGCCGCGCTCGATGCGGGGGCCGAGATCGAGCTGCCGTTTGCCTGGAGCGGCGTCTCGCTCGGCGGCGACGGCGCCCGCGAGCTGCGCGCTCGGCTCTCGCTCGGCGAGGGGGACGGCCTCGCACTCGAGCTCTTCGATGCGGTCGGTGAGCCGCTCGGCCAGGTCGGCTCGGTGGTCGTCCGCCCGCTCGACCCCGAGCGGATCCAGGGCGCCGCCGAGCTGCCGCTGCTGGTTCCGCGCTGGCGACAGGCGGCTGGGGCGCCTACAGAGCTCACCGCGGCGGAGGTCTGGCGCCTGCCCCGGCCGGCACCCGGGGTGGGGGCGGCCCGCGAGACGACCGTCGCCGCCCTGGAGAAGATCCAGGCCTGGCTGGCCGCTGGGGAGGAGGGCGCGCGGCTGGCGATCCTCACCGAAGGAGCGGTTGCCGCCGCCACCGGCGAGACCCCCGACCCCGCCGCCGCGGC
>DASZQM010000308.1:0-3287 GCA_035549645.1 Solirubrobacterales bacterium | reverse complement strand
GCCAGCACTCCCGTAGGAATGAGTCCAAGTAGAATGGCTTGCGTAACACCCATTGGTTGGGGGACTTTACATATAAATTTGTGGCGGTTAAGCGAGGAAGGCCGGCGTGCTCCCTCGCGTGACTAGCTAGTTGGTCGGCGGGCCACGATCTTCGCCAGCGCCAAGCGGCTGCTTCGAACGCCATTTCGCGGAAGCGTTCGCCGAGTGAGGATCCTTTATGTTCTGCGAGAAACCGTTGAGGTGACCATGACCCTCAACATAGAAAGAACGGTTGGCGGGTTGGCCCCAGCGCTCCCGCTTCGCGCGAACTCCGTCAGCGAGGCATCGGTCCCGTTTGCCACGCGCCCTGAGACAATCCTCACCGTGGCGAGGCCATCGATCGTAGAGCAGTGGCTCCGAAGAAACACGGGTATTGCCTTGCTGCTGGTTGGTATCTTGTTGGTTGGAGCTGGGGCCTTTGTTGTTGAATCAACTGCCGTGGCCACTGCCGTTGCCACCATTGGTGCAGCGGCCATGGTTCTGGCGATCCTGCTGCCGCGATCAGAGGGACGAATGAAGCTTGGCCCTTCTGGCCTTGAGGTTGTCCTAGCAAAGGTAGAGCAGAAGTCCGAGGAGCGCGGGCTAGAACCGGAGCTTCGTGCTGAGGCGGTGGTAGCGGTACTTGAGTCCCTTCACGATCAGGCCCAAGTTCACGGTGATCTGCAGCCCGAGAACATCCTCGTCTCGCACGGGGCAGTGATGAACCTGAACTTCGATGAGTTGATCGACCAAGCGGTCGAGGATGTCGTAGCGATGGTTGACGTGTCTCCGGAGGATGTGCCTCCGGCGGCGCTTAGGGCAATTCAAACGGCGGTTGACCTTCCCGATGTTTCACATGTTCGCCGCGCACAGCGACGATCTGGACGAGGTGCACCGCGATGGGAGATCTGGACCGATGTCGGAAAGTGGCGGGTCTCAAATACGCGCCACGGTTGGAATGCCCGTCGTCTCGATGATTAAGGCCGATCTTCAATGCATCGGGGAGGATTGGTGATTTTTCAGAATGAGACAGATCGGGTTGCGGCACGCCGAGCCAGCGAGAGCCAAGCTGCGTCAGTGCGCGCGGCAGGTAAGGAGAGCGACACGGCGCGACAAGCAATCCTGACGCAGGGCGCGGAATGTGAAGTATTGATCCCAAAAGTTCTGGATGAGCTGGCCGCACGGGGATATCCCGGAGTCGAAGAGATCACTGTTCAGGTTCCTCGGGCTCTCCTAGGGCGGCTCCTCGGACCAACGCGCGAGACCAGAGCCGGGGCCTATCCGTTGAACGCCTACTCCTACGGGGAATCCCACAGTCGACCGGCTGGCACTGATCACATCCGCCTGCTTTCAAGCGGGCGGCTCGTCGTGGGGACGGCGTCTTACTCGGTTTCAGAGTTTGTCCAGCAGGTCATGAACCGCGCAGGAGTAGGAGAGCCCGGTCGCGGCAACGACCTGTCTGCGTTTTCTACTTCTTCACTGGGACTCATGGTCGAAGAGCTGGAAGCTCTACTGGCAGGCGATTGAGAGACCCCAGGACACTTCCCGCTCATTTTCGCTTCGCGCGAGGAGCGGCTACGAAAGGCGAATTAGGCGGCCCTGTAGGAGGTCTTCGGTGACATCTTCTCCAAATTCGACTGCCTTGCTCCAACCCAGACCCAGTGAGCGCTGCTGACTCGTCAAGCGGAGGCCTTGGTAGACGGAAATTCGCGACTTGGATGGATCCCACCGGCGACCTTTGAGAAAGATTGGCCTGCCCTTCAGCCATGGCGTCAAGAACCGCTCGGACATCTCCTCGGCGGTCAGATTGAACGCCTCAGCGCCGAAAACGTAGCGCGAGACCCGCACGTGGAAACAGTTCCCAACGGCCGGAGCGTCTCGCTCCGAAGGCCTTCCCTCGGACCGCACCGTCAGTTTCTCTCGCTCCTCTCCCGGCTTGCCCTCGGCTGCTTTCTCTTGAGGAAAGTTCCACCCGGCAGAGCGCTCCCAGCCCTCGTCGATAGCCGTGGGATTGGCGTCGGGTGGATCGCCAATGCCAAAGGTGAGTATCGCGGCCGGCGCCGTCTCGACATGCAGCGTCACGCGATCGGGGTTGGTCTTGTGGAAGAGCATCGACAAGGGCTCGGGTCCCAGCGCATCTACTGCTGCACGCCGGATGTAGGGGCCCCATCGGAAGGTGAAGCTGTGCGGCTGCCCCATTCCAGTCGGCCCTGCGACGGCTCTCGCCCAAAAGCGACCGACGTATGACTCCGGCGGATCCACGTGCCAATCGGAGGCGGCGGATCTGGAAAACAGCTTCGCGATCTCCTCGGCGATCCCCTCTGGCCCTTCAGACCACGCCAACCACCGCTTATCCAAGAGCAACGGATAGGCCTCGAGCTCCTCCGTCGGAACAGCCACGATAGGAAGCACCTTCGTCTCTCCTTGGCGGACCTCGAGTTGCAGTGCTGCGTTTAGCTCGCGGGGCGCCCAGTTGGAGGCGAGAAAGCGCTCCGTTATTACGACGGCGACGTAACGCGAGGTGCGCAGCCCCAAGTTCATCGCGTCGACCAGCGAGTCACCGGGTCCGATCTGCGCGTCGTCGATCCAGCAAGACACCGCTCTGCGGCCTAGCGCGGTAGCCAACGGCCGCACGTATGCGTCCTTGTCATGGAACGCGTGGGCGATGAAGAGATCTCGCTGGTGGCTCATCGGTACAGGGTGCCATGCCCGCCTACGGCAGCAGCTGGAGAGCCACCTCATGCCGCGGCCGCACAACGCCGAAATGACGGCGGTCGAGCGTTGCCACTTCCGTGGCGCCAAGCCTCTCGGCCACGGCGATCACGGAAGCGTCGACTGTGCCCAGCGGCAGATCGCGGTACTTGGCTACGAGCTCAGCGATGCGGATCGGGTCCTTTGCGTGCAGTGGCTCGACGAGGAAGTTGCCGGTGGCCAGGTCGCCAAGGAAGCGGACCTCGGCCTGCCATCCAAGGCGGGTCCCGACCAGATAGGCGACCTCGGTGATGACCAGCGTGGGGAGGACGAGAGGTCCCGGATGGGTCTCGAGCAGCTCCAAGCAGGCAGCGTGATGAGCGTCATCGGCATCGACGTAGGCGTAAAGGGGCCCGGCGTCGAGGATCAGCGCGATGGCGCGATCTCCGAGGAGAGGATCTCCTCGATCCGCTCTGAGACGTCGCTTTGACCGCTGTGCCCGCTGGCTGCTGCCTCAAGGCGCCGGCGCCCGCCAGTCCCGAGATGCTGCTCGAGCGCCGTGCGTGTCACCTCGGCGA
>DASZQM010000307.1:0-5927 GCA_035549645.1 Solirubrobacterales bacterium | reverse complement strand
TGGGGCCGGAGATCAAGTCGGCGATCAAGGCCTACTGGGCGCCGGGCCTCTTCTTCGAGGAGCTCGACCTCGCCTACATGGGCGTGATCGACGGTCACGACGTGCACGCGCTGCGCGAGGCCCTGCGCGAGGCCTTCGAGGCGGACCGCCCCGTCGTCGTCCACATCCACACGGTCAAGGGCAAGGGCTTCTCGCCGGCCGAGGAGGGCGGCCTCGAGGGGATGGAGAAATGGCACGCCGCCAAGCCCAACTCGATCGTCGACGGCAAGCCCGCGGCGAAGAAGCCGGTCGCCGTGCAGGAGTCCGACGCGCCGGCTTCGATCGCTCCCGAGCGGCTCGAGAAGCCGCCCGCGGCCGGAGCGCCGCCCCAGTACACGCAGGTCTTCGCCGACGCGATGGTCGCCGAGGCACAGCGCGACAAGCGGGTGGTCGGGATCACTGCGGCGATGGCGGGGGGGACCGGCCTGCAGAAGCTCGCTGACGAGGTGCCCGAGCAGTACTACGACGTCGGCATCGCCGAGCAGAACGCGGTGCTGCTGGCGTCGGGACTGGCGATCCAAGGAGCGAAGCCGGTCTGCGCGATCTACTCGACCTTCCTCCAGCGCGCCTTCGACCAGATCGTCCACGACGTCTGCCTGCAGGAGCTGGACGTCACCTTCGCGATGGACCGCGCCGGTCTGGTCGGCGACGACGGGCCGACCCACCACGGCGCCTTCGACGTCTCCTACTTCCGCCCGATCCCCAACGTCGTGCTGATGGCGCCGCGCGACGAGGCGATGCTGGTGCGGATGCTGCGCACGGCGATCGCCCACGACGGCCCGGCGGCGCTGCGCTACCCGCGCGGAGCGGCCGAGGGAGTCGAGCTGCCGGCAGAGGTGGAGGAGATCCCGATCGGCAGCGGCGAGCTGCTGGCAAGTGGTGAGCGAGTGGCGCTGCTCGGCTATGGCTACGGCGCCGCCGTCGCGCTCGATGCCGCCAAGGTGCTCGCCGAGCACGGCCTGGACCCGACCGTCGCCGACGCCCGCTTCGCCAAGCCGCTCGACAGCGAGCTGCTGGAGCGATTGGCTCTCGGCCACGACCTGGTGGTGACGATCGAGGAGAACGTGCTGCCCGGCGGCTTCGGCTCCGCCGTGCTCGAGCACCTCGAGGACGCCTTCGCCGAGCGGGCCGAGGAGCGCGCCCGCGTCCTCCGCATCGGCCTGCCCGACCGCTACGTGACCCACGGCAAGCCGGCGCTGCTGCATGAGGAGGTCGGCCTCACCGGCGACGCGGTCGCCGCCCGCGTCCTCGACCAGATGAAGATCTCGCCCCAAAAATTGGGGCTTGCGTCAAATCGCTCAATCGGCTAGCCTGCCCGAGTCTCTTCTGGGGTTACTCGAGGGAGGAGAGGCATCTCTATGTATGTGGGTCCGCACGTAGGGAGCGTCGTGGATCTACTGCTAACCGCGCCGGTGCCAAGAGCACCGCGTCGCGGTGCGCGCGTCGACTCGGTCCCGCCTTTCAGGTGGTCGACGCGCCCGGCCGAACCAGGCTGAGCGCTCGCATCGACAAGCCGGCGACCAGGTAGGCGATCGCGATCACGACCGAGGTGAACTTGCAGGTGGCGAAGATCGTCGCGAGCAGGGGGAAGGCTGCGCCGTGCCCCCCGAGGGTCAGCAGAAGGCAGACGTTCTCGAGCGCGTCGAAACCCGCTCCGAGCGCGCCGAAGTAGGCGACGACTCCGCCGATTGCAGCGAGCCGGCGCCAGTTGCGCCCGCGCGCCATGTCGCGGACCGAAGTCAGGGCGAGCGTGAGGAAGGTTCCGTAGGCGGCCATGAAACCGAAATCGATCCACAGTTGTTCCCGCGCTGCGTCCTGGCCTTCATCGCCCCATTCGGCAAGGATTTCGTTCGCGTGATGCTGCCCGCCGTTTAGCTCGAACGGAACCATCCCGGGACCGTTGTCCTGCATCCGATTCTCGGCCGGGCCCATCGCTAGATACGTGAGCACCATCGTGGCGCCGGCAACGATCAGTCCCAGTTTGCGCGTCATTCGAAGCTCTTGGAGAGGATGGCCTTGAGGGCCCGGCCATACCCGATGTCGCCCGCATCGTAGGGCCAGGCTGACTGGGCATTGGGCACTTGAATCTCCCACCCCATCCATTTCGCCTTGCGGCGCTGGAACTCCGGGGAAGCACCGGGAGCGACGATGAGTCGGTGGGTGCTTCGCGCGCCGCCGCCGATGCTCAGCTTCGCCGAACCGCCAGACCACCCATCGGACCAGAGCTCTCCAGAGGGGTCGAACCAGACGTCAAAGCCCTCCTTCGTCAACTCGGACGTTTCGCCGTGGCCGGGCCGGACCTCATACCCGGCGCCGGGCACCCTGAAGGCGGGCTCACGCTCGATCTCGACCCACTTACCCCACTGCGTTGTCAGCGTCCCCCGACTGAGGAAGTAGCCGAGCGCTGTGCCACGACCTTCGAGGGTGACGATCTCCTCGTTGCTCGCCGCTATGGCCCCACCGGCGAGGAGCCGCAACCAAGCGTGGCGGAGCACGTCTGCCGAAATCAATCCCTCGCGTGCGTCCAGTGCCTGGAGAATCTCAGAGGGATCGTTGCTGGCTTCGATGATCCGTCGCGATTCAGCTCCGCGTTCTTTCTCGGCGACCTCCGACGCCACCCGGATTTCGATCTCCATTCGTTCTCGCCTTTGCTGCTCGCGTGCTGCCGCAAGCACAGTCGCGGGCTGGAAGCGATGCAGACAGGGCCCGAACTCGATCACGGGATGAGGCAGTCCCGTCATCTCGGGCGGAGCGCCGCTGTAGGGAACGTCGCTGCGGCATTCGACCCAGCCCGAACCGATCTCGACGAACAGATCCCCGCCACACTTGGGACACCTCGCATTTGGGCTCACTCAGCTCACTCTTCCACAGCGGAAGGGACCGTGTGGGGTCCACAACAGAAAACGCCCCCGCGGGGAGCGGAGGCGAATTCTGGGGTTACTACAGGGAGGAGAGATATGTATCTCTATATATGTGGATCCGTGGGAGGTAGGTGGGCCCTTTGTTGTGTCGCGGGCTCATTGTGGGAAGCAATGAAGCCATATGGGCGACGCTGAACCCAGCCAAAAAGTCTTTTCTATCTGCCCCTTATCGGTTTTCCTCTGCGAATCCTTGAACAGCATACGAACGTATGTGCGATCAGTGTGTGAGTGCGATCACAGTGCCGTCCATGCTCGTCAGGCGCCTCCGCTGGATCGTCGTTACCCGGTCCTCAGGCACGAAAGCAGGCGACCTCTAAAGAATTGCCAAGACCGGCCAAAGGCTGGTTAAAAACCTGTATCGCGCTCCCGCCCAGCACCGGGGGCGCCTGCCGGCGCTACGGTTGCGCCGATGAAGAAGGCGCGCATAGACGCGGTTCTGGCGGAGCGGGGCCTGTTCCCCTCGCGCACGGCCGCGGCGGGAGCCGTCAGGGCCGGCGCCGTGCGGGTCGGACAGGACGGCCCGATCGCCCTGCGCCCGAGCCAGCTGGTCGAGCCGGAAGCGGCGCTGTTCGTCGAGGAGGGGCCGCGCTACGTCTCGCGTGGCGGGACCAAGCTCGAGAACGCGCTCGTGGCGCTCGGGGTCGACGTCGCCGGCCGCGATTGCCTCGACGTCGGCGCCTCGACCGGCGGGTTCACCGACTGCCTGCTGCAGCGCGGTGCAGCCCGCGTAGCGGCGGTCGACGTCGCCTACGGCCAGCTCGACCTGCGCCTGCGCGAGGACCCGCGGGTGAGCGTGATCGAGCGGCTCAACGCCCGCGCGCTTGAGCTCGCCGACCTGCCCTTCGTGCCCGATCTGGCGACGATCGACGTCTCCTTCATCTCCCTGACCAAGGTGCTTCCCGCCGTGGCGCGCTCGATCTCGACCGACGGGGAGATCCTGGCGATGGTCAAGCCCCAGTTCGAGCTGGGGCGGGAGCGGGTGGGCAAGGGGGTGGTGCGCGAGGCAGTCGACCGGCGCGAGGCGGTGCTTGCCGTGGCGGCGTCGGCGCAGGGGCTCGGCCTCTCCGTCCGCGGCTTCGCGGCCTCGGGCCTTCCCGGCCCCAAGGGCAACCGCGAGACCTTCCTCTGGTGCGCTGGCGCCGGGGCGGGGATCGAAGACCTGGAGAGCGCAATCGCGGAGGTGGATGTCTGATGGCCGGGAAGACCGCTGCGCTGATCACCCACTCGCACCCGCCCGCCGCGACCGAGGCCGTCGCCCTGGCCGCGAGCGTCGCCCGCGAGGCAGGCTGGCGCCTCGTCGCCACCGCCGACGAGATCGAGAAGCACAACCAAGCGGCTGAGGGCATCGAGGTCGTCGACTCGCTGCCCGGCGGACCCGACCTCTGCCTCGTCCTTGGCGGCGATGGCTCGATCCTCTATGCGCTGCGGCGCTTCGCCGGCACGGGCGTCCCCGTCTTCGGAGTCAACTTCGGCACCGTCGGCTTCCTCGCCGCGGTCGAGCGCGACGAGGCGGCCGCGGGCATGCGGCGCGCCTTCGCCGGGGAGATCGAGACGATCGAGCTGCCGGCGCTGAGGATCGAGGTCGGCGGAGAGGCGCGCTTCGCCCTCAACGACGTCAGCTTCAGCCGCCGCCCGCACGATCGGGTCGCCGAGCTGACCTACCGGATCGCCGGCGAGGAGGTGGGCAACGTGCGCTGCGACGGGCTGGTCGCCGCCACGCCCGCCGGGTCGACGGGCTACAACCTCGCCAACCAGGGCCCGATCCTCGCCTGGGGCGTGAAGGGCTACGTCGTCAGCTACATCTCGCCGCACTCGCTGACGGCGCGGGCACTGGTGGTCGCGCCGAGCGACGTGCTCACGGTCGGCAACGCGGCGGGCCGCGAGCCGGTCGAGGTCGCGATCGACGGAGCCCAGGTCGCCACCCTCGATCCCGGCGATGCGCTCGACGTCCATTTCGCCGACTCGATCAGCCGCCTCGCCCAGCTCCCGGGCTCGAGCTTCTACCACCGCATTCGCGAGAAGTTCGGTCACCTGGCAGTCTGAGCCGCACGCTCAGCCGACGATCGCGGTTGTCTAGGGTTCGGACGCATGGAGCGCAAGTGGTGGACCCTGCTTCTCGTCTCGATCGCGACGTTCATGCTGCTGCTCGACGTCACCGTCGTCAACGTCGCCCTGCCCGACATCCAGCGTGAACTGCACGCCAGCCTCTCCAGCCTGCAGTGGGTGGTCGATGCCTACTCGCTGATGCTGGCGGCCTTCCTGCTCACCGCCGGCTCGCTCGGCGACCGGCTCGGGCGGCGGCGGGTCTTCACGCTCGGCTTCGGGATCTTCACCTTCGCCTCGTTCCTCTGCGGCATCTCCGACGACCCGACGCTGCTCAACCTGGCCCGCGGCCTGCAGGGAATCGGCGGCGCCGGCATGTTCGCCACCTCGCTGGCCCTGATCGGCCAGGAGTTCCACGGCAAAGACCGGGCGACCGCGTTCGGCGTCTGGGGGGCCGTGGTCGGTGGGGCGGTGGCAGTCGGGCCGCTGGTCGGCGGCGTGATCACCGAAAGCCTCGGCTGGGAGTGGATCTTCTTCGTCAACGTCCCGATCGGGATCGCGGCGATGGTCTTGACCGAGCGCCAGATCGTCAACGTCTTCGCCAAAGAACCGGAACCGGTCGACGTGCCGGGGCTGATCACCTTCTCGCTCGCTCTCTTCCTCTTGATCTTCGGGCTGATCCGGGGCAACCCCGAAGGCTGGGGCAGCCCCTTGATCGTCTCCTGCCTGGCCGGAGCGGCGGTGCTGCTCGCGGCCTTCGTCGCGATCGAGCTGCGCAGCAGATACCCGATGCTCGACCTCTCGCTCTTCCGCAAGCCCGCCTTCAACGGCGTCTCCGCGGTCGCCTTCGGGCTCTCGGCGGGGATGTTCGCGATGTTCCTCTACCTGACCATCTACATGCAGGGCGTGCTCGACTACTCGCCG
>DASZQM010000306.1:0-9496 GCA_035549645.1 Solirubrobacterales bacterium | reverse complement strand
GGCGCTCGCGGCCCCCGAGCCAGGCCCAGGCGCCGTCGTTGCCCTGGGCGACGACGAGCGACTGGCGATTGAGGCCCGCGGCCAGGGTGCGCGCGGCGACGTCGGGGCGCGAGCCGGTGACCACCAGGCCCAGGTGCCAGGCGTCGAGTTCGTAGTCGAGCCCGGCGGCGTCGACCGGCGAGTCCGAGGCGAGCAGGCGCTGCACGCGTTCGGCGATGCGCTGCGCGGGCGAGCGCCTGATCCGCTCCAGCTCGTCCATGTATTCGGTCGCGACCGAGGCCATCATCCGGTCGACGTGCGGTCCCTGGGCTCGCATCAAGTGGCGCATCGCCTCGTTGGGCAGCTTGGCCGCCTCGTCGACCACGAACTCGCCGACGAGCCGGTCGCCGGCGGCGTAGCGGCGCAGGATCGCGTCGAGTTTGACGCCGTTGCGAGCCGCCCGGCGGGCCTGCACTGCAGCGGCCTCGGGGATCGTGCCTTCCCACTCCTCGCCGCGCTCGATCCCGAGCAGGGCGTAGTCGATCGACTCGGCCACGGTTGCCCGCAGGTAGGCCCGGTACTCGGGGTCGTCGCCTTCCGTGGGATCGGCCATCTTGAGCACGCGGTTGTAGACCGTGTCTTCGATCTCTCCGCATCGCGCCCGCAGACGAGCGACAAGCTCAGCCCGGATATCGTGCAGCGCTGCTCCCCGCATTGGCCCCCTCTCCGCCATACACAAGCTAGTACTCATTGGCCAAAGGTTCAACCGGCGACGGGCCGAAAGAAGAGCTGGTTGCGCCTTTCGGGTGCATAGACTGCGCAACGCATGAGCGCTATTGACGACGCGATCGCGGCCAACGAGCGGTTCGCCACCGAGACGCCGCCCGCTGCCCTCGCGGTGCAACCAAGACGCAAGCTGACAGTCGTCACCTGCATGGACTCCCGCATCGATGTCTTCGCAGCGCTGGGCCTGGGCAACGGCGAGGCGCACGTGCTGCGCAACGCCGGCGGCGTCGTCAGCGACGACGTGATCCGCTCCCTGGCGATCTCCCAGCGCCGGCTCGGCACCCGCGAGGTAATGCTGATCCACCACAGCAACTGCGGCATGGAAATGATCAGCGACGATGGCTTCAGCACCGAGCTGCAAGAGGAGACCGGCCTCGCCCCCGACTTCCCGATCGAATCCTTCACCGACGTCGAGAGCGACGTCCGCGCCTCGATCAAGAAAGTCCGCCAGTCGCCGTTCCTACCCCACCGCGACGACGTTCGCGGCTTCGTCTACGACGTCAGCAACGGGCGGCTGCGCGAGATTCACCTGGACGACTGAGTCGGCCCTAACCGCCCAGCTTGTAGGCGACGATCTGGGCTTCCTGCCCGGCCGCTGCCGCGACGCCGGCCGGGGCGATCAGCATTTCGCCTGAGACGGTGACACCACTGTTGGTGCCGGCGGGGAGTTTTTCGCGCCAGACGACGGTGCCGGTCTTGGTGTCGAAGGCGCTGACGGTGCCGTCGTAGGTGGTGGCGAAGACGAGGTCGTTGGCGACCGTCAGGTAGCCGAAGGCCGGGGTCGCGACTTCTTCCTTCCACTTGACCTTGCCCGTGGCCAGGTCGAGGGCGACTACTTCGCCGTTGCCCGGGCCGCCTTCGGACTTTTCTTCCTGGCCGCTGAGGGTCAGCGAGCCGTTGACGACGGGGGCGAAGACGGTCGATCCGTCGGTCGCCATCGGCGCGATCACGCCGCCGAGCGAGCCGGGGAGGATTTCCACCGGCAGTTGGGGGACGATGCGCTTCATCGCTTCCTTGCCCATGTCGTCATGCCCGTTGTGGAGGCCGACCGGGCGCTTCCAGAGCAGCTTGCCGGTCTTGCGGTCGAGCGCGATCACAATGCCCGACTTGCCGGCGCCGACCACCATTTCCTTGCCGCCGGAGTCGACCAGGATCGGCGGGTCGTTGAGGTCCCAGTCGTTGACGTCGTGCGGCGTCAGCTGGAAGTACCAGTCCATCTTGCCGGTCTTGGCGTCGAGCTTGACGATCGAGTCGGTGTAGAGGTTCGGGCCCGGCCGGCTCGAGCCCCAGGGGTACTTTTCGGTGCCGGGGATCGGGCCGGGGTTGCCGACCGCGATGTACATCGAGCCCTGGTCGTCGAAGGAGGGTGGGTACCAGAGGCCGCCGCCCGAGTTGATCTGCGGGTTGCCCCAGAGGCCGGTCGGCACGGTGTTGAACTTCCAGACTTTCTTGCCGGTCTTGGCGTCGAGCGCCCAGAGGATTCCGACCCCGTTGCCGCCGTAGAATTCTTCGACGTTGACCGGGACGGTCGAGACGTAGACGAGGCCGTCCTTGTACCCGGGCGCCATGTCGAGGCCCTCTTTCGAGTTGCGCGCCAGTTCCACCGACCATTCCTCCTGGCCGGTTTTCTGGTTGAGCGCGAAGGCTTCGGTCGGCGTCACCCCGAAGACGAGGCCACCGGCGACGGTGACGCCGTTGGGGCCGTGGTCGGGCTGTTCGAAGGAGGCGGTCCAGAGGACTTTGCCGCTTTCGACTTCGATCGCCTGCACGTTCGAGGCCAGGTCCTGCGAGTACATCACGCCCTTGCTGATCACCGGCGCCGCGGCGTAGCTGCCGAAGGCGCTGGTCGCTTTCAGCGGCAGTTTCCAGGCGACTTCGAGTTCGCCGACGTTGGAGCTGTCGATCGAGCTGCCTTTGAAGTGACGGGTGTTGGCGAGGTCGCCGTTGGCCACGCCGGAGCCGGTGAGGCTGACCGGTTCGCTGCTGCCGCCGCCGGAGGACGAGCCGCCGCAACCTCCCAGGATCGCCGCGATGGCGGCGATCGCCAGCAGACCGATTGCCGCGCGCGCGGCGTGCGTAGCACTGCTCCCGTTCTTCATCGTTCCCTGCCTTTCCCTCCGGTTCCAGGCGACCCTATGCGACTGGTTTATAAGAATCAAGTAATTCGCTATTCGCGATCAAAAGCGGCTGCAGCACCCGGTTCGAGAGCAGCCCGAGCGCGCCGAGGTTGGCGAAGCCCGGGCCCTGGCTGAGGCCGGCGAGGCCGGGGATGTGCAGGCGGGGGCGCATCCCGGCCAGCTCGAGGTTGCGCCCGATCGGCACTTCGCTGCCGGCCGGCCGCTCCCAGAGCGGGCCGCTGCGCCGCTCGATCTCCTCCCGCACGGCAGCCGGGAAGAGCGTGCCCATCTGCGCCAACAGGTCGAAGCCGGTGCAGTTGGCGACGAAGTCGTGCTCGGCGCTCGCCGTCCCTTCCGGCGAGGCGAACTCGAGCCGCACCCCCTGCCCCGCGTTCGCCGCGCCGACGTCGGTGACGCGGCCGGTGACGAAGCGGCAGCGGTCGTCGTAGGCGATCGCCGAGAGGCTGGGCGGGTCGAAGACGCCGCGGTCGGAGTGCTTGACGAAGTCGCGCCGCGTCTGCAGGTCGAGCGACTCCCATTCGACCGCGTCGGGATTGGAGAAGACGCGGTTCTCGAGGAAGCTCTCGCCGCGGCTCATCGGCAGCAGCGGCGTGTAGATCGTGAACCGGCAGCGCGGCCGCATGCCGCGCAGGAACATCGTCGCGCTGAGGGCGCTCTCGCCGCCGCCGACGATCGCCACGTCGCACTGCTCGCCCTCGGGGATGCGGGCGAACTCCTCGCGCTTGCTGTCGCAGTGGAAGACGCGGTCGGCGACCGCGGGCTCGTGCGGGAAGGCGCGGTGGATGCCGGGGCCGGTGAGGACCAGGGCGCCGCCGCTGTGGGTCGAGCTGCCGCCGTCCTCTTCGACCTCGACCACCCAGCGCTCGCCCGGCTCGTCGAGCCGCACCTGGGTGACCCGGCCGCTGACGTGCTCGATCCCCTCGGTCGCCCGCGCCAGCACCCAGCTCAGGTACTCGCCGTAGTCGCGGTGGCGCACCGGCGGCGAGCCGGCGTCGACCCAGCGGGCGTAACGGCGCTTGCTGATCATGTGCTGCTGCCAGGTGAACTGGGCCAGCGCCGCGTCGATCGCCTCGCCCGCCTCGCCGAACTCGATGTGGCTCTGGTACGGGAAGCCGATGTCCTTGATCGGCGTCACCGCCAGCGGCTCCTCGCCCGAGGTCATGCCGTTGCGGCCCTTCCAGGAGGCGGCGACCTCGGTCCCCTCGATGATCTTCACCGAGAGCTGCGCCAGGCCGAGGCTGTTGGCGATGTGGACCTTGGTCGCGATCCCGGCCGCCTTGGCGCCGGCGCCGACGATGATCAGGTCATGCTCAGACATAGGCACGGGTCCGCGGTTTGGCGACGACGAGGCCGTGCTCGGCGGGGCTGAAGGCGATCGCGGCGCGACTGATCCGCTCCCCCTGCGACTCGACCGGTGCCAGCTCGACCTCCTCCAGCACGGTGCGCAGAATCCGCTTCATCTCCTGTTCGGCGTAGCTGGCGGCGAGGCAGCGGCGGGCGCCGCCGCCGAAGGGAATCCAGGTCGGAACCGCGGCGCGCTGGGTGAGGAAGCGCTCGGGGATGAACTCGCCCGGGTTCTCATATACGTCCTCGCGGTGGTGGATCAGGTAGACGCAGGGCGCGACCAGCGTGCCGGCGGGGAGCTCGTAGCCGCCCAGCGTCGCCGGCTTCAGCAGCCGCCGCACGACGACCGAGACCGGCGGCCGCAGGCGCAGCGTCTCCTTGACCACGGCGTCGAGGTACTCGTCTCCCTCCCCCGCCGCCAGCTCCTCCTGCAGGCGGGCGAGCTTCTCGGGATGGCGCAGGAGGCGCTCGAAGACCCAGGCCAGCGAGCTCGAGGTCGGCCCGTCGGTGAGCAGGGTGAGCAGTTCGTCGCGCAGCTCCTTTTCGCTCAGCGGCGAGCCGTCGTCCTCGTGGCGCGCCTCGACCAGGATCGAGACCGCGTCGCGACGACCGTCCGCGCCTTCCGCACGGCGGCGGCGCGCCTCGGCCAGCACCTCCTCCTCGACCGGCTCCATCGCCGCCCGCCAGCCGGGGCTGCGTTCGAGCCAGTCGGAGCCGAGCAGGGCGAGCTTGTAGAGGCGGTCCTCGTCGTTGATCGCCTCGGTCAGGTTGGTCAGCAGGCCGCGCATGCGATCGAGCCGGCCTTCGTCGTCGCCGAAGACCGCCCGCATCACGACCTCCTGGGTCAGCGCCTGCATCCGCGGCCAGAGCTGGAAGGGCTCGCCGACCGGCCAGGAGCGCACTTCGCGCCGCGCCAGCTCGGTCATCATCTCGGCGTCCTCGCGCATCCGCTCGCCGTGGAAGCGCGGCAGCATCAGCTTGCGCTGCACCATGTGGGCGGGCTCCTCGCTCAGCATCACCGAGTGGTCGCCGAGGACGGGTTTGAGCGCCAGGTTCGGCATGCCGACGCCGAGCTCGTTGGTGTCGATCGAGAAGACCTTTTTGACGTCCTCGGGGTCGGCGAGCACGACCCAGGTGCCGAGGTTGCGCAGGCGCAGGGTGAAGGTGTCCCCGAAGCGCTGCTGGCACTGCTCGAGCAGCGGCAGCGGCTCGCTCGCCCAGCGCATCGACTGGGTCAGCTCGGGCTCTTCGGGGCCGGGCGGCAGGGCGGCCTGCGCCGCGCTCGGCGGCACCGGCCCATCCATCAACTCGTCCTCGAGCTTGCAGGTCGATTCGATCAGCAGCTCGAAGAGCGCCTCGGTGAACTCGGCCGGCAGGTCGGCCTCGGCGCCGCGGGCGAGGTAGCGCTCCAGCACCTCCGCCATCCGCGCCGGCTGCATCATCGCGATGCCGTTCGCCTCCTTGTACTCGGCGACTTCGCGGCAGATCTGAAAGCGCTCGCCGAGCAGTCGCGCGATCTCCTCGTCGATCGGGTTGAGCCGATCGCGAAATCCCTGCAGTCCCGGATCGCTCATGCGGGAGCCCCGTCGAGCAGGCCGTTGACGAAGGCCTCGCTGCACTCGGCCAGCGAGTCGAGGGCATAGCCGCCCTCCTGGATCACGCAGACGGGACGGCCGGCGGCGGCGAGCAGACGGCCGATCTCGGTGAAGATCGGCGGCTCGAACCCCCACGACCCGTGCGGGTCCCCGGCGACGATGTCGTAGCCGAGCGAGACGACCAGGGCCTCGGAGTCTCGCGCCAGCGCCTCGACCGAGCGGGCGACGGTGGTGAGGTAGACCTCGGCGTCGGGACTGCCGGCGAAGGCGATCGCGACTTCGCGCTCGTCGCTCGGCTCGACCGTGCCGCCGGCAACATTGGTCACCGGCGAGGCGTGCAGCGAGTGCAGGCTGGCGTCCTCCATCCCGGCGACGATCGCCGCGGTGCCGTTGGGGTAGTGCAGGTCGATGTCGAGGATGCCGACCGGACGCACGCCGGCGGTGCGCAGCACCTGGACCGCGGCGGCGGCGGTGTTGAGGTAGCAGTAGCCGGCGAACCAGGTGGGGCCGGCGTGGTGACCGGGCGGGCGGCAGAGCGCGTAGGTGAAGCGGGCGCCCTCGACCAAGCGCTCGGCGGCGCTGATCGCTGTGCGCACGCCCTCGCGGGCCGCTTCGACCAGGCCGGCGCTGACCGGGATGTCAGGCGGCAGGCCGGGCGGCGTCAGCTCCGGGATCACCACCGGCTCGGCCGAGACCTCGCCCAGCGCTTCCAGGTACTCGGGCTCGTGCAGCACGCAGAGGGTCTGCTCGACGTCTTCGCTGTCGGCGTCAGCATCCGCCGCGCGCACGCCGGCGTGGCGCAGCAGGCCGCGGCGCAGCTCGTCCATGCGCCGGCCGTCGTCGGCACCGGGCAGGATGCGGCCGCCTTCGAGGATCCAGTGGGCGCCGTCGTCCTCCGCTGCGGCCCGCTGCTCGACCAGGAGGAGCTCCGTGCTCACAGCTTCCTCCGCATCCGCGGACCGAGGTGCTCGAAGCCGTTGGCGCGGTAGAAGGCGGTGGTGGCGCCGATGCGCTCGAAGTCCTCACGCGGCAGGCCGACTTCGATCCGCTTCGCCCCCTCCTCGCGGGCGACCTCGCAGAAGGCCTCGACCAGCTCGTGGCCGACCGCGCGGCTGCGCCAGTCCGGGTGGACCCAGAGGTCCTGGATCGTGCCGTAGCGACCGGGCACGTGCACGGCGTGCTGCCAGCTGGCGGCGAGAACCCCCACGATGCCGTCCTCGCCCCCTGCCTCCGCCACCAGCAGGGCACCCATCCCCCTGTCCCTGACCAGTTCCGCCGTCGCCCGCTCCAGCTCCTCGGCCGCCGGCCCGCCCCCGCTCAGCTCCACGAGCAGCTCGCCGATCGCTGCCGCGGCTGCCGGCGCGTCGGCCTCGGTCGCCGGCCGCACCTCGCACTTCGGCTCGGCGCTCGCCTCCATCGGACTCACGCCGCCTCCGCGGCTCGGGCTCGCGCGGGCTCCAGCTCGACGCTCCAGGACTCGGGCCCGTCGCTGCCGGTGACGGTGCGGGCGATCGCCGCCATCGGCGCTTTCGCCTTGAGCAGGATCTCGTCGAACTCGTCGACCGGGTCGGACTGCATCACGATCGCGCCGCCGGCGCCGATCGTGGTCCTCCCCTCGCGCATCACGATCGTGCGGATGACGATGCTGAGGTCCATCACGCCGTCGAGCCCGAAGTAGCCGATCGCGCCCGAGTAGACGCCGCGCGCCTCGTCCTCGAGGTCGTCGATGATCTCCATCGTGCGCAGCTTCGGCGCCCCGGTCATCGAGCCGCCAGGAAAGCAGGCGCGGGTCAGCTCGGCGGCGGAGCGGTCGGCCGGCAGCCGCCCCTCGACCGTCGAGATCAGCTGGTGCACGGTCGCGTAGTCCTCGACGATCATCAGCTCGGGGACGGCGACGCTGCCGACCTCGCAGACGATGCCGAGGTCGTTGCGCAGCAGGTCGACGATCATCAGGTGCTCGGCGTAGGTCTTTTCGTCGTTGGTCAGCTCCGCTTTCAGCGCCGCGTCCTCGGCCGGGTCGGGCGAGCGCTTGCTCGTCCCCTTGATGGGCCGCGCCTCGACCCGGCGCTCGCGGTCGAGCGAGAGGAAGCGCTCCGGCGAGGAGCTGACCACGGCGACGTCGCCGAGCTTGAGGAAGGCGGCGAACGGGGCCGGGTTGGAGCGGCGCAGGTTGCGGTAGAGGTCGAAGGGCTCGGGACTGGCCTCGGTCGAGATCTGGTCGGTGAGGCAGACCTCGTAGGACTCGCCCGCCGCCATTTCGTCCTGCGAGCGGGCGATGTCGGCGAGGTACTGCTCGCGCCCGCGGCCGCACTGGAAGCTGACGTGGGCGGCTTCGGGCTCGCCGAAGGCCGGGTCCTCGACGCTCGGCTGCGGCGGCGGTGAGGTGAGCAGCTCGCGCGCCGTCGCCTCCGCCCCGTCGAGCCAGAGTTCGGCGTCGGCCTCTTCGCCCACCGTGCAGACGGCGAGCACGTGAGTGAGGTGCTGGACGTGGTCGACCGCGACCATGCGGTTGGCCAGCATCAGCACCGCGTCGGGCACGTCGGAGCTGTGCTCGTTGGTCGCGCCGCAGTCGGCCTTGCACTCGTAGCCGAGGAAGCCGACGAAGCCGCCGAGCAGGTTCGGCGGCACCAGTTCCTGGGACGGGGTCTCGATCGCTCGCACGGCCAGCTCCCGGTCGAGCACGTCGAAGATCGAGCCGCGTTCGATCGCGGTCGCGTCCGCACGCTGGATCTTCACCGCCCCCTCCTCGACGTCGTACTCGAGCACACAGCGCTCCGCGCCGGCGCTGGTGCCGAGGTAGGAGCTCTGCGCCAGCCGCGTCGGCGCGTCGGCGCTGTCGAGCCAGAAGGCGTAGTCGGCGTCGGCGAAGAGCCGTTCGAAGAGCGCCTCGGTCGCGGCCTCGCCCGGGATCGTGCGCAGCAGCAGCCGCGTCTCGGAGGTGCCCGGCTTGGCAGCGGCGTGGGCGCGACGCGGCGCGCTCGCCGGTCGCTTCGTCGCCCGCACCGGCGGCGCTTTGCGCTGGCGCGCCAGCGCGTAGAAGTTCTCGACCAGGCGGGCGCCGTGGTCGGTGGCGATCGACTCGGGGTGGAACTGCACCCCCCACAGCGGCCGCTGGCGGTGTTCGATCCCCATCACCACGCCGTCGTCGGCCCAGGCGCAGACGTTGCCTTCCGCGCCCATGCCGGTGATCGCCAGCGAGTGGTAGCGCACGACCGGGAAGCCCTGCGGGATGCCATCGAAGAGGCCGGCACCTTCGTGGAAGATGCGGCTGAGGCGCCCGTGCATCGCCTCCGGCGCGCTGCGCACTTCGCCGTCGAGCATTTTGCCCAGGCCTTGGTGGCCGAGGCAGATGCCCAGCACCGGGATCTCGCTGTAGCGGAGGATGTCGTCGCAGACGCAGAAGTCGTGCCAGCGGCCCGGCGTCCCCGGTCCGGGCGAGAGCACGATCGCGTCGAAGTCCCAGCGCTCCAGCGCCCGCCAGGAGACGGCGTCGTTGTCGACAACGATCGGCTCCTCGCCGGAGACCCCGGCGAGCAGGTGGAAGACGTTGTAGGTGTAGGAGTCGTGGTTGTCGACCAGCAGCGTCCTCATCGGCGCCTCGCCGCTCATCGGACCGTCTCCAAGCCCAGGCCGCGCGCCGCTTGCGCCAGCGCC
>DASZQM010000305.1:0-3508 GCA_035549645.1 Solirubrobacterales bacterium | reverse complement strand
GGTCGCCCGCTTCGGCCGAGCGCAGCGCCTCCGGGCCGTCGGCGGCGCCGAGCGTCTCGTAGCCGGCCCGCTGCAGGTAGCGGGAGACGACCTCGACGATCGTCGGCTCGTCGTCGACGACGAGCACGGTGCCATGCGCGGACTCCACCACGCCGCCCATTCTGCCCGCCCCGGCCGGCGACGCCTTTCCGGCGCCGCCGTGGGCAGGACTAGCCAAAGGTGAAGGAATAAGCCATCACCCCGGGTTCCGGTTCGAGCCCCAGCACGTGGTGGCCGACGGCCGGCAGGTCGACCACCTCGTAGAGGCGTTGGGCGGTGACGTCGACCGAGCCACCGTGGACGTCGGAGCCGGCGAGCTTCGCCGGGATCGGCTTGCCGTCGAGCAGGACACGGACCCGGCGGGGACCGCCGGGCGAGCCGAGCACGACGTACACGCGCCGCGCGCCGAAATTGAGGTCGAGGGACGCATCCTTCGCCGCCGTCGCCGACTCGAGCGCGATCCGCCAGCGGCCGCTGTAGGCGAATTCGTTTGGCCCGGGCGCCGGTGGCTTGGCGAAGGCGTGCGTGCCGGGCGAGAGCATCGGGTTGGTGAAGCGTTCGGCACGGGCGGCGCCGAGGTAGGTCTCGGGCGTCGTCACCCCTCGCGAGGCTTCGATCCCGTGCGCGCCGGAATCGTGCTTGGCGACCGGCCGCCCCGCTTCGGCCAGCAGCTCGCGGATGATCTGCTCCTTCTCGCCGTATTCGCCCTCGCCGAAGTGGGTGAAGCGGACCCGGCCCTTGGCGTCGATGAAGTACTCGGCCGGCCAGTACTGGTTGGCGTAGGCGCTCCAGGTCGCCAGGTCGTTGTCCTGGACGACGGGATAGTGGATGCCATTGCGCTCGATCGCTTCTTCGACGTTGCCCGCGTCCTTCTCGAAGGGGAACTCGGGGGAGTGGACGCCGACGATCGTCAGGCCGTCTTTGCGGTACGTCTTGTCCCAGGCGGTCAGGTAGGGCAGGGTGCGCAGGCAGTTGATGCAGCTGTAGGTCCAGAAGTCGACGAGGACGACGCGCCCACGCAGGCCGCGCAGCGTCAGCGGCTTGCCGCCCGGGGTGTTGAACCACTTCTGGGTGCCGACGAATTCGGGCGCGGTGCCGAGCACGGGCAGGCCCGAGCTCTTGCCCGGCAATGCACCCGCCTTCGCCTTGCTTTCGTGCACCGCTACCGCCGCGCTGGTCGTCGCCAGGGCCCCGACCCCGTGTGCTTCTTCGCCGCGGATGTCGTTGAGCGCGCTCTTGGCCGCCGCCGTGTCCTCCAGCCCTTCGGTCGGGTTGACCAGGAAGCTGGGCAGCGAGCTGGCGATCTGGTTCTGGAACTTGACGTCGTAGTTGCCGGCCATCGCCAGGGCGACGACGACCATCACCGCTCCCATCGTGACCTGCAAGGCGGCGCCGCGGCGCGCCAGCGGCGCCGTCAGCTTGCGGCCGCCGAGCATGAGGAAGTAGAGGACGACAGCCGAGCCGACGCCGTAGCTGAGCGCGACCGCGAGGCGACCGACGGTGAAGGTCTGCGAGCTGGAGACGATGATCACGCCCGCCAGGATCGGCCCGGCGCAGGGCGCGTAGACGATCCCGAGGCTGGCCCCGACCGCGGTGCCCGACCAGAAGCCGTCGCCCCCACCTCCGGCAATCCCGGCCCGCCCGGCGAAGCGGCTCATCGTCGCCTCGACCCGGGCCGCCAGCGGCGGGATCATCAGGACGATCCCGAAAGCGAGCAGGACTCCGATCGCCAACTTGCGCAGCAGGTCGTCGGGCAGGCCCAGCGCCGCGATCACGTAGACCAGCGCCACGGTGGCAAAGGTGAAGGAGAGCGCCAGGCCGACGACGATGCCGAGCGGCCGCTTGCGCCCCCCGGTCGCCCCCGCCGAGAGCGCGATCGGCAGCACCGGCAGCACGCAAGGCGAGAGCGCGGTGCCCGCGCCCGCGATGAAGCCGAAGAGCATCAGCAGCGCCATCGAGCCAACCTTGCCAGGCCGAGATTACGCGGAGGTGACGATCAGCCTTCGCCCTTCATCGCGTCTTCGTGCTTCATCGAGCCGCCGTGGTCGTCCTTCATCCCGGCGCTGTCGTGGTGCTTCATCGCGTCGTCGCTGCCCGTCGTTGCGGACGCGTTCTGCGACTGCGTGGTCGAGTCATCGCCGGAGGAACCGCCGCAGCCGCCAAGCGCGATGCCACCGGCCACCGCCAGCACCGCCATCGGAATCGCCATACCTCGCCCTGCGCGCATCGTCTGCTCCCTTCTTAGAGGTCCGAGGGCGCCACGCTAGGGGGGAAATGTGACGAGGAAAGAACGTCAGCCGGGCTGCGAGGTGACCGCGCCCTCGGCGCGTCCCGACACCTCTGCCGCCCGGCCCACACCGGCGCCGATGCCGAAGTGGGAGGCGATCGTCAGCTCGTGCTCGCGCAGCAGCGGTCTGGTCGGGTCGACTACCGGGGCGCTGCGGATCCGCTCGCGCTCCTGCGCCACCCAGACGCGACCGGCGCCGGCGGCGCAATCGGCGATCGGGATCGCCACCAGGGTGCCGGAGCCGAAGCGGCCGAGCTTGGCGATCAGCCAGCTCGGCTGACCCCGTTCGGCGTCGACGAAGCAGCCGTGAACCTCGCCGATGCCCTCGGCGCCGATCTCATCGACGCCGTGGCCGCGCCAGCTCTTGACGTCCTCGAGCGAGACGGGCGCGGCGGGCGGCGAATCAGTCATCCGCCTGCCTCTCGAGCAGCTCGGAGGCGGCACTGGCGGGATCGAGCTCGCGCCGCACGACGCGCTCCAGCAGCGCCGCGATCTCGGGATCGTCGGCGGCGGTCGCCTCCATGCGGCGACGCATGCGCGAGGTGGCGATGCCGAGCACCTCGCTGCGCAGGTTGCGGGCGCGGCGCTCGGCCAGCGTCCCCTCGCTTTCGATGAAGGCGCGGTGCTCGTCGATTTTCCGGGCGAGCTCGTCGACGCCGACGCCGTTCGCCGCCTCGGTCCGCAGCACCGGCACCGGCCAGCCGCCCTCCACGTGGGAGAGCGCCAGCACGCCGCGCACCTCGCGCACCATCGTGTCGGTCATCGGGTGGTCGGCCTTGTTGACGACGATCACGTCGGGGATCTCCATCACGCCCGCCTTCAACGCCTGGATCGAGTCGCCCGAGCCCGGCATCAGCGCCAGCACGATCGTGTCGGCGTGGTCGACGATGTCGATCTCCGCCTGGCCGACGCCGACGGTCTCGATCAGCACGTCGTCTTTGCCCGCCGCGTCCATCACCAGCGCCACCTGCAGCGCCGCCTCGGAGAGGCCGCCGAGGGCGCCGCGCGAGGCCATCGAGCGGATGAAGACGCCTTTGTCGAGGAAGTGGTCGGTGAGGCGGATGCGGTCGCCGAGCAGGGCGCCCTGGGTGAAGGGGCTGGAGGGGTCGATCGAGAGCACCGCGACCTGGCGCTCGGCCTTGCGCAGCTCGGCGGTCAGCGCCCCGATCAGCGTGCTCTTGC
>DASZQM010000304.1:0-3089 GCA_035549645.1 Solirubrobacterales bacterium | reverse complement strand
ACTTCCTCTTCTACCGCTGCGCACCGGCATGGCTGGACCCAATCCGAGACAGGAGGACGATATGACCACCGCAGCAGTCGACTCCGATCAGGCTCGCGAGCTTCTACTTCGGGCGCTCAATCACGACGCCGTTGCAGACGCCGTGACCGAGCTTCTCTTCGAACACGTTGTCGGCGGCCGCTATGAGCGCTCTGATGTCGCCGGGCTCCTGCGGCTCAGAATCCAAGACCCGATTCATGCGGCTACCGGAGAGGATTGGGAGGCGCTCGCCGACGCATACGCCGACAGCGACGGCGACCTCGATCCCGTCGCGCTGGGCGAAACCGGCGCTGGCCGAGTGCATGACTTCGACGGCACCCGCTTCGAGGTTGGCCTTCTGCGCGAATTTCTCGCCACGCTCCTCGCGGACCCGGCGAGCGCCGAGCGGATCGCCGACGCGATCGCCGAGGCTGGCGGCCACGCAGCGCCGCCTCCGGTGATCGCCAGGGAGCTGCGCTCGGCGGCCGCCCGCGTCCTTCTTGCCCCAAGCAAGGAGGACTGGGGTGCGGTCGCGGACCAGTTGATCGTCCAGGCCCGGGAAATAGACGCAGAGGGAAGGCTCGGCTTCTACGACCTGGGGCGCCAGCGCTATGCGGCGGCGAATCCGATCCGCGAGGCGGGCGAGTTTCAGATCGGCGACTACGGCCGGGACGGCTCACCCGGAGGGGGCGGTGAATTCAAGGTCACGCTGATCGAGCTCGGGAACGGCGGCCGATGGGGGCTCCATCCCCACCTGGAGGTTTTCGGCGACGGCAGGGCGGCGTTGCGGGATGCAATCGACGCCGGCATCCTCGACCTTCTCGGCCCGGTGGCCAGCCCCGACGAGTTCGCTCGGCGGCTGATCGCGATCGGCATCGTTGACCGCTCCGACGCGCCGCTGAGCGGCGCAGAGGCAGCGGTCGCCGGAGCGCGCTGATGCGACCCCGCAAACGGCGGAGGTTGCCCAATGGCGAGGAGTTCCAAGTCGACCGCGAAGCTCGGTGGACCGTGAGACTCAGCATCGTTGGCGGCATCGTCTGCGGGCTGATTTCTTGGTCCTTTTGGTGGGGTCTTGTGGCGGTGTGGCTTGTGTGGCTCGGCATCGAGGCCATGACCTTGATCTGGGAGGAGATCGAACTCTTCCGGGGCAACAATCCCTACGCCGACCGCCGGGCCGAATCGGAACTCATCCGCGAGGAACGGCTGCGGAAGGAACGCCAGGAAGAAGAACGGCGGCGGCCGACTCTCGGTGATCGGTGTAGGCAGCTCATCGCGCTCCTGCGGCGGCGAGGTAAGCAAGGAGACGATCGAGACGAGCAGGGGCCGAGCGATGAGCCGTGAGGTCGTCGTCTACGTTCCCGCTGCTGGCCACCGGGCCACCGCCGGCATCTCTCGCGGATCCGCGATTGTCGGCTGCCCCGACGCGCGGCGAGAGGACGTGCGTATCTACTACGAGGGCGCGGTCTACGAGCAGAGCGAAATGCGGACGCTCGCCGATCGGGCTGTCTATGCCTGTGGCCGAATGGTGGACGGCTACCCGACCGCCGCCGCGATGTCGGTCCCGCGCGAGGCGCTGGTCGCGGTGGGGACCTTCGATCCCACCACGAGCGAGATCGTTCTCACTGGCGCTCAGTCGGCGGCCGCCGTTGCCGAGTGGCTCGAAGCGCCCCGGCTCGATCCCTCTGAACTTCGCCCCGGACTAGAGCACCCGCTAACCGTGAGGAAGCTCGCGGAGCCCGAGATCAATGTCGTCGTGAACGGCGGCCTCGCTGTCGCGCTGATTCACCGCAGCGGCCTGCGCCGAGAGGAAGGTGAGTGGGTCAGCCCTGACGGGCGCCGCACCGCCGCGATCGCCGAGGCCGTCCTGTGGGCGCTGCTACGAATTGCGGCAGGAGGCGAGTGAAAGCGCCTGCCGGCCGACAGATGATCCACCTTCGATCTCCCGGAATCCGTGGAACCAGGGGCGAAATGTATCGTCTGCATTGCATGGGTATGAAAGACGGTGGAATTGCGATGTCTCCCTTCGGTACGGCTGATAGCATCCCGCCGCCTTGCGGGTGGTGCATCGGGCTAAATCAACTTCCTAGATGGCGGCGGAGGGCATAGTGGGAGGCATCAGGAGATCTGTAGCAATTGGCGCTGTGGGTGTCTTGGTCGCGGTCTCATCGACCGTCGTTTTCGCCGACGGCACACACTTTCAGCCATCGCCCGTCGCCCGAGTTGCTTCGGTGGGCAGCCAGCTCAAGCAATGCGATCAGAAAGTCGCAGGGAGAGCCAGGCGGCGCTGCATCCAAAAGGTCGTTGTCGCCGGGATCAAAGTCTGTAAGCGACGGTTCGCGGGCGACGGCATCGAAATCCGGCGATGCGTCAAGCAGGTGAGAAAAGCCGCCGAACATCACCCGCAGCCTGACCCATCTACTCCACCATCCAGCGGCTCTCAGGAAACGCCCAGCACGTCGCCGCCTTCGGGGGGCGGTCCCAGCGAAGGGAGTCCACCCTCACCCAAAGTGCCTGAGACGATTCTTGATCGAGCACCTCCAGCAACCGTTCCACCTGGGGCTATCGAGGACGTGACGTTCCACAGCGATACCCCAAGCGCGAGCTTCGAATGCAAAATGAGCGGTGATTCCTTCGCGCCATGCTCAAGCCCTTGGAGCTTCGAAGTCGGCGCCCCTGGAGAAGTTAGCGGGCAGGTTCGAGCCGTTGACGCTGGCGGAGCAGACCCGACCCCAGCAAGCTTCTCTTCAACCTCGGCCGAGCCTGAGCATCGATGTGGGCCGCTTACGCACGACGAAACCTGGAGCTCTTCCAACCTGAGTGGAGTCACGATTGACTGCGCCGTGGTGGTGCCGGAAGGCATTACGCTCACTATCGCCCCCGGCTTTACCGTGAAGGGGGACGGCGGAGGCAGCTGTCTATTCAGCCTGGCCTGCACCATGCTCGTCAACGGCAGCCTTCACGCGGTGGGCACCGCCGCCGAACCGATCACCTTCACCTCGACCAACGACAACTCAGTCGGCGGCGCCACCGGCAGCGGCTCCCCGGCTGCGGGCGATTGGTACGGGATCGTG
>DASZQM010000303.1:0-15513 GCA_035549645.1 Solirubrobacterales bacterium | reverse complement strand
GCAACTCCGGCCAGACCAACTACGCCACCTCGAAGGCCGGCGTGATCGGCATGGTCGAAGCGCTGGCGCCGGAGCTGGCCAAGCGCAAGGCGACGATCAACGCGGTCGCACCCGGCTTCATCGAGACCCAGATGACGGCGAAGATGCCGATCGCGATCCGCGAAGCGGGCCGGCGGATGAACAGCATGTCCCAGGGCGGCCTGCCGGTCGACGTCGCCGAGACGATCGCCTGGTTCGCCAGCCCGGCCTCCGCCGGCGTCACCGGCAACGTCGTCCGCGTCTGTGGGCAGAGCCTGCTGGGGGCCTAATGCCGACTCGCACGCTTGACAGCTCCCCCAGCATCCTGCCGCTCTACGCGCGCGCGGCGGCGCCGATGCTCCCCGGTGCCTCGCTGCTGCCGTTCGTGCCGGGCCGCGGCAAGGAGATCCCCGAGATCGAGCTGACCCTGCCCAGCGTCCATGCCGACGCCGAGCGGGTGGCCGCCTACTCGCGGGTCTGCGGCTTCTCCCTGCGCGACACGCTGCCGCCGACCTACCCGCACGTGCTGGCCTTCCCGCTGCACATGGCGGTGATGGCGGACGGCAGCTTCCCCTTCGGCGCCGTCGGCCTCGTCCACGTCGAGAACACGATCACGCAACTGCGCCCGATCGGGATCGGCGAGGAGCTCGAGATCAAGGTCAAGCCGACCAAGCTCGAGCCCCACCCCAAGGGCCGCACCTTCAGCCTGCAGACCAAGGTCAAGTCGGGCAACCGGATCGTCTGGGAGTCGACCAGCACGATGCTGCGCCGCGGCGGCGGCGAGCCGAGCGCCGCCAAGGCCGAGTCCCATCGACACAAGCATCCCGCCGAGAGCCAGCACGATGCGCACGAGGAGGCGCTCGCCAACGCGGAATGGCGCCTCGGCGGCGACCTGGGGCGGCGCTACGCGGCCGTCTCCGGCGACCGCAACCCGATCCACATGCACTCGCTGACCGCGAAGCCGCTCGGCTTCCCGCGGGCGATCGCGCACGGGATGTGGACGAAGGCGCGCTGCCTGGCGGCGATCGAGAGTCGCCTGCCCGACGCCTTCGAGGTCGGGGTTCGCTTCCGCAAGCCGATCCTGCTTCCGGGCAGGGTCGAGTTCGCCAGTGCTTCGGAGGGAGACGAGATCAGATTCGCGGTGCGTGACGCCAAGCGCGGCACGCCGCACCTCGACGGCCGCATGGTGCCGACCGAGTCCAAACCCAAGAACGGGAGGAAGTAGAGATGTCCACCGCAACGCAGGACAAGGGCGTGGCCGAGCGCAGCATGGGCCTCGGCCTGCGCTGGCTCAACAAGCTGGCAGGCTCGGACCTGCTCGACCGCATCCGCATCCGCAAGCAGGTCGAGCGGGCGCTGTTCAGCGGCACCAAGAACGGCTTCCGCTCGGCGACCGTCGCCGGGCGCACCTTCAAGGCCGCGACGAGCCTCACCGGCCCGGCCCGGCAGAAGACCGGCAAGCCGCGCAGCCTCTTCGACATCAGCCCCGACGACGAGCAGCAGATGCTGCAGGAAGGGGTACGGGACTTCGCCGAGGCGAAGGTGCGCCCGATCGCCAAGCAGGCCGACTTCGACCGCTCGACGCCGGCCGAGGTCCTCAGCCAGGCCAACGAGCTCGGCGTCAACATGCTCGGCGTGCCGGAGGAGCTCGGCGGCGTCATGCACGAGCAGGCCGCCGTCACCAGCGTCCTGATCGGCGAGGCCTTCGCCCACGGCGACATGGGCGTCGCCTACGCGGCGCTCGCCCCCGGCGCGGTCGCCACCGCGATCGGACATTGGGGCACGCCTGAGCAGGAGGCGACCTACCTCCCGGCTTTCACCGGCGAGGACACGCCCGCCGCAGCGCTGGCGATCCTCGAGCCGCGGCCGCTGTTCGACCCGCTGAAGCTGGAGACGACGGCGCGCAAGGACGGCGAGGACTGGGTGCTGAACGGCGTCAAGTCGCTGATCGCCCGGCCCACGGAGTGTGAGCTCTTCCTCGTCGCCGCCGAGGCCGAGGACCTCGGCCCAGCCCTCTTCGTGATCGAGTCCGGCAGCGACGGGCTCGAAATCGAGGACGAGCCGGCGATGGGCCTGCGCCCCGCCGCGACCGGGCGCCTGCTGCTGAAGGACGTGAAGCTGCCCGGCACGGCGCTGCTCGGCGAGGGCAAGCGCGAGGACTACGTCGAGTGCGTGCAGCGCGCCCGCGTCGCCTGGTGCTCGCTGGCGGTCGGCACCGCGCAGGCGACGCTCGACTACGTCAAGCAGTACGTCAACGAGCGCACCGCCTTCGGCGAACCGATCTCCAACCGCCAGGGCGTCGCCTTCGCGGTCTCCGACATCGGCATCGAGTCCGAAGGGATGCGACTCGCCACCTACCGCGCGGCCAGCCGCGCCGACCAGGGCCAGGACTTCGCCCGCGAGGCGGCGATGGCCCGCCGGCTCTGCGCCCAGAAGGGGATGCAGATCGGCTCCGAAGGGGTGCAGCTGCTCGGCGGTCACGGCTTCGTCAAGGAGCACCCGGTCGAGCGCTGGTACCGCGACCTCCGTGCAGCGGGCGTGATGGAGGGCGCCCTGCTCGTCTAGCCCGGCTAGGCAGAGCGAAAGGAACTCACATGATCAATCTCGAGATACCCAAGAAGTTCAAGCCCCTCGCCACGCAGGCGAACCAGGTCGCGACCGAGGTCTTCCGGCCGATCTCGCGCAAGTACGACGAGGCCGAGCACTCCTATCCCAAGGAGCTCGACATGCTCGCCTCGCTGATCGACGGCATGAACGAGGGCTCAGACATCGGCGGCGCCGGTGCCGCCGGCGTGCGCCGCGAGTCGAACGGCGACAAGGAGGCCGGTAACCGCAACGGCTCCAACCTCTCCACAGTGCTCGGCATCATCGAGCTCTGCTGGGGCGACGTCGGCCTGCTGCTCTCGATGCCCCGCCAGGGTCTCGGCAACTCGGCGATCGCCTCGGTGGCAACCGAGGAGCAGCTCGAGAAGTACGGCGGCAAGTGGGCGGCGATGGCGATCACCGAGCCCGAGGCGGGCTCGGACTCGGCGGCGATCCGCACCACGGCCGACCTCAGCGGCGACGAGTACGTGCTCAACGGCGAGAAGATCTTCGTCACCTCGGGCGACCGGGCCGACCTGATCGTCGTCTGGGCGACCCTCGACCGCAAAGTCGGGCGGGCGGCGATCAAGTCGTTCATCGTCGAGCGCGACAACCCGGGCCTGAAGCTCGACCGGCTTGAGCACAAGCTCGGGATCCGGGCCTCCGACACCGCCAACTTCACCCTGCAGAACTGCCGGGTGCCGAAGGAGGCGCTGCTCGGCAACCCCGAGATCGACACCAAGGCCGGCTTCGGCGGCGCGATGCAGACCTTCGACAACACGCGGCCGCTGGTCGCCGCGATGGCGGTCGGCGTCGCCCGTGCCTCGCTGGAAGAGACGCGCAAGAAGCTGGAGGAGGCCGGGGTCGAGATCGACTACGACACCCCGGCGCTCTCGCAGTCGGCCGCCGCGGCCCGCTACCTCGAGATGGAGTCGGACTACGAGGCGGCGCTGCTGCTGACCCTGCAGGCGGCCTGGATGGCCGACAACGGCAAGCCCAACTCGCTGCAGGCCTCGATGGCCAAGGCGAAGGCGGGGCGCACCTGCGTCGACGTGGCGCTCGGCTGCGTCGAGCTGTGCGGGTCGGTCGGGTACACCGAGAACGAGCTGCTCGAGAAGTGGGCGCGGGACGCGAAGATCCTCGACATCTTCGAGGGGACGCAGCAAATTCAGCTGTTGATCGTGGCTCGGCAGTTGTTGGGGAAGAGTTCTTCGGAACTGCGATAGCGCGTAGAGGGCCGGTGCCCCTCCCCTGAAGGCGCGTCGCGCAGCTGGATCGTGTTTGGCGATTCGGGGCGCTGCAGCTGAGCCTTCCGGGGAGGGGCACCGGCCCTCTTTCCGGAACGGCAGGTCCGGCGAGCTTCGGTGGGCTGCCGACCACTGGTCTCGCTTCAATGCTTCCCGCGAAACCGTCGCTAGGTGCAATATTTGCGGTTCGGGACGGTTTCGCGGCGAGACAGAGCTGCCATGAGCGAGACTGGCGGCCTTGAACTTCGTTGAGCTCATGGAGGGGTCGCCGGCTTCGCGGCTCGGGATCGTCGCGGTAGATGCCGAAGGGAATCGGCGGGACTGGTACTTCGGGGAACTCATCGCGTGTTCTGCCGGACTATCTGGCGCTTTCGCGGCGCGGGGGGTTAAGCGGGGGGACGTGGTGATGACTCTCGTGGGGAATCGGATCGAGTGGGTGTTGTCGCTGCTCGCCTGTTGGCGGATGGGGGCGGTGGCACTGCCCTGCAATACGCAATTGCGGCGGCACGATCTCGAGGTGCGGGTTGCGGCGGCGGAGCCGGCGCTTTGCGTGGGTGAGGATGAGCTGTTGGCTGAGCTGCCCGGCGGGGTGGCGACGATGACGATGGACGAGGTCGGCAGGGTGCTCGACGAGGACCTGCCGCAGGAGCCGCCGGCGCCGGTGGAGGCGATGGAGGCAGAGGATCCGGCGCTGATCGTGTTCACGTCGGGGACGACCGGCGATCCACGGGGGGTCGTGCATGCGTATCGATATTTGGAAGGACAGCGGGCGCAGGCGGAGCATTGGCTGGGGTCGCGAAAGGGAGAGCTGGTCTGGTGCACGACGGCGACGGGATGGTCGAAGTCGGCACGGAACGTGTTCCTTGCGCCCTGGCTGACCGGGGCCGCTGCCGTCATCCACGACGGGCGCTTCGAGGCGGAGGAGCGGCTCGATATCGCTGAGGCGCTCGGGGTCAACGTGCTCTGCCAGGCGCCGACCGAGTACCGGATGCTGGCCAAGCGCACCAAACTGCGCCGCCTGCCGAAGCTGCGTCGCATGGTCTCCGCGGGCGAGCCGCTGGAGCCGGAGACGATCGCGGCCTTCCGTGATGCCACCGGCCTCGAGCCGGCCGACGGCTACGGGCAGACCGAGACCGGGCACATCAGCGGCAACCTCGCGGGCGAGCCGGTCCGGCAGGGCTCGATGGGCAAGGTCCTGCCGGGGATGGAGGTCCGCATCCTGCCGCCCGAGGAGGGATCGGACGCGGGCAACTCGACAGCGGGCGAACTGCAGCTCCGCGTCGCCTCCTCCCCCACCTTCTTCTCCCACTACCTCGACGGCGAGCGCTTCGCGGGCGAGTGGTGGCCGACCGGCGATCTGGTCCGCGAGGACGAGGACGGCTACCTCTACTTCGAGGGGCGCGACGACGACATCATCCTCTCGGCCGGCTACCGGATCGGGCCCTTCGAGGTCGAGTCGGCGCTGCTCTCCCACCCCGCCGTCGCCGAGGCGGCCGCGGTCGCCGCTCCCGACCCCGAGCGCGGCGCAGTCGTGCGGGCGATCGTCGTCCCCCGCGAACGCGAGCCGAGCGAGGAGCTGGCCCACGAGCTGCAGGAGCACTGCAAGCGCGAGACCGCGCCTTACAAGTTCCCCCGCATCGTCGAGTTCGTCGCGGAGCTGCCGAAGACCAGCAGCGGCAAGGTGAGGCGGGCGCAGCTGCGCCAGGGGTAACCTGGGCGACCGATGGCAGCCAGCAGCCAGTCAACCGATGCCGCAACCGTCGGCCGCGCCTACTTCGAAGCCGTCGGCAGGCGCGACCTCGACGCGATGACCGCTTACTACGAGCCGGGCGGGATCGGCGCGATCCACGGCCTGGTCGAGCTGCGCGTGCCCACCTCCTACCGGGCCTGGTTCGGCGACCTCTTCGCCGCCTTCCCCGACTTCGAGCTGGAGATCGTCGAGGTGGTGGCCGAGGGCGAGAAGGCGGTCGTCCGCTGGAGCGCCACCGGCACCTTCGACGGCTCGGCGCGCTTCGAAGGGCTCGACCCCAACGGCGCCAAGGTCGACATCCAGGGCTGCGACGTACTGACGGTTCGCGACGGCCGCATCCAGCGCAACGACGCCTACATGAACGCCGCCGACCTCGCCCGCCAGCTCGGCGCCCTGCCGCCCGCCGGGTCGCCGATCGAGCGGCTGATGACCGCCGCGCTCAACGTCAAGACGCACCTGGTCGACGCCGTCCAGCGCGACTGACGCAGCGAGGGTCAGCCGTCGCCTATCCCTTGGGCGTGCAGGGAAAGGCGTGCGTCTCGCCGAGGGTCGTGCCGTCGCTGAAGAGGACCTGACCCTTCGTCTTGAAGCTGCCGGTCGGGCAGCTCGCCCTCAGGAAGCTCCGCTTCTCGCCCTTGTAGGAGAACTGGCGCCCCACGGTCAGCTCGAAACGGGTGACCGACCCGTAGCCGCCGGCGATCCGCGGGATCCGGGCGAGGATGTGCATCCCGTACGGGCCGCGCTCGATGCGGGTGATCTTCGCCACGGTCACGATCGCCGTCGGTGCCGGCACGGCGACGTAAGCGTGGACGAGGACGGTGGTGGTCCCCCCCTGCACGCCGCCGTTGAAGAGGACGACCGGCCCCTGGGCGGAGAACGGCGCCTGTTCGGGGAAGGCGACTTCGACTTCGCCCACCCCGGAGCCGACCAGCGCCTTGCCGCACACCTTCTTGGCGACGGCCGTTTCGCGGGCCTCGATCTGGCTCTGCTTGCAGACCGGCAGGCCTTTTGCGTCGACCGCGATCGTCTTGTCGACGTCGAGGTCAACGGTCCTCACCGCGGGGGGATGGCTGCCGTCCAGCGTCCCGATTTCCCCCTTCAGGTGGGCGACGATCGGGGCGGCTTCATGTCGCGGCAGCGCCGACGGCGAGATGCCGCCGTCATCGGCGAGGAAGAGGTTGCCGGCGTGGACGACCTGGCGCTTGCCGACGGCGGTCGCCGCGAAGGCGAGCGCGAACCCGGTCACGACCACCATGGCCCAGATCAAATATTTCCTCATGCCCCCCTGCCTCCCGCGGTTTCGACTGGGACGATCTTCGTCGCGCCCTCCGCCCACCGCTTCCCCAATGCGGGTAATCGGCGGCGCTGGATTACCCGAGGTGGGAAGCGGCGCTACTCGTCGAGCCGCAGCGCGGTCTCGAGATCGGTCGCCACGTCGGCGAGCGGGCAGCCGAGGCGATCTTCGATCGCGCGGATGCGGTTGCTGACCGTGCGCCGGTCGACCCCGAGGCGGGCCGCCGTGGAAGAGACGTTGCGCTCGGCGGCGAAGTAGGCGCGCAGGGTCTCGCGGGCGACCCTGCCGCCGTCACGGGTCGTTTCCAGCGGAGCCAGGTAGATCTCCCGCAGCGAGGTGGCGATGAGGTCGTCGTGCAGGGCCGAAGCCTGGAAGGCGACGTCGGCGTAGCGGACGATCCGCTCCCCCCGCCGCTCGGCGATCGGCAGCGCGGCCTTGGCCTGGCGATGGCTGAGCCGCCAACCGAGGAGCCCATCTCCCGGCTCGCCGACCGTGACCAGCGCCCGCGCGGGCGCGATCGCCCCCAGCGCCCGCGCGACCTCTTTCGCCACGAGCGGGCGGCTGCCCCCGAGCCAGCACGCCCAGGTCGCTTCTTCCTCGTGGCGGACCGCGAGCAGCCGGCGATCGACTTTCGTCGCCAGCTCGCGCATCGTCTCGAGGCCGTCCTCGCCCTTCGCGATCAGGGCGAGGTGATGGGCGTCGAGGTCATAGCCCAGCTCGGCGTGATCGACGAGCTCGCCGGCGAGCAGTCGCTTGACGCACTCGCGACGGCGATCGGCAGCGCTGGTGGGACGGTTCTCCGCTTCGCGGGCGTACTCGGCGCCCACCGCGGCGAGCAACCGGTCGAGGACCGTCGCCTGCGTACCCAACAGCTGCCTCAGCACCGAGCCCGGCACCTCGGCTCGCCCGCTCTCCTCGAACAGCAGGTCGCCGATCAGCGCGTCGCCGGCGACGTAGCGGCGCAGGACCGTGTCCAGGGGCACGCCACCCCGGGCCGCGAGGCGAGCCTGGGCGAGCAGGGACGGCGGGATCTCGAGCGCCCGGCGCTCGCCCAGCTCGAGGGCCGAGATCGCGTACTCGATCGCAACCGGGAGGGCAGCATGCAGGCCCTGCAGGTAGGCCGCGTCCCGCACCTCGCGCGGATCGGCGATCGCGTACACCCGCGTCGTGATCGCCGCTTCCAGCTCCGCCATGCGCAGGCGCAGGCGGGCGGCAAGCGCCGTGCGAACGTCGCCCGGGGAGTGCCCTGCGGCCGAACCGCGACGGGATCGTCCCCCCACGCCGCCGCGCGAGCCATCGCCGCGGCGCGTGCGGCCCCGCTCCCCCACTAGAGCGCTTCGGCGATGTCGACCGGCCGGCCGAGGTGGTAGCCCTGAGCCATGTCGACACCGTACTCGCGCAGCATCTGCGCAGTCACGTCGTCCTGGACGTACTCGGCGATCGTCGCCTTGCCGAGGCCGCGGGCGATCTGCACGATCGCCTGGACCGTGAGCTGGTCGGCGTCGCTGTTGGGCATGTCGCGGATGAAGGAGCCGTCGATCTTGATCAGGTCGAAGGGGATGCTCTTGAGGTAGTGGAAGGGCCCGAAGCCGGCACCGTAGTCGTCGATCGCGACCTGACAGCCGAACTCGGTGATGCGGTCGGCGAAGCCGGCCGCCGCTTCGTAGTTGTGGACCTTCGCCGTCTCGGTGATCTCGAAGGTGCAGCGCGCCGGGTCCGCCTGCCCTTCGTCGAGGCGGCGCTCGATGAATTCGAGCACGGAGAGGTCTGAGACCGAGGCGCCGGAGAGGTTGACGTGGAGCGAGACCGGGTTGCCCTCCTGCTCGTGGCGGGCGAGCAGCTCGAGCGCCTGGGCGACTACCCAGCGATCGAGCTCCTGGACCATGCCGGAGCGCTCCGCCGCCTCGATGAAGGAGGCGGCGGGCAGCAGCTCGCCGTTCTCGCCGGTCATCCGCAGCAACAGCTCGTAGCGCTCGATCCCGCCCGAGGCGAGGCTGCGGATCGGCTGCGTGTGCAGGCTGAGACGGTCCTGTGTCAGCGCTTCGCGGATCCGCGCGGTGGTCGTCTGCTGGCGCCGCTGCTGGAGGCGCAGCGGCTCGGACGGGTCCTGGAAGAGGGCGATCTGGTTGCGCCCCTCTTCCTTCGCCCTGTACATCGCCTGGTCGGCGGCGACCAGGATCGCCTCGGCGCCGATGCCGCGCTCGCCACCGAACATGGTGATGCCGACGCTGATCGTCGCCTGCTCGGTGTCGAGCCCGGCGGCGGCGTTGTCGGCGACCTGGGCGCGCAGGTCCTCGCCCAGCTGCAGCGCGCCCGCGGTGTCGGTCTGCGGCATCAGCACGGCGAACTCATCGCCGGAGAGGCGGGCGACGATGTCGGTCGCCCGCACCCGCTCGCGCATGATCGCGGCGACGTGGCGGATCAGGTTGTCGCCGGCATGGTGGCCGAGGCTGTCGTTGATCGCCTTGAGGCCGTCGATGTCGATGATCATCACCGCGCCCTGGCCGCCGTAGCGGGCGCTGAAGGAGACGTAGGTATCGAGCTCGCCGCGGAAACGGCGCCGGTCGAGCAGGCCGGTGAGCGAGTCGTGATCGGCGATGTAGCGCAGCTCGGCCTCGGTCTTCTCGGCCTTGGCGAGCGCCTCCTCGATCACCTTGCGGTCACCGGGGGCGAGCTTGGCGAGCACGGCCTCGATCGCCGAATCGCCCTGAATTGCACTGTCATGGTCGGTCAACCAGCCAAAGCTAGTGCTTTGCGCGGTCGGCTGAACAGGGCTTCAGGCGTGAGAGCGCCGATTCAGTACGAATTTCACCTAATCGATTTTGCTAATAGTCGATCCGGCTGGGGATAGATCACAGCGCGGGGAAAGATCGCGGCGCGGGTAGTGTGAGCTCCATGCCCAACCGCCTCGCGCAGGAGACCAGTCCCTACCTGCTGCAGCACAAGGAGAACCCGGTCGAGTGGTACCCGTGGGGCGAGGAGGCCCTCTCCCGGGCTCGCGAGGAGGACCTGCCGATCCTGCTCTCGGTCGGCTACTCGGCCTGCCACTGGTGCCACGTGATGGAGCGCGAGTCCTTCGAGGATCCCGAGACCGCCGCCTACATGAACGAGCACTTCGTCAACGTCAAGGTCGACCGCGAGGAGCGCCCCGACGTCGACGCCCTCTACATGGAGGCCGTGCAGACGATCAGCGGCCAGGGCGGCTGGCCGATGACGGTCTTCCTCGACCCCGAGGGCGTCCCCTTCTACGGCGGCACCTACTTCCCGCCCGACGAGAGCCGCGGCATGCCGAGCTTCCGCATGGTGATGGAAGCGGTGACCGACGCCTTCGAGCGCCGGCGCGACGAAATCCGCGAGCGCGCGCCGCAGATGCGCGCCCGCCTCGGCGCGGTCGGGATGATCGAGCCGGCGAGCGAGTCGCCCGAGGCGGTGGTGCTGGAGGAGGCGGTCGAGCGCCTGCGCAGCAGCGCCGACATGGCCCGGGGCGGCTTCGGCGGCGCGCCCAAGTTCCCGCCCGCCTCGGCGCTGGAGCTGCTGCTCGCCCGCGGCGAGGTCGCGATCGTCGAGCGCACCCTCGACGCGATGCTCGCCGGCGGCATCTACGACCAGCTCGGCGGCGGCTTCGCCCGCTACTCGGTCGACGCCGCCTGGCAGGTCCCCCACTTCGAGAAGATGCTCTACGACAACGCGCTGCTCGCCCGCGCCTACCTGCACGGCTGGCAGCGCTTCGGCCACGAGCGCTACCGCCGTGCCTGCACCGAGACGCTCGACTGGGCGCTGCGCGAGATGCGCGGCCCCGAGGGCGGCTTCTACTCCGCCCTCGACGCCGACTCCGAGGGCGAGGAGGGCCGCTTCTACGTCTGGACTCCCGACGAGATTCGCGCCGTCCTCGCCGTCCCGGCCGGCGACGATCGGGACCGCGTCGGGTTCTCCACCCAGCAGACGGACGAGTTGATGCGGTTCTACGGGGTGACGGACCGGGGGAACTTCGTGGGGCGGAACATCCTGCACCTGGCCGAGGGCGCGGACGCGGCGGCGCCGGAGGGGCTGGAGGGGATGCGGCGGGCGCTCTACGAGGCGCGGGCGAAGCGCGTTTGGCCGGGACTCGACGACAAGCGCCTCACCGCCTGGAACGCGCTGATGATCGGTGCCCTGGCCGAGAGTGGCGCCGTGCTCGGGCGTGACGACTATCTCGATGCCGCCCGCGAGTGCGCCGAGTTCGTCTGGAGCGAGCTGCGCGACGAGAGCGGGACCCTGCTGCGCACCTACAAGGACGGCCGCGCCCACCTCGACGCCTACCTCGAGGATCACGCCTTCCTGCTCGAAGCGCTGCTCGCCCTCTACGAAGCGAGCTTCGAGACGCGGTGGTTCGAGCGAGCGCGCGAGCTCGCCGGCACCCTGCTCGCGCGCTTCGCCGACCGCGACCGCGGCGGCTTCTTCTCCACCGCCGACGACCACGAAGCGTTGATCGCCCGCCGCAAGGAGATCGGCGACCACCCGATCCCCTCGGGCAACTCGGCGGCGGCGCTCGGCCTGCTTCGCCTCGGCGCATTGACCGGTGAGCGCTCCTACGAGCAGGCCGCCGAGGGCGTCTTCCGCCTCTTCACCGGCCCCGCCACGCGCCACCCCGAGTCCTTCGCCCACCTGCTGCGGGCGATCGACTTCCACCTGGAGCCGACCAAGGAGGTGGCGCTGATCGGCGAGGACCTGGCGAAGCTGGCCGCCACGGTCCGCGCGGAGCTCCGGCCCCACCTCATCCTCGCCGGCGGCCCCGAGGGCAGCGAGGAGCCCGCGCTGCTCGCCCAGCGGCCCGCGGTGGACGGCCGGCCCACCGCATACGTCTGTGAGAACTTCACCTGCCGGCAACCGGTAATGGACGCCGGCGCTCTCGCCGACCTGCTCTAGGGCGTCGGGCTGGCGAGCCGCTACAGAACCGGCAGGAACTGTTCGATCTCGAACGGGGTGACCTGGACGCGGTACTCGTCCCACTCCTGGCGCTTGATCTCGACGAAGCGGCGGAAGGTGTGCTCGCCGAGCGTGCGCAGGACCAGCTCCGAGTCCGCCGCCACCTCGATCGCCTCGCCCAGCGTCGCCGGCAGCTGCTCGATTCCCTGGTGGGAGAGCTCCTCGGGCGAGAGGTGGTAGAGGTTCTGCTCCATCGGCTCGGGCAGCTCGTAGCCCTTCTCGATCCCTTCCAGGCCCGCCTGCAGCATGCCGGCGAAGCAGAGGTAGGGGTTGCAGGCGGGATCGGGGCAGCGCAGCTCGGCCCGGGTCGCCCCCTCCTTGCCGGGGTGGTAGAGCGGCACCCGGATCAGCGCCGAGCGGTTGCGGCGTGACCAGGCGAGGTAGACCGGCGCCTCGTATCCGGGCACGAGCCGCTTGTAGGAGTTGACCCACTGGGCAAAGAGCGGCGAGATCTCGCGCGCGTGCTTGAGCTGGCCGGCGATGAAGGCCTTGGCGGTCGGCGAGAGGAAGAACTGGTCGTCGGGGTCGAAGAAGGCGTTCTTGCCGTCTTTGGTCAGCGACTGGTGGACGTGCATGCCGGAGCCGTTCTCGCCGAAGAGCGGCTTGGGCATGAAGGTCGCGTGCCAGCCGTACTTCATCGCGTACTCCTTGACCACGATGCGGTAGGTCATGCAGTCGTCGGCCATCGCCAGGGCGTCCTTGTAGCGCATGTCGACCTCGTGCTGGGAGGGGCCGACCTCGTGGTGGGTGTACTCGACGTGGATGCCCATCTTCTCCAGGGCGAGGACGGTGTCGCGGCGCACGTCGGAGCCGGCGTCGAGCGTGGTCAGGTCGAAGTAGCCGCCCTCGTCGAGCACTTCCGGCACGCCGCCCTCGGGCTTGGCCGAGCGGAAGTAGAAGAACTCGAGCTCGGGGCCGATGTTGAAGGTGTCGAAGCCCATGTCTTCAGCCCGTTTGAGCGCCCGTTTCATGATCCAGCGCGGGTCGCCCTCGTAGGGCTCGCCGCCCGGCACCTGGATGTCGCAGAACATCCGCGCCACCGCGTTCTCGCCCTCCGGCCGCCAGGGGATCAGGGCAAAGGTCGATGGATCGGGCATCGCGATCATGTCGGACTCCTCGATCGGGTTGAAGCCGGTGATCGAGGAGCCGTCGAAGCCCATGCCGCCCTCGAAGGCGTCCTCGAGCTCGGCGGCGTTGATCGAGAAGCTCTTCAGCTGGCCCAGCACGTCGGTGAACCAGAGCCTGATGAAGCGGACGCCGGCTTCCTCGACGATCTGAGCGACGTCGGCGGGGCTCTTCGGTTGATCTGCCATTACCTGTGCCTCCTGGGGCTCGCGCTTGTCCGCTTCGAGCGCGCAACGATAGGCGAAGCGGCGAGGCGGTGAACCGCGGAGGTTGGATTGCCCGTATCAGGGGTAGAGAAGCCTGGTGCCCGCGCGGGGCCGGTGGCGACCTTAAGAGATTGCGAAGGAACCGTGAGCAGCTTGCGAGACAGGCGAAAAGCAGGTATAACTTACGAGACGTAAGTAGCTGGCTGAAAGTAAAGTAAAGGCCACGTAAAGGCTCTGTAAAGCGGAATCCCACCGAGGCAGAGCCGGAGGCGGATGCAAGTGACAGTAAAAACAGATGTCAGCAGGTTCCAGATCCACGACGAGTTGACGGCACCTGACGAGAGCGCCCCCCTGATCAAAACGATCCAGGCCACGGGAGGCGCGGTTACGAAGTTCGTGGGCGTGCTTGCCGGTTCGCCGGCCGTGTTGCGCGCCTACACGCGGATGCGCTCCGAGCTTCGCGGCGGTGTCCTGCCGCGAGCCACGCGCGAGCGGATCGCCCTGGCGGTCGCCGAGTACCGCGACGACACCTACAGCATCGCCCAGCACGCGAAGTCGGCACGCAGCGCCGGCCTCGGCCTCGACGAGGTCTCGCGGGCGAGGAGCTTCACCTCCAACGACCCCAAGGAGGCGGCGCTGCTCGAGTACCTGCACGCGGCCCTCGAGTCCAACAGCCACCCCCCGCTCCACCTCCACGAGGAGGCCCGGGAGATCGGCTGGTCAGACGAGGAGCTGCTGGAGGCGGTGGCACATCTAGCCCTGAATGAGTTTCAGAGCTTGATCGCGGGCGCAGCTGAGCTTCCGAAAGACCAATCCGGTCCTCGGGTGCTCCCTTCAGTCGCCTAGAGCACTGAATCTTGTGAGGGGCCGGGCGCCCCTCCCAAAACACTCAAGCGCGGCTCCTGCCGCGCGTTTTGGGAGGGGTGCCCGGCCCCTCCCACACGTTCTAGTCCTCGACGACCGTGACGGTGTAGAGGAGACGGGCGGTGCTGTAGCGGCAGCCGTATTCGGCGCGGGTGCCGACCTTTTCCTGGGCTTCGCCCTGGCGGACGTCGTTGGAGTCGGTGCACTTGCCGGCTTCGCGGCTGGCGCGCCAGGAATTGTCGGACGGCAGGCCCTGGGCGAAGGCCGGAGCCCAGGTCGGCACGGTGATGCCGACGATGTCGCCGGTTTTGACCCGCAGCGAGGCGCCGAATTTGACGGTCTGGCCGAGGTAGGGACTGAGCACGTGGACGGAGCCCTGGGCCCGCAGCGCGTAGCGCGGCGGGTTGGTGCCGGCGACGCGGCGGAGGATCGCGAGCCTCGCCTCCGGCGGCGTGCCGAAGAAGCCGTTGAAGAAGGAGCGCTGGCTGGCGGTCGGCTGCGAGAGGGTCAGCGTCCAGGACTTGATCCGGCCGTCGCGGCGCACGCGGAAGGGCAGCGAGCCCTGGCTGGTGCCGACCTGGAAGCCGGTGACGCTGCCGATCGCCTGGCAGGGCGACTCCGGGCAGGAGGGATCGGGCATCGTCGCGGTGTTGCCGAGCACGACGGTCGTCTGCTGGGTTTCTTCAGGGGCAGCGCCGGCGCTGCCGGCAAAGACGGCAAGAAGGGCAAGCAGCCCGCCAAAGACGACCACCTGCAAAGACCTCGACATTCGTTCGCGCTCCTCTCGTTGGAAACCTGCCCGTTCCGGGGCAGATTTACCATCAAACCGCGAAATCCTGCTTAGTCGTGGTGTCCGGCGAAACTAGCCGTGGCGGGCGGCGGGACTGAGCGCCACGGCGTAGCGAACCCGCCCCACTCCTTCGAAGCCGAGCGCGAGCCGGGCGCCGTTGGTGAGGTCGAAATCGTTGCCGGGCGTGTAGGGCCCGCGGTCGATCACCTTGGTCACCAGCGAGTGGCCGTGGTACAGGAGCTTGATCGTGGTGCCGCAGGGCAGCGTGCGGTGGGCGACGCCGACCGTTCCAGGCCGCAGCGTCTGCCCGCAGGCGGTGCCGTTGCCATAGAGCCCCGGGCCGTACCAGGTGGCCCCGGCGCTCCGCATCGGGCTGCTGAAGACGAGGCCGCCACCCGTCGATTCTTCTTCGCTGGGCGCCGCGCTGGGCACGCCCGCCCCGCCGGTCTGCGCGTGGGCGGCCAGGGGAGCCAGAGCCAGGGAGAGGATCGCGGTGGCCAGGGAGAACCGGCGCAGGCGCTGCCCGGTCTTGCGGGCATGCGCGGCATGCCCTCGTGAGTGATCTTTCCGCCCGTGGCGGTTTCGGTCTGCCTTCATCAGCTCTTTGCGACGCTTGCGGGGTTAGCTGACGGGCTCGCGCTGAAAGAGCTGCGCTACGCGGCAGATGCCGG
>DASZQM010000302.1:0-2256 GCA_035549645.1 Solirubrobacterales bacterium | reverse complement strand
TCCCCGTCACCTCGGCCGTGCAGACGCTGATCGACGAGGCCGGGAGGCTGACGCGACCGCGACTCGAGCGCGCCGTGAACGAGGCCGACAAGCTCGACCGCATAAAGGTGGACGAGCTGCAGGCGGCTCTCTCCGACTACCGAGGGGTGCCGGGGTGCCGAGCGCTGCGCGAGCTGCTCGATCCCCTCACCTTCCGACTCAGCGACTCCGAGCTGGAGCAGGAGATGAGGAAGCGCGCCGATGCTGCCGGGCTGCCGCCCCCGGAGACGAAAGCCTGGGTGAACGGGTACGAGGTCGACTTCTTCTGGCCCGAGCTTGGGATCGTCGTCGAGGCCGACGGCCTGCGCTATCACCGGACCCCACTCCAGCAGCGGCGCGGCCTCGAACGCGACCAGGCCCACACCGCATCCGGCCTTCGCCCCCTGCGTTTCTCCCACTGGCAGATCGCCTTCGATCCCTCTTACGTGCGGCGAATCCTCCGCGAGACCGTCGCTGCGCTCTGTCTCCCATGATGGCGTTCGATGGATTGACCCACGGATCCGGTGGTCAATCCGTCGAACGCGAACCGGTCGCGGGCCTGGACAGCTCCGTGACAAAGTCACACTCGCCCCGACTGGCTGGGCAGCCAGTCGGGCTGTAACCTCCGCTGCAGCCGCCTGCCGACCAGCAAAGGAGAGAGATGAGCGTCGCATCCCAGAGCCTGATGGACAACGTCACCTACGAGGACCTCTACACGCGCTGGGAGCACGGCAACTGGAGCGCCTACGACCTCGACTTCTCCAAGGACAAAGCCGGCTGGGACTCGCTCAGTGACGTCCAACGCCGCTCGGCGATGTGGATCTACTCGATGTTCTTCTACGGCGAGGACCGGGTCGCCGACACCCTCTCCCCCTACGTCACCGCCGCCCCGACCGAGGAGCAGTCCTACTTCCTCGCCACCCAGCAGGTCGACGAGGTGCGCCACTCGATCTTCTTCCACCGCTTCTTCAAGGAGGTGATCGGCGTCGGCGGCGAGACCATCGAGCAGACGCTCTCCTCCACCCTCCCCCAGCTGGGCTGGGGCTACCGCGGCATCTTCGACCGGCTCGACCTGATGGCCGAGGAACTGACCAAGGACCGCTCGCTGCCCAAGTACGCGCAGGCGATCACGCTCTACCACCTGATCGTCGAGGGCTCGCTCGCCCAGCCCGGCCAGCACTTCATCGAGGACTTCTTCGCCTCCGAAGAAACGATGCCCGGCTTCAGCGCCGGCATCGCCAACGTCTCCCGCGACGAGCAGCGCCACATCGGCTTCGGCGTCAAGGTGCTCTCCGAACTGCTCAAGGAAGGCGCGCCGGGCTGGGAGGAGAACCGCGCCGCCGTGACCGAGCTGCTGCGCGAGGTGCTCCCCTACGGGCCCGCCGTCTTCTACCCGCCGAACTTCGACCGCTCCTACACCGAGTGCTACGGCTTCTCGCTCGAGGACATCTTCGCCTTCGGCCTCAAACTGATCCGCCAGCGCTGGCGCACGATCGGCTACCCGACCGAGGAGATGCCCCCCGGCGTCTTCCCCTTCGACCCGGAGGCCTCGGCCGAGGACGTCGCCAAGAGCCAGGTGAGGCTGATGGAGGCCGGCATCCTCGGCCCGCCCGAGCTGACGCCTGAAGCAACGCCCGAGACCCAGCGGATCTACTTCGACGTGGTCAAGCGCGCCGCCGACCCCAGCGCAGCCAACGGCTCGCCGCTCGTCTACCAGTGGCGCTTCACCGACGCCGAGCCCTGGCACGTGGTCGTCGACAACGGCTCGACCCGAGCCGAACCGGGCGAAGCCCCCAACCCGACCGTGACGCTGGAGGCGACCTGGAAGGACTTCGTCGGCATGAGCAAGCCCGACGCCAGCCCGATCAAGATGATCCTGACCCGGCGGGTCCGCCCCCGCGGCTCGATCCGCGAGATCGCCCGCATGCGCAAGGTCTTCCGCTAGGAGATCGGGGGCCGAGAATCGGCCCAGGGGCGCTCGGCCTCGAGCTGGGCGGCGAGGGAGAGCAGGGTTGCCTCGTCGCCGTGGCGGCCGACGATCTGGACCGCGAGGGGCATGCCGTCGGGAGCAAAGCCCATCGGCACCGACATCGCCGGGTTGCCGAGGTGGTTCCAGGGCACACAGAAGGGATAGAAGCGGCTCATGCCGAGCACCGTGCGCAGGGCGCCCTGACCCTGCCAGCGGCGGATCGGAATCGCGGTGCCGCCCATCACCGGCGTGACGAGGACGTCAACCGA
>DASZQM010000301.1:0-4404 GCA_035549645.1 Solirubrobacterales bacterium | reverse complement strand
GTCGTGGTCGAGGTCGACGGCAGCTCCGACACCTTCGCCTTCGGCCGCACCGCCGAGGTGCTCGACGAAGCCAAAGACGAGGTCAACACCTGGACCCTGGTCGGCTCGACCGAAGCCGACCTCGCCGCCGGCCGCCTCTCCAACGAGTCCCCGATCGGCCGCGCCCTGCTCGACGCCAAGGTCGGCGAGCCGATCGTGATCGAGACCCCAAAAGGCTCTAAGACGTTCGTCGTGCAGAAACTTGTCGGCTGAGCGCCTCTGTAGCCTCCCGCTGGCGTTGTCCAGCCGCACCCTGAAGACCTGGCTCGCCGCCGCGCTCGCGCTCGCTGCAGCGGCGGCGTTCACGTCGCCCGCGCCGGCGGCGATCCTCTACACGAACAACTACAACAGCGAGCAACTGGCCTCGTTCACGATCGGAGCGGACGGCCTGCTGGCCCCGGTCGCCGGCTCGCCGTTCCAGTTCGCAGACCCAACCGAAGGCTTCAGCATCACGCCCGATGGCGGCTTCCTGGTCGAGTCCTTCGGCTTCGATTCGAAGGCCGGCAGCTTCGCCCTGTCCCCTGGTGGAGGCATCACGGAAGCGCAGGCGCCAATCGGACCGGGCGGTTTCGGCGTCCCGGCGATCACGCCTCACGGCCAGTTCGCCTACATCTATTCCTCGCCGAGTGGAGTGATCGCCTACCGGCTCGGTCCGGGCGGTTCGATGACCAAGGTAGGTGGGCCATTCGGCAGCGCCCTCGGCAGCATCCCGGCGATCACCGCGGATGGACGATTCCTCTTCGTGCCGAGCTACGTGGACGGAACGATCGAACGTTTTGCGATCCAGCCAAGTGGATCGCTCGAATCGCTGGGGACAACCCCGATCGGGACCGAAGGGCCGACCGATATGCGCGTCACCCCCGACGGGCGCTTCGCAATCCTCCTCGTCGACCCATCTGGTAGCGGCGACCTGCGCAGCTTCGCGATCGGGGCCGACGGCTCGCTGACCGAAGTCGGCACCCCGGTTGCAACCACCGGTGCCGTCAGCGGCCCCCCGGTGATCTCACCGAATGGAAGGTTCGTCTACAAGACCGACGGCAACGAGGAATCGATTACGGCGTACTCGATCGGTGCCAACGGCGCCCTTTCCCAGCTCGGGCCTCCGACCCCCACCGGCCTTTCACAGCCCCAAGGCATTGGCATGTCGAACGACGGCCGCTTCCTCTACGTCGAGCCCCAGAGTGGCGAAAAAATCCAGGCCTTCTCGGTCGCCGCCGACGGCACCCTGACCAAAATCGGTACCCCGACGCCCACCGGCGGCTTCTCGGATGGGGTGACGCTGCTCCCGCTCCCCGCCGTGCCAAGCGCAAAGCTGGCGACCCCCGCGCCGGTTGCGCCCGGCAAGAAGGCCACGTTCGACGCCGGCGCCTCCAGCGACGTCGGCTCCGCCCTGAACGGCTACTCGTGGAATTTCGGCGACGGCTCGACAGCCAACGGAGGCGCGAAGATCGACCACGCCTTCAAGAAGGCAGGCGTCTACACCGTCACCGTCACCGCGCACGACGAGGCCGGATGCAACGGCTTCGTCTTCACCGGGCAGAGCGCCTACTGCAACGGGCGCAACGCGCAGGCAAGCGTCACGCTGGACACCCTTCCGGTGATCCAAAGCCTGCGCCTGCAATTGCCTCCGACAAAGAGGCCCAGGCACCATGCGAAAGCATCGAATCGCCCCGCGAGGCCGAAAGGAATCGGAACCTTCAACTACCGGCTGAGCGAGAACGCACGCGTCACCTTCGTGATCCAGCGCAAGCGGCCAGGACGGATGGTTGGCAAGAGCTGCCGCTCCAAGACCAAGCGCAACGCCAAAAAGCGCAAGTGTCTGCTCCTTCGCAACCGGGGATCTCTCAGCGTCGACGCCCAGCAAGGCCCGAATCGATCAACGCTCCCAAAGCGACTGGGCGGTAAGCCGATGAAGCCGGGGGCCTACCGCGCCACAGCGGTAGCAGTGGATTCCGCCGGCGGCCAATCCAAACCCAAGAGCATCGATTTCGCCTTCGGCGTCAACAAGCGTCGCCCCCACTGACCCAAGGTCGTCGGACCAAGCAGATCAAGGACGCAGTGAGCGCCGCGTGCTCTGCACGCAAGCGATCGAGGACGCCGATATGCGCCGGTCAGCCGACCTTGGGGGCGACCTCGATGGGCTCGCCCCCGGGCAACCAGTGGGCCTCAGGCGAAGGAGGCGTATCGCGCAGGTACCACTCGGCGTCGAGGGCGCCTTTGCAGCCGCTGCCGGCGGCGGTTACCGCCTGGCGGTAGGTGTGGTCGACGACGTCGCCGACGGCGAAGACGCCCTTGAGGTTGGTGCGGGTGGAGTCGCCCACGGTGACGATGTAGCCGTTCTCGTCGGTGTCTACCTGGCCGGTGACGACCTCTGAGCGAGGGATGTGGCCGATCGCGATGAAGGCGCCGTCGGTCTTGAAGTCCTCGGTCTCGTCGGTCTCGACGTTGCGCAGGCGCACGTGGTCGAGGCGGCCGGCATCGCCGGCGACGAACTCCTCCGCCACGTAGGGGGTCTTGAAGTTGATGTTGCCCTGCTCGGCGGCCCGCTCGTGCATGATCTTCGAGGCGCGGAACTCTTCACGCCGGTTGACCATGGTCAGGTCGCTGGCGTACTTGGAGATGAAGATCGCGTCCTCCATCGCCGAGTCGCCGCCGCCGATCACGATCACTTTCTGGTCTTTGAAGAAAGCGCCGTCGCAGACACCGCAGGTGGAGACGCCGCAGCCGCTCAGCTCCATCTCACCGGGAACCCCGAGCCGGCGCGGCTCCGCGCCCATCGCCAGGATCACCGCTTTCGCCAGGTGCTCCTCGTCGCCGAGGTAGACCTTCTGCACGCCGCCGTCGGAGAGCTCGACCCGGTCGACGTCGTCGGTGACGAAGCGGGTGCCGAAGCGCTCGGCCTGCGCCCGGAACTGGGTCATCATCTCCGGCCCCATGATCCCCTCGGGGTAGCCGGGGTAGTTCTCGACGTCGGTTGTGTTCTGCAGCTGTCCGCCCCACTGGAAGCCCTCGAAGACGAGCGGCTCGAGGTTGGCGCGCGCCGCGTAGAGCGCGGCCGTGTACCCGGCGGGCCCACCGCCGACGATGATCAGGTTCTCGACTTTGCTTGCCTCTGTCATGTCTGCCTCAGTCTATGGCGTTGGCCAATACTTTACTTTTTATAGTACCCCTGCAGGGCGACCGAATCAACCGCATCGGGTGCCTGCGATTGCGGTGAACGGTCGATCGGCAGGCCCTCCGTTTCCCAGCGGTGCACCGTCTTGCGGAGCTGGAAGAAGGCGGCGACGCCGAAGGGGATCGGCATCCAGAAGGCGATCAGGCGGTAGACCAGGATCGCCGGGAAGACGGCGGTCTCGGGGATGCCGAAGAGGACGAAGGCGCCGATCATGCCCGCGTCGACCGCGCCCACGCCCGCCGGGGCGAAGGGAATCAGGTTGGCGACCATGCCGAGGAAGAAGCCCTGGACGACGACGGCCAGCGGCACGTGGACCCCGAAGGCGTGGAAGGAGGCCCAGAGGATGCCGATGTTGGCCGCCCAGTAGCCCGCCGCGCCGAGCACCGCCAGCCCCCCCTGCGAGGGATGGGCGAAGAGACCGAGGGCGAAGCGAAAGCCCTCGGCGAAGGTAGCCGGCACGCGCCCGATGGTGCGGGCGATCGACTGGCCGCGCTCACCGTGGACGAAACGGGCGATCCGCGGGCCGAAGTCCGGCGGGATCAGCGCCAGCAGCAGACCCAGCACGAGCAGGACGCCGGCGATCCCCGCCGGGATGATCGTCAGCTCGACCGAGTGGTTGCCGTTGAGCACGCCGGTGCGCAGCAGCACGCCGAAGAGGATGATCGCGAGCGGATAGAAGGCGTAGTGGAGGGTGAGGAAGGCGACCATGCGCTTGGCCACGTCGTGGCGCCGCATGCCGGCCTTGAGCAGCGCCCAGAAGGTGAGCACGATCCCCCCCGCGCCGCCGGCCGAGAAGATCAGCGTCGCCGCCAGCCCGGCCATGTTGATCTCGTAGGTCTCGAGCCAGGAGAGGCGCAGCGCGTCGCCGCCGACGACGGCCTTGAAGAGGGCGATGTAGGTCACGAAGGCGAGGACGTTGAAGCCGATCGCGACCGCGATCCAGACCGGATCGGCGTCATCGAGGCGGCCCAGCGCGTTCCCCAAGCCGACCAGCTTTGGGAAGAGGAAGTAGATCCCGACCAGCAGCGCGACCACGATGATCCCGGTCTGGATCAAGCGCTTCCGCGTGAAGATCGGTAGCTCAGCGGGACTGTCGCCGCCGTTCACCGAACCCTCTGGAGACACTCTCCAGAAACTACCCGTTGGCGAGGCGCTCCAAGCGCTGCAGGCCTCGGGTCACCCCGTGCACG
>DASZQM010000300.1:0-2533 GCA_035549645.1 Solirubrobacterales bacterium | reverse complement strand
TTCAGTGCCTCTCGCTTGTCGTAGAGCGCGTAGGCCTCGGCCGCCTCGTCGAGCTTCATGTGGTGGGTGACGAGCGGCGAGGGGTCGAGCTTGCCGGCCTCGATCAGCGCCAGCACCCGGTCGACGTGGGCGATCACATTGGCGAGTCCGAGGCGCAGGCTGAGGCCCTTGAGCCAGGCGAGGCCCAGCGGCACCTCGCCGCGGCCGGCGTAGGCGCCGATGCCGGAGACCGTGCCGGCGTCGCGCGCCAGGCTGACCGCCATCTCCAGCGGGCCGGGGTCGCCGACCGCGTCGACGACCACGTCCACCCCGCGCTTCTCGGTCGCGGCGCGGACGACCTTCTTCGGCTCCTCCTCGCTGAGGTGGACCGGCGTCGCGCCGAAGTCCCTGGCCATCGCCAGCCGCTGCTCGACCGAGTCGATCGCGAAGACCTTGGTCGCGCCACCGGCCAGCGCCGCCTGCACGGCGCAGAGGCCGACCGGGCCCAGGCCGAGCACGGCGACCGTGTCGCCGGCGCGCATGCCGGCGTGGGCGATGGCGTGGTAGCCGGTGCCCATCACGTCGCCGGCGAAGAGCGCCACCTCGCTCGACATCCCCTCGGGCACGCGGCGCAGGGTGAGGTTGGCGCGCGGCACCAGCAGCCGCTCGGCCTGCGCACCCTGCAGGTTGCCGAGGTGAGACCCGTGGCCGAATGTCTGGCCGTTGTCGCAGCGGTGGTAGTCGCCGCGCAGGCAGGGAGTGCAGGTCGCGCAGGCGGTGTGGAAGCAGCCGAGCACACGGTCGCCGACCGCGACCCGCTCGACGTCGGCGCCGGCGTCGAGCACGGTGCCGACGAACTCGTGGCCGATCGTGAAGCCCTGCTCGACCGGCACCCGGCCGTGGAAGATGTGCAGGTCCGAGCCGCAGATGCCGCTCGCCTCGACCCTGATCAGCGCCTCGTCGCCGGCCGTGACCTCGGGGTCCGGCTTCTCCTCGACCCGGACCTCCCCGGGCGCCTGGAAGGTGACGGCGCGCACGGGCAGAACCGTACCGACTAAGGTGCCGCTCCAGTGATCGCCGAGCTCATATGTCTCGCAGAACACGTGCCGGGGCAGCGCTGCGGGGCACCGATCGAGCGGCGTGACGAGCTGACCTGCATCTGCACGAAGTGCCAGACGGAGTACCGGGTCCAGGGCGATGTGCCGCACCTGCTCTGGGGGGACCTGCAGCCCTTCAGCGACCACCGCGAAGACGGCGAGTTCTCGACCTACCACGAGCATCACTTCGGAGCGTTCGTCCCGGCCGAGCAGGCGGACTCTCCCGCCGACGCGCCGTCGATCTGGCACGAGGTCGGCACTGCCCACGCGCCGAGCGAGATCTTCTACTCCACCGTCCTCGACGCGATCCGCCCGTATCTGTCGGACGTTCGCCTGGCGATCGACGTCGGCTGCAAACTCGGGCGGATGGCAGCCGAGATCAGCGCCGCGGGCGCCGAGCAGACGATCGGCGTCGACCTCGGCGCCGCCGCCCTGGTCGAGGCGCGGCGGATCCTGTTCGACCCCGAGGGGTCGCCGTCCCTGACCTTCGCCCTGCGCGCGCGGCGCACCCGCCCGGTCGTGGCGGAGCTGCCCTGGCGGCTCTCGCCCGAGAAGCTCGGCTTCGTCTGCGCCGACGCGCGGCGCCTGCCGCTGCGCGACGGCGCCGCCGACCTGGCGCTGCTGCTCAACGTGGTCGACGCCACCCCGCGGCCGGAGGAGGTCGTGCAGGAGGCCTGGCGCTGCGTGGCCCCCGGTGGCCGCCTGGTCATCACCGACCCGTTCGACTACCTGGACACCTCCAAGCGCTCCGGCCACATCTACGAGCTCGCGGACTTCCTCGGCGACGCCGACGACGTCATGCCCGACCCCTACGAAACCGTGGTCCCCTTCCCGCTGCGAGTCGAGTGGTCGCAGGTGGTCGCCGTGTACCGGTCCAACCTGGCGATCTTCGAGAAGCGGCGCTAGCCGACGCTGACGCCGGGCACGCCGAAGCGGCTGGCCGCGAGCGGATCCGCGGTCTCTTCGATCCGCGCCTCGAGTTCGAGCTCCTTGTCGAAGTCGGCCGCGTCGCTGTGGCGGAAGGAGACGTCCTTGCCTTCGAGCAGCTCGATGAAGACCTCGACGAAGCGGCCGTCGAGCTGCTTGCCGGAGACGCGGCGCAGCTCCTGGATCGCCTCGTGGCTGGAGGTCGGCGTGCGGTAGGAGTCGCGCGCGGTCATCACGTCGTAGGTGTCGGCGACCGAGATGATCCGGGCCAGCTCGGGGATGTCGTCGCCGGCCAGCCCGCGCGGGTAGCCCTTGCCGTCGATCCGCTCGTGGTGGGCGAGGATGATCTCCGCCACCGGGCCGTAGCCGTCGAGCGAGGAAACGACGCGGGCGCCCTGCTGGGGATGGCGGCGGATCAGCATCCAGTCCTCGTCGGTGAGCGGCACGTTGGCCTTGAGGATGCGGTCGGGAAGGATGAACTTGCCGATGTCGTGCAGCAGCGCGGCGATGTGGACGAGCTCCTCCTCCTC
>DASZQM010000299.1:0-8388 GCA_035549645.1 Solirubrobacterales bacterium | reverse complement strand
CCGAGGGCGCCGGTGCCGCCGATGATCGGGATGGTGGGGAGGTCCGCCACGGGCGCGGAAGTCTATGCTCACGCCCGATGCGACTGGAGGGACGCAAGGCACTGGTTACCGGTGGCGCCAGCGGGATCGGCGCCGCGATCGCCGCCCGGCTCGCCGCCGAGGGCGCCGAGGTCTGGGTCGGCGACATCGACACCGAGGGCGCCGAGCGCGTCGCCGGTGAGGTCAACGGCCATGCGGTCGAGCTCGACGTGACCGAGCTGGAGTCCGCCCGCGCCGCGGTCGAGGCGGCGGGCGGCACGCTCGACATCCTCGTCAACAACGCCGGCACCGACGAGTTCGGCTTCTTCACCTACACCACGCCGGAGCAGTGGCAGAAGGTGATCGCGATCAACCTCGTCGGCGTGCTCAACTGCACCCACGCGGCGCTGCCCGGCATGCAGCAGGCCAAGTACGGCCGCATCCTCAGCATCTCCTCCGAGGCCGGCCGGGTCGGCTCCAAGGGCTCGGCCGTCTACTCGGCCGCCAAGGCCGGCATCGTCGGCTTCACCAAGGCGATCGCCCGCGAGAACGCTCGCTACGGGATCATCGCCAACGCGATCGCCCCCGGCCCGATCGAGACGCCGCTGCTGATGGGCGCCAAGGAGTTCGGCGAGATCGGCGAGAAAGTGATCGAGACGATGAAGTCCTCGACCCAGATGGGCCGGCTCGGCCAGCCCGACGAGGTCGCCGCCGCCGCCGCCTTCCTCGTCTCCGACGACGCCACCTACGTCACCGGCGAGACGCTCGGCGTCAGCGGTGGCCTGGGGATGGTCTGATGACGCAGCCAGGGCAAGGAGAGGAGCAGCAGGAGTCGACGCTGGTCCCCGGCCTCGAGCGCAGCGACGAGTTCACCGTCGCGCCGCCGTTGGTCACCGACGTCGGCGGCACGATCGGCACCGGCGTGCTCTCGACCCCGGGCATGATCGGGATGATGGAGGCCAGCTCCCAGGTGCTCGCCTACGAACACCTGCCCGAGGGCAAGGCGACGGTCGGCTTCGAGGTCTGCATCAAGCACGTCGCGGCCGCGGCGGAGGGAGCGACCTGCCGCACCCGCGCGGTCCTGCGCGAGGTGATCGAAGGCCGCAAGCTGCGCTTCGACGTCGAAGTGAGCGAAGGCGAGCGCACGATCGGCGTCGGCACCCACGAGCGCCGCGTCGTCGGCCAGGCCGGCCCGCCGACCGCCTAGCGCTTCAACACCCGGGGAGAATCCAAGGTTCTGACGCCTTTATGACCCCATGGGGTCATCAACCGATCAGAAGTTGGCTGACAGCGCTTGGACGCTCGCCGCGAAGCAGCACGGGGTGGTCGCGCGGCGGCAGTTGCTTGAACTCGGCCTGAGCGCCCAGTCAATCCAGCACCGTCTGGCAAACGGACGACTGCACCGGGTCCATCGCGGCGTCTATGCGGTGGGGCGGCCCGCTCTCGACCAGAAGGGCCATTGGATGGCGGCTGTTCTTGCCTGCGGACGAGGAGCCGCCCTGAGCTTCGAGAGCGCGGCGGCGCTCTGGGGAATCGGCCCGTTGCCGGTGACCGTGGAGGTAACGATTCCCGTGGCGTCTCCGCGCCGGTGTGGCGACATTCGCGTTCATCGGCGCCCCAACCTCTTGCCGACCCACGTCACTGTGCACGACGCCATCCCGGTCACGAAGCCCGTGCGCACCGCGATCGACCTTGCCACGCGGCTCGGTTCAGCGCGGCTGGAGAGAATGGTCAACGAGGCGGATCGGCTCGGCCTGTTCAGTCCCGAAGGGCTACTCGCGGCGCTGGATGACTACCCAGGCCTCCGCGGGGTAGGCCTGCTGCGCTCCGCCCTGGGAGCACAAGTCTGCCGGCTCACCGACTCGGAGCTCGAGCGTCGCTTCCTGCGCATCGTCGAGAAGACGGGGCTGCCGTTCCCGCAGACGCAGCAGTTCGTTTCCGGCTTCCGCGTCGACTTCTTCTGGCCCGACCTCGGCTTGGTCGTCGAGACCGACGGGCTGACGTACCACCGCACACCTGCGCAGCAAGCTCGCGATCGCCTCCGCGATCAGGCCCACCTCGCCGCCGGCCTGACCCCGTTGCGCTTCACCCACGCCCAGGTGCGATACGAGGCCGGCTATGTGGCCGAGACACTGATCTCGCTCGTGTCACGTCTGGGGCGGGCGCGGGCCGCTTAAGCTTGCCGACGATGAGCGAGCTGCCGAAGACGGTCCGCATCCGCGAGGTCGGGCCCCGTGACGGCTTCCAGAACGAGCCGGAGACGATCCCGACTGCGGAGAAGATCCGGCTAGTCGACCTGCTCTCGGCGACCGGCCTGAAACGGCTCGAGGTGACCTCGTTCGTGCGGCCGGAGGTGATCCCGCAGCTCGCCGACGCGGAGGAGGTGTTGGCGGGCGTGCAGCGGCGCGAGGGCGTCGCCTTCTCGGTCCTGATCCCCAACGAGCGCGGGCTGGAGCGGGCGCTGGGACTGCGCGAGCGCTTCGACGAGATCAACGTCTTCGTCTCCGCCTCGGAGACCCACAACCGCAAGAACGTCAACCGCTCGATCGAGGAGTCGCTCGAGGGGTTGGAGCGGACGCTGGCGACGGCGCGCGATGCGGGCCTGCGCTGCGAGGGCGTGATCTCGACCTCCTTCGGCTGCCCGTATGAGGGCGAGGTGCCGCCGGAGCGCGTCTTCGCGATCGCCGAGCGACTCACCGCTGCCGGCTGCGAGGAGATCGGCTTCGGCGACACCACCGGGATGGCCAACCCACGCCAGGTCGGCGAGTTCTTCGCCGCCGCGCGCGAGCGGCTCGGCGGGGTCGAGCTGACCGCCCACTTCCACAACACGCGTGGCCAGGGTCTCGCCAACGTGCTCGCGGCCCTGGAGCAGGGCGTCGAATCCTTCGAGTCGAGCTTCGGTGAGCTCGGTGGCTGCCCGGTGCCACCGGGAGCCACCGGCAACATCGCCACCGAGGACGTGGTCTCGATGCTGCACGAGATGGGTGTCGAGACGGGAATCGACCTCGCCGCCCTCGTCGACGCCTCCAGAGCGGCCCAGGAGGCCCTGGGCCGCCCCCTCGGCTCCCACGTTCTCACCGCCGGCCCGGTCGACTGGCACCCCCAACCCCCCCGGTGATGTCGCAGTTGGTTCCGCTATCCGGAGGGAAATGCGACATCGATGCGCGAGCTCGGTTGGCATCGGTGCCGAATAGGCTCCCGGCGTGACGGATTTTGCGCAAGCGCTGGAGGCCGCCCTCGCGGGGGGGCCGCAGCGGCATCACGAGAAGACCGAGGAGCAGGGCAAGCTGCCGGTGCGGGAGCGGGTCGAGCGGCTGGTTGATACCGGCTCGTTCGCCGAGGAAGCGGCGCTGGCCAACTGGAACGTCGAGGGGCTCGGCGCCGACGGCGTCGTCACCGGCCTCGCCACGATCGACGGCCGTCGCGTCGCCCTGATGGCCAACGACCCCACGGTCAAGGCGGGCTCCTGGGGGCCGAAGACGGTGGAGAAGATCCTCCGCATCCAGGAGCGGGCGCTCAGCCTGCAGGTGCCGATGGTCTACCTGGTCGACTCGGCCGGGGCGCGGATCACCGACCAGGTCCAGATGTTCCCCGGCCGCCGCGGCGCCGGGCGGATCTTCCACAACGAGGTGCGGCTCTCCGGCCAGGTCCCGCAGGTCTGCCTGCTCTTCGGCCCCAGCGCCGCCGGCGGCGCCTACATCCCCGCTTTCTGCGACGTCGTGATCATGCGCGACGGCAACGCCTCGATGTACCTGGGCTCGCCGCGGATGGCGGAGATGGTGATCGGCGAAACGGTCAGCCTGGAGGAGATGGGCGGGGCCAAGATGCACACCGGCGTTTCCGGCTGCGGGCACTTCCTGGTCAAGAGCGACGAGGAGGCGATCGACCTGGCCAAGCGCTACCTCTCCTTCATGCCGGGCAACTGGCGCGAGGAGCCGCCGCTGGCACCGCCGGCCGCGCCGGCCTCGCAGACCCCGATCGCCGAGCTGGTCCCGGCCGACGAGAACCGGCCCTTCGACATGAACCTGCTGCTCGACTCGCTGCTCGATGCCGAGAGCTTCCTGCCCGTGCACAAGCGCTGGGCGAAAGAGCTGATCGTCGGCTACGGGCGGCTCGACGGCCAGGTCGTCGGCGTCGTCGCCAACCAGCCCAAGTACACCGGCGGCGTCCTCTTCGTCGACTCCGCCGACAAGGCGGCGCGCTTCATCCAGACCTGCAACGCCTTCAACGTGCCGCTGCTCTTCCTCGCCGACGTGCCCGGCTTCATGATCGGCACCGCGGTCGAGCGCCAGGGGATCATCCGCCACGGGGCGAAGATGATCAGCGCCGTCTCCGAAGCGACCGTGCCGAAGATCTCGGTCGTCGTGCGCAAGGCCTACGGCGCCGGTCTCTACGCGATGGCCGGCCCCGCCTTCGAGCCCGACTGCTGCATCGCCCTGCCCAGCGCCTCGATCGCGGTGATGGGACCGCAGGCCGCCGTCAACGCCGTCTTCTACAACCAGATCCAGGCGATCTCCGACGAGTCCGAGCGCGAGGCCTTCGTCGCCCGCAAGCGCGAGGAATACGCCGAGGACATCGACATCCTCCACCTCGCCTCGGAGCTGGTCGTCGACGCCGTGGTCGACCCCGCCGACCTGCGCCAGGACCTGATCCGGCGCTTTGCGATGGCGGCCGGCAAGGACCGCTCCTTCGCCACCCGGCGCAACCCGGTCACGCCCGCCTGACGGCCGGTTCGACGCGCCCCAAATTCGGACGAATCGGGCCCGCGCTCCGGGTCCAGGCGACGCGCCCCGCTACCGTTTTCCAGATGCCGGGACGCGCCACGGCCCCGTTTGCCGCCAGCCTCGCCTGCGCCGCCGCCTTCCTCGTGCTGGCGATCGCGGTGCACCGCGTCGACGACGTCCAGCACCTCGACGCGGCGCTGCTGCTCCGCTTCCTCGAACCGGGGGCGCGTGGCGGCTCCGTGGCGGCAGTGGTCGTCCTGCTCGGCGACCTGGCCGTGCTGCTGCCGCTGCTCGCCGTTGCCTGCGGGATCGCCCTGCTGCGCGGCCTTCCGCGCCAGGCGCTGGCCGCGTTTGCCGTGGTCGCCGGCGCCAACCTCTCGACCCAGCTGTTCAAGGTGGCGCTGGCGCACCCTCGCGTGCAGTCGATGCTCGGCATGGAGCAGATCGCCGCCAACAGCTTCCCCAGCGGTCACACCACGGCGATCGCCTCGGCCGCCGTCGCCTTCCTCTTCGTCGTGCCGCGCGAGTGGCGCGGCACGGTCGCGTTCTGCGGAGCGCTGGCCGTCGCCGCGGTCGGCTGCTCGGTGATGGCCCTCTCCTGGCACTTCCCGAGCGACGTCCTCGGCGGCCTCCTCGTCGTCGCCGCCTGGGGCTTCGGCGTGCTCGCGGCGCTGCGTACCGCCGAGGCGCTTCCCGGCCGCGGCGCTCAGGCCTCGCGCCGGCCCGCCATCTCGGTGAAGTAGTCGAGCGCAGCGGGGTTGGCGAGCGAGTCGCGGCTGGCGGCCTGCTCGGCCGGGGTACCCATCAGGATCCGCTTGACCGGCACCTCGAGCACCTTGCCGCTGAGCGTGCGCGGCACCTCGGCGATCACGAAGACCTCGTCGGGCACGTGCCGCGGCGAGCAGCGCTCGCGCACGCGGCGGGCGATCTCCTTGCGCAGCTCGTCGCTCATCTCGGCCCCCTCGCGGAGGACGACGAAGAGCGGCATCCAGCTCTCGGCGCCAGGGCGGGGGACGTCGACGACGAGCGCGTCGACGATCTCCTTGAGGCTGAGCACGGCGCGGTAGATCTCGCTCGTGCCCATGCGGATGCCGGAGCGGTTGATCGTCGAGTCGGAGCGGCCGTAGATGATCGCGGTGCCGCGCGCGGTGATTTCGATCCAGTCGCCGTGGCGCCAGACGCCGGGGAACATCTCGAAGTAGCTGCCGCGGTAGCGGCTGCCGTCCTCGTCGCCCCAGAAGTAGACCGGCATCGAAGGCATCGGCTCGGTGACGACGAGCTCGCCGACCTCGTCGATGACCGGCTGCCCGTCTTCGTCCCAGGCCTCGACCGCGGCGCCCAGCGCCCGCGCCTGCAGCTCACCGCGGTAGACGGGGAGCAGGGCGCAGCCGCCGACGAAGGCGGTGCAGAGGTCGGTGCCGCCGCTGGTCGAGAAGAGCCAGGTGTCGGCCCCGAGGTGCTCGTAGATCCAGTCGAAGCCCTCGGGCGAGAGCGGCGAGCCGGTCGAGCCGACCGCCCCCAGGCGGCTGAGGTCACGCCCCTTGCCCGGCTTGACCCCGGCCTTCATGCAGGCGGCGATGTAGGAGGCGCTGGTGCCGAACATCGTGATCCCGGCGCGCTCGGCCAGGTCCCAGAGCACGCCCATGTCGGGGTAGCCCGGGTTGCCGTCGTAGAGGACGATCGCGGCCCGGGTCAGCAGCCCCGAGACGATGAAGTTCCACATCATCCAGCCGGTCGTGGTGAACCAGAAGAGGCGGTCGCCGGGGTGGGCGTTGACGTGGAGGTGGAGCTTCTTCAGGTGCTCGAGCAGGATGCCGCCCTGCGACTGCACGATCGCCTTCGGCAGGCCGGTGGTGCCGGAGGAGTAGAGCACCCAGAGCGGGTGGTCGAAGGGGACGCGGTCGAAGGCGAGCGCGGCGCCCTCGCCGCCGGCGAGCAGTTCCTCCCAGCGCATCGCGTCGCGCAGGGGGGAGAGGTCGGGCTCGGGGTCGAGGTAGGGGAGGACGACCGTGCGCTCGAGGCTCGGCATCTCGGCCTGCAGCCGTGCCAATGTCTCGCGCCGGTCGAAGTCCTTGCCGCCGTAGCGGTAGCCGTCGACGGCGAAGAGGACCTTGGGCTCGATCTGGGCGAAGCGGTCGACGACGCTGGCGGGCCCGAAGTCGGGTGAGCAGCTCGACCAGACCGCGCCGATGCTGGCGGCGGCCAGGAAGGCGACGGTCGCCTCGGGAATGTTCGGCATGTAGGCGACGACGCGATCGCCGCGCTCGACCCCGAGCTCGCGCAGGCCGGCGGCGAGGGCGGCGACCTGGGCACGCAGCTCGCCCCAGCTCAGCTCGCCGAGCTCGCGCAGCTCGGAGGCGTGCAGGATCGCCGTCTCCGCGTCGTCCTTGCCGGCGAAGACGTGCTCGGCGTAGTTGAGGCGGGTGCCGGCGAACCACCTGGCTCCCGGCATCTCGCGGCTGCCGAGCGCCCGCTCGATCTCGCCGTCGGCCTGGACCTCGAAGAACTCCCAGATCGAGGACCAGAAGCCCTCGAGGTCGGAGACCGACCAGCGCCAGAGCTCGTCGTAGTCGGTGAAATCGAGGCCCCGCTCGGTGGAGAGCCAGCCCATGTACTCGCGCAGGCGAGAGCGCTCGACCAGCTCGGCGGGCGGGTCCCAGAGCTTCTCGGGTGCGGCGCCGCTCACGCCGCCGCGGCGCCGGTCGCAGCGGCCTGCGCCAGGTCCAGCTCGTGCGGGTCGTGCGAGCAGAGCAGCTGAACCTCTTCGCCGTGGCGGGCGACCAGCTCGCGCAGCCGTCCCTGGTTGGCCAGCCGCTGTCCACGGTCGGCGTTGTTGAGGTTCTGGAAGAAGCGCAGGCCCGGTGGGCAGGAGGGGGGAGTGGCGACCTCGTCGTGGTGGAAGTAGGCGTCGCCGCAGTGCAGCGTCCAGCTCTCGCTGGTCTTGATCGCGATCCCGGTGTGGCCGAGCGTGTGGCCGACCAGCGGCACCATCAGCATCTCGGCGCCGAGGTCGGGCAGGATCCGCACGCCGTCGAAGCCGAACCACTCGTCGCCTTCGACCTGGTGGCGGACCCAGTGCGGGTTGTGCTTCCAGTGAACGCGGCGGTAGCGCGGCTTGTCGCGCCAGCTCGGGTTCATCGCGGCGTCGAGCTCGTCGGCGAAGACGTGGACCTCGGCCAGGGGGAAGTCGGGCAGGCCGCCGGAGTGGTCGGGGTCGAGATGGGTGGTGACGATCTGCTTGACGTCGTCGGCTTCGAAGCCGAGCGCCTCGATCTGCTGGATCGCGGTCTCGCCGATCTCCGCCCGCGGCCGCATCAGCGCGAAAGCGGCGCCGAGCTGGCGCGGCTTTCGCGTGTCCTCGACGCCGAAGCCGGTATCGACCAGGACCAAGCCGTGGTCGGCCTCGATCAGCAGGCAGTGGCAGACGATCCGCGCCGGCTCGAGCCAACCGCCCGAGCCGTTGACCATCCGTGCCCCGTTGGGGCAGAGCGTCCCACAGTTGAGGTGGTGAATCCTCATCCCGGCGCGCCAGTCTATGGGGTTCCCGGGAGTACCGAAGAATCCCTGATCGCTCTATCGTTCCTGCGGCGCCGGAGTGGCGGAATTGGCATACGCGATCGACTCAAAATCGATTGCCCTTACGGGC
>DASZQM010000298.1:0-2446 GCA_035549645.1 Solirubrobacterales bacterium | reverse complement strand
TCCACGGAAGTCACGGTCACGAAGCCGATGCGCGGGTCGCTCAACTCGGCGATGGCAGCGCCAATCACCTCGCGGAGCACCTCGTTGATGCGGCGCATGCGAGGAGCGGCCATGCTACTCCAGCGTCTGCTCGACCTGCTTGGTCTCGAAGAACTCCAACACGTCGCCCTCCTTGACGTCAGCGTAGCCGTCGAGAACGACGCCGCACTCCTGGCCCTGCTCCACTTCCTGCACGTTGTCTTTGAAGCGCCGCAGCGAGCCGAGTTTGCCGTCCCAAATGACCGTGCCCTCACGGATCAGACGAACACTGGCGGTGCGGGTGACCTTGCCCTCGTTGACGATGCAGCCGGCGATGCGGCCGACCTTGGAAGCCTTGAAGGTCTGCAGGACCTCGGCCTCGCCGAGCGTCTCCTCGACCTCGACCGCCTCGAGCATGCCCTCCATCGCGTTGCGCAGGTCTTCGGTGATTTTGTAGATCACCGAGTAGGTCCGAATGTCGACGCCCTCGCGCTCTCCGGCGCGACGCGCGTCGGCAAGCGGCCGCACGTTGAAGCCGATGATGATCGCTTCCGAGGCCGCCGCCAGCATCACGTCGGACTCGTTGATGCCGCCGGTCTGCGAATGGATGATGTTGATCGCAACCTGCTCCTGAGGCACCTTGGCAATCTCGTCCTGCAGCGCCTCCAGCGAACCGGCCACGTCGGCCTTGAGGACGATGTTGAGCTCCTTGATCTCGCCCTCCTGGACCCGCGAGAAAACCTCCTCGAGACTGAGCTTGCGGGCCTGGCGGCGAGCTAGTGCCTCGGTCTTGAGTCGGTTGGCGCGCTCCTGAGCCTCCTGGCGGGCGCGACGATCGTTCTCGACCGCGCGCACGAACTCGCCTGCGTCGGCGACGCCGTCGAAGCCGAGAACCTCGACCGGCATCCCGGGGCCAGCGCTCTGCACCCGGGTGCCGGTGAAGTCGTGCATCGCTCGCACTCGACCCCACTGCGGGCCGGCGACAAGCGAGTCGCCAACTTTGAGCGTGCCGCGCTGAACCAGGATCGTCACCACGGGGCCGCGACCGGGATCGAGCTGGGACTCGACCACCGTGCCCGAGGCGGGAGCGTCGGGGTTGGCCCCAAGCTCCTCCAGCTCGGTGACGAGCAGGATCATCTCGAGCAGCTTGTCCAGTCCTTCATGGGTCTTGGCAGAGACGTCGACGTAGACGGTGTCGCCGCCCCAGTCCTCGGGGGTGAGCCCGTCGGCGGCGAGCTCGTTGCGGACGCGGTCGGGCTGGGCGCCCTCCTTGTCGATCTTGTTGACCGCGATCAGGATCGGCACGTCGGCGGCGCGAGCGTGGTCGATCGCCTCTTTGGTCTGCGGCATGACGCCGTCGTCGGCGGCGACGACGACCACAGCGATGTCGGTGACCTTGGCGCCGCGGGCGCGCATCGCGGTGAAGGCAGCGTGACCGGGCGTGTCGAGGAAGGTGATCGTCTTGTCGTCGTGATGGACCTGATAGGCGCCGATGTGCTGGGTGATGCCACCGGCCTCGCCCGCGGCGACCTCGGTCTCGCGGATCGCGTCGAGCAGCGAGGTCTTGCCGTGGTCGACGTGACCCATGATCGTCACCACCGGCGGGCGGTCGGCCAACTCCTCGTCGCTGTCTTCGAAGGCAGGTTCCTCGGGCTCCTCATCGGCGGCGGTGACGATTTCAATCTTGCGGTCGTACTCGTCGGCGATCGCCGCGATCGACTCGTCGGTGAGGGTCTGGGTCAGGGTCGCCATCTCCCCCATCATCATCAGCTTCTTGATCACCTCAGAGCTGCCCAGGCCGAGCAGCTCAGCAACCTCACGCACGGTGGCGCCGGCCGGGACCTTGGTCGCCTCGGGCTCTACGGGCCCTTCGACTTTGGGCGGCGGCTCCTCCAGCAGCGGACGACGGCGGCGGCCACCGCGCCTGCGCGGGGGGCGCTGTGGCGGCGGTCCGCCCATCTGGTCGCGGCGGGCGGCCTGAGAGTCGATCACGACGCGGCGCTTTTTGGAAGCGGCGCCACCGCCCCCGCCACCACCAGCTGCTTTGTCGGGCGGGCGAACCGGCCCCTTCGAGGCTTGCAGGGGACGCGGCGCCGGTTTGGCGGCTGGTTTCGGCGCACTCTCGGCAGCCGGCGCGGCCTGCTGCGGGGCGGGTGGCGCTTTCGGCGCGGGTTTCGGCTGAGCGGCCGGGGCCGCCCCGTTGCCGTCGAGCGCCTTCAGGGCAGCCGCCTCGTCGACGCTGGAGGACGCCGTTTTGACGTCCATCCCCGCCTTCTGCAGCGCAGCGAGCAGCTCCTTGCTCTCGACGCCCTTCGCTTTCGCGATCTCGTGAACCCGCTTCTTTGCCACTAGGACTGCTCGGCCTCCTCAGCCACCGGTTCCGCTCCGGCGTCAGCCTCCGAAGCGCCATCTTCCACGGCGGCGGGCT
>DASZQM010000297.1:0-3173 GCA_035549645.1 Solirubrobacterales bacterium | reverse complement strand
CCGCGTCGGCGCCGAGGTCCAGTCGGGCGACCTGCTGGTCGGCAAGGTGACGCCGAAGGGCGAGACCGAGCTGACCGCCGAGGAGAAGCTGATCCGCGCGATCTTCAAGGAGAAGGCGCGCGAGGTCCGCGACACCTCGCTCAAGGTTCCCCACGGCGAGGGTGGCGTCGTCATCGACGTCCTCACCTTCAGCCGCGACGACGGTGACGATCTGGCCGCCGGCGTCAACGACCTGGTCCGCGTCTTCGTCGCGACCAAGCGCAAGATCGCCGAGGGCGACAAGCTCGCGGGCCGCCACGGGAACAAGGGTGTGATCTCGAAGATCGTGCCCGAGGAGGACATGCCCCACCTCGCCGACGGCACCCCCGTCGACGTCATCCTCAACCCGCTCGGCGTGCCGAGCCGGATGAACATCGGGCAGATCCTCGAGACCCACCTCGGCTGGGTCGCCGGCAACGGCTGGTACGACGATGGCTCTGAGGCCTACAAACAGGCCCATTCCGACGAGGGCAACGGTCGCGTCTACGTGGCGACCTCGGTCTTCGACGGCGCCAGCGTCGAGGACGTCGACGAGGCCCTGGTCAAGTGGCAGGACGAGAACGAGGAGCGGGGCATCGACCTCGGCATCGACAAGAGCGAGCGCCCCGGCGCCCGCGCCGACGGCAGCGTCCAGCTCTACAACGGCCGCACCGGCGAGCCCTACGAGGGCAAGGTCACGGTCGGCTACATGTACATCCTCAAGCTGCTGCACCTGGTCGACGACAAGATCCACGCTCGTTCGACCGGCCCATACTCGCTCGTCACCCAGCAGCCGCTGGGCGGCAAGGCGCAGTTCGGTGGTCAGCGCTTCGGCGAGATGGAGGTCTGGGCCCTGGAGGCCTACGGCGCTGCCTACACGCTGCAGGAGATGCTCACGGTCAAGTCCGACGACACGGTCGGGCGCGTCAAGGCCTACGAGGCGATCGTCAAGGGGGAGAACATCCCCGAGCCGTCGATCCCGGAGTCCTTCAAAGTGCTGCTGAAGGAGATCCAGAGCCTCTCGCTCGACGCCAACGTGGTCTCCGAAGGCGGCGACGTCGAAATCGCCGAGGAGGACGACGACCTGCTCAAAGCGGCCGAGGAGCTCGGCATGGACCTGACCGGGGTCCGCGCCGACGGCAACGGCTCCAACGGAGCAGCCGACGAGCGTGAGGAGCAGACCGTCGCCGAGGGCGAGGGTGGTACCGATGGGGCCGAGGCAGAGCAAGAGACAGAGGCCGCAGAGGCCAAGGTGGAGGACTGACAGTGATCGACATCAACAATTTCGACGCAATTGAAATCGGCCTCGCGTCGTCGAAGAAGATCCGTTCCTGGAGCTGGGGTGAGGTAACCAAGCCCGAGACGATCAACTACCGCACGCTGAAGCCGGAGAAAGACGGCCTCTTCTGCGAGCGCATCTTCGGTCCGACCAAGGACTGGGAGTGCTACTGCGGCAAGTACAAGCGCGTCCGCTACAAGGGCATCGTCTGCGAGCGCTGCGGCGTCGAGGTGACCCGCTCCAAGGTGCGCCGTGAGCGCATGGGCCACGTCGACCTTGCCGCGCCGGTCTCGCACATCTGGTTCTTCAAGGGCGTGCCGAGCCGCATCGGCTACCTGATCGACATGGCGCCGAAGGAGCTGGAGAAGGTCCTCTACTTCGCCGCTTCGATGATCACCTGGGTCGACGTCGAGGCCCGCGACAAGGATCTCGGCGAGCTCGAGAAAGAGGTCAAAAAAGTCACCGACTCCTACGAGGTCGAAAGGCAGAAAAGGACTCAGGAGCTGAGCGAGTCCTTGGAGCGCCGGATCAAGTACCTCGAGGACGGGACCCAGACCAAATTCGACGACGACGACCACATCTGGGCCGACTCGCTGAAACTGACCGCCGCGCAGCTGCGCAAGTTGAAGGACGACGAGCGCACGAAAATGATCAAAGAACTGCGCAAGACCTTCGAGGCCGAGATCTCCGACACCGAGGCCTACATCGACGAGGCGATCGAGCGGATGCAAGAGGTCTGGAAGATCTTCACGGAGATGAAGCCGAAGGACGTCGTCAACGACGAGACGGTCTTCCGTGAGCTCAAGGACCGCTTCGGCTCGCCGTTCGGCTGGGGTGAGTACTTCCGCGGCAGCATGGGTGCCGAGGCGGTGCGCGACCTGCTCGAACAGGTCGACCTCGAGGCCGAGTGCGAGGAACTGGAGCAGGTCATCAACAGCTCCAAAGGCCAGAAACAGGCCCGCGCGGTGAAGCGGCTGAAAGTCGCCTCCGCCTTCCTCAACTCCGAGAACAAACCGGATTGGATGATCCTCGACTGCGTGCCGGTGATTCCGCCGGAGCTGCGCCCGATGGTGCAGCTCGACGGTGGCCGCTTCGCGACCTCGGATCTGAATGACCTCTACCGGCGCGTGATCAACCGCAACAACCGGCTCAAGCGCCTGCTCGACCTCGGCGCCCCCGAGATCATCGTCAACAACGAGAAGCGAATGCTGCAGGAGGCCGTCGACGCCCTCTTCGACAACGGCCGTCGCGGCCGCCCCGTCACGGGCCCGGGCAACCGTCCGCTGAAGTCGCTCTCCGACATGCTCAAGGGCAAGCAGGGACGCTTCCGCCAGAACCTGCTCGGCAAGCGCGTCGACTACTCCGGCCGTTCGGTGATCGTCTCCGGCCCGAGCCTGCAGCTGCACCAGTGCGGCCTGCCAAAGCTCATGGCGCTGGAGCTCTTCAAGCCGTTCATCATGGCTCAGCTGGTCGAGCGCAAGGCGGTGCAGAACATCAAGGCCGCCAAGAAGATGGTCGAGTCGATGATTCCCGAGGTCTGGGACGTGCTCGAGGAGGTCATCCACGAGCACCCGGTGCTGCTCAACCGCGCACCGACCCTGCACCGCCTCGGCATCCAGGCCTTCGAGCCGGTGCTGGTCGAGGGCAAGGCGATCCAAGTCCACCCGCTCGTCTGCTCGGCCTTCAACGCCGACTTCGACGGCGACCAGATGGCGGTCCACGTGCCGCTCTCCGTCGAGGCCCAGGCCGAGGCGCGGATCCTGATGCTCTCGGCGAACAACATCCTCTCGCCGGCTCACGGCGCGCCGCTGGCGACGCCGACCCAGGACATGGTGCTCGGCATCTACTACCTGACCTACGGCCCCGACGCCGAGGA
>DASZQM010000296.1:0-2931 GCA_035549645.1 Solirubrobacterales bacterium | reverse complement strand
TGGGCACCGCAGCCGGCACCGATCAGGCCCAGTGCGACAATCGCGCACCCCGCAGCGAGGACTCTCCCACTTCCCATCGGGGCGGAATCTAGCCGAAGGGCAAGTCGACCACGCGAGCCGTAACGCCATCTTCACCTAGGCGCAGCTCGGCGCCCGGCTCCGCCTCGCGGCGAACGATGGCGAGCGCGATCGGGCCGTGGACGGGGGAGACGCAGCTGCCACCGAGCTTGCCGACCTCCTTTTCGCCCAACCAGAGCGGGGTGCCAGGGGCGGCGGGCGCGCTCAGCCGCAGCCCTCGCAGGTGGCGATTGGGCTTGCCCTTGTAGTGGAGGCGGGCGACGGTCTCCTGGCCGATGTAGCAGCCCTTGCTGAAGCTGACGGCGCGCTCGACGATGCCGGCCTCGGCGGGCATGGTCGCGGTGTCCATCTCGCTGCCGAAGCGGGGGGTGCCGGACTCGATGCGGAGGATTTCGACCGCCTCGGGGGTGACCTCGGGCGCACCCGCCGCCGCCAGCGCGGCGATCAAACGCTCACGATCCTCGGCGTGGGGGATCAGGTCGATGCCGAAGCCCGTGCCGACGGCGGGGCACTCGATGCCCGCGAACGCGATCTCGGCGTGACGGTTCTCGGGCAGCGGCGGGGCACCGACCAGGTCTGCGCTGCGCGGCCCGACCAGCGAGAGGATCGCCCGCTCGCCGCCGGCGTCGACGACGTCCGCGTCGCGGCCGATCTTGTACATCTCGAGGTGGCGCTTGGCGGCCGGCAGCGCCTCGGGCTCGGTGTCGAGCCAGACCTTCGCCTCGTCCACGACCAGCACCCGCATGTCGGCCTGCATGTGGCCCTTGCGGTCGAGCAGCGCCGCGTAGCAGCCCTCACCCGCCGCGAGCGCCTCGATCTCGTTGGTCAGCTGCCCCTGCAGGTACTCGGCCGCTTCCGAACCCGTCACCAGCAGCATGCCCCGCTCGGAGCGATCGAGCAGACCGCACTCTTCGCGCAGCTGCCGGTATTGAGCATCTATCTCGACTGTTGCGACTTCGGTCACCGGTCCCATTCTAGGAAGCTGACTGCGGCGGTCCTTTAGATACGTCTAAACTTATTCGACGTGTCTAAACTCTCAGAGGCGATCGAGGACTATGCGAAGGCGATCTATTCGCTCTCGCAACAGCGGCCCGGGCCGGTCGGGAACGGCGAAGTAGCGACTCGACTCGGGGTGACGCCGGCCACCGCGACCTCGATGCTGAAGAAGCTGGGCGAGATGGGCTTGGTCGACTACGAGCCCTACAGGGGCGTGACCCTGACCGAGGCCGGCGAAAAGGTCGCTCTGGAGGTGATCCGCCACCACCGCCTGATCGAGGCCTATCTGGCCGAGGCGCTGGGAATGCCCGAGGACCGGGTGCACGAGGAGGCCGAGGTGCTCGAGCACTACATCTCCGAGGAGCTGGAGCTCTTGATCGCGGCCAAGCTCGGCGAGCCCAGCCACGACCCCCATGGCACGCCGATCCCGGGGCCTGACCTGCGGATGCCGGCCGAGGAGGCGCGACCCTGAAGCCCCCCTCGCCCGTCTCGCACGCCGGCAGCGTCGAGGACGTCCTGCCCGGCGAGGCCGCGGTCGCCCGCGCCGCCCGCCGCTCCCTCGACGGCCACTCGCGCGGCCTCAAGCGCGTCTGGCCCTTCCTCGGCCCGGCTTTCATCGCCGCCGTCGCCTACATCGACCCCGGCAACTTCGCCACCAACATCGCCGGCGGCGCCAAGTTCGGCTACCTGCTGCTCTGGGTGGTGCTGGGGGCGAACCTGATCGCGATGGTCGTGCAGACCCAGTCGGCGAAGCTGGGGATCGCCTCGGGCAGGAACCTGGCGGAGCTCTGCCGCGACACGTTCTCGCGCCGCACCTCGATCGGCCTCTGGCTGCAGGCGGAGCTGGTGGCGATGGCCTGTGACATCGCCGAGGTCGTCGGCGCGGCGCTCGGGCTCAACCTGCTCTTCGGCATCCCGCTCTTCCCCGCCGGGATCATCGCCGGCGCGGGCGCCTTCGCCATCCTCACCCTGCAGCAGCGGGGCTTTCGCCGGCTCGAGGCGGGGATCACCGTGCTGGTCGGGGTGGTCGTCGCTTCCTTCGCCTTCGAGCTGTTCGACGCCAAGCCGAACGCCGGCGAAGTCGCCCACCACATGGTCATCCCCGGCTTCGCCGGCACCGAGAGCATCCTGCTGGCGACGGGAATCATCGGCGCCACCGTGATGCCCCACGTCATCTACCTGCACTCGGCGCTGACCCAGAAACGGGTCGTCGGTCGAGACGCGGGCGAGAAGCGCAGGATCCTCGGCTTCGAGCGCATCGACGTCGTCATCGCCCTCGCCCTCGCCGGCGCCGTCAACCTCTCGATGATGATCGTCGCCGCCGCGCTCTTCCACGGCAGCGGCCTGACCGGGGTCGACTCGATCGACGGCGCCTTCGAAGGGTTCAAGTCGCTCGTCTCCGACCGGGCGGCGACGATCTTCGGCGTCGCCCTGCTCGCCTCGGGCTTCGCCTCCTCGTCGGTGGGGACGATGGCGGGCCAGGTCGTGATGCAGGGCTTCATCCGCCGTCGCATCCCGATCTTCGTCCGGCGCGCGATCACCCTCGCGCCGGCGCTGGTCGTGCTCGGCATCGGGCTCGATCCGACCGATGCCCTGGTCGCGAGCCAGGTCGTGCTCTCCTTCGGCATCCCCTTCGCCCTGGTGCCGCTGGTGATGTTGACCTCGAACCGCAGGGTGATGGGGGAGCTGGTCAACCCGCGCTGGCTGACCGCCGTCGTCGGCGCCCTGGCGGCGATGATCATCGCCTTGAACGTCTTCCTGCTGCAGCAGGTCTTCTTCGGCTGAGGGTGGGGTGAGTGGGGACCCCTCTGCCGAGCAACAGCGGGGAGGCTCGTCAGAGGGGTCCCCACTCACCTA
>DASZQM010000295.1:0-4594 GCA_035549645.1 Solirubrobacterales bacterium | reverse complement strand
CGCCGGCTCGACCTGGGTGGTGGTAGCGCTCTGCGCTGTCGGCACCGCCCTCACCTGGGCCTTCGTGCGCGACCCCGAGCGCCCGGGGCCCGACCCCAGGGTGGCCGGCAAGCCGCATCCGAATGCCCTCAGGCATCATTTTCATCACCGTTGCTTCCACCTTTGAGGGTTGCGCTTGGCTGATCTAGGCGTGAATTGCGCGGTTAAGATTTCTTGGGTGATCGCTTTCCTTGACAATGGCTATTCCGACCTGTCCACTGTGGATTAGCCACTCCGCATTCCAAAGCGGTTTTTGGCATCCTAAAGAGTGATGTCAGCGCTTCCAGGGGATGAGCTTCATGAGCTCTCAGAACGTCAAGATCCCCGACTGCTTAGAGCCCTCGACGTCGTTGCGCCCGGTACCGCGCTGCGTGAGGGGCTCGACAACATCGTCCACTCCCGCACCGGCGGTCTGATCGTCGTCGGCGACCCGGGGGACATCTCCCACCTGCTCTCCGGTGGAATCAAGCTCGACATCGATTACACGCCGGCGATGCTCTACCAGGTGGCAAAGATGGACGGGGCGATCGTGCTCAACCCCGAGGCGACCAAAATCGCCTGGGCCAACGTGCAGCTGATGCCCGACCCGACGATTCTCTCCTCGGAGACCGGCACCCGCCACCGCACCGCCGAGCGCGTCTCCAAACAGACCGAGGCGCTGGTGATCGCGATCTCCCAGCGCCGCGACGTCGTCTCGCTCTACGTCGAGGGGACCAAGTACATCCTGCAGGACATCCCCGCGGTGCTGGCCAAGGCCAACCAGGGCCTGGCGACGCTCGACAAGTACCGCGCCCGCCTCGACCAGGTCTCCAACCGCCTCACCGTGCTCGAGTTCGAGGGTGGCGGCGTTCTCTACGACGCGCTGGCCGTGCTGCAGCGCGCCGAGCTTGTCACCCGGATGGCGGTCGAGGTCGAGCGCTACATCGTCGAGCTCGGCACCGAGGGTCGCCTGATCGAGATGCAGCTGGAGGAGACGATGGTCGGCGTCGCCGCCGACAAGACCGCGCTGGTGCGCGACTACTCGGTCGAGGACTCCGAGCAGAACCTCGCCACGGTGCTGCAGTCGCTGGCGCGGCTGCCACATGAGGACGTGCTCGACTTCGGTCGGCTGGGCGAGCTGCTCGGCTACGACCGCAAGCTCAACACCCTCGACTTCCCGGTGGCCCCACGCGGCTACCGCGTGCTCGGCCGCGTGCCGCGCATCCCCAAGCTTGTCGTCCAGAAGATCATCCAGGAGCTGGGTGGGCTGGAGGAGGTTCTGGCTGCCTCCGACGCCGACCTGGAGGCCGTCGACGGTGTCGGCTCCACGCGAGCCAAGGACATCCGAGAGGGCCTGCGCAGGCTTCAGGAGGTCGACTTGGTCGACCGGTACCTACAAAGCTGAAACGGCGAATGGCGCCGTTGACGAGAGAAAGGAGCAGTCCGATTTCTGAGCTAGCAGAGGAGGCCATGGAGGCGGGCTTCGAAGCGGACGTGTCAGTCCCTTACGTCTGTGACTTCGAAGAGGGGGACAAGGTCGTCTACCCCCACCACGGTGCTGGCCTCGTGCTGAAGAAGGAGACCCGGGAGCTGATGGGGGAGGAGCGTGAATACCTCACGATCAAGATCCTCCACAACGAGCTCACGGTAATGGTCCCCTGCGAGAACGCCGGCGTTGCTGGCTTGCGCCGCGTTATCGACGAGGAAGAAATCAAGAAGGTCACCGACGTCCTCACCGACGACGTCTCAGACATGCCGAAGAACTGGAACCGGCGCTTCAAGTACAACCGCGAGAAGATCAAGACCGGTGACGTTTTCGAGCTGGCTGAGGTAGTTCGCAACCTTGCCATCCGCGAGATGGAAAAGGGCCTCTCAACCGGTGAGAAGCAGATGTACACGCGGGCGAAGAAGATCCTCGCCTCGGAGTTCATGTACGCGCTCGACAAGGACGAGGAAGGCGCGGAGGAGTACCTCGACGGGCTGCTGGAGGAGCGCTTCGCCGCCACGGCGTAGCTCCGCAGCGTCCGTCACGGCCGTGATCGCGGCCGCCGGCTCCGGGCAGAGGCTCGGAGCCGGCGGCCCGAAGGCCTTCGTACCGCTGGCCGGCAAACCGCTGGTCGAGTGGTCGATCGCCGCCTTCAGAGCGGCGCCTTCGGTGCGCTCGATCGTCGTCGCCTGCCCGCCTGGGCACGTCCACGACCTGGCGGGGAGCGACATCGGCGTCGTCGACGGCGGGGGGACCCGCGCCGAATCGGTCTCGAACGCGCTTGCCGTGGTCGGCACCGAGCTGGTCGCGATCCACGACGCGGCGCGGCCGCTCGTCACCCCTGAGCTGATCGAGGGAGTAGTCGAAACCCTCGCCTCCGACCCTGAGGCCTCGGGTGCGATCGCTGCCACCCCCATCACCGACACGATCAAGCGAGTCGCACCGGCGGCCCTCACGGGCCGTAACGCTTTTTCATCCCAAGGGAGCGAAATAGCGTTACGGCAGGTCGAGCGGACGCTTGATCGCGATCTTCTGTGGGCGGCGCAAACGCCCCAGGTCTTCCGCGTGGCCGCGTTGCGCGAGGCGCTCGCGGCGGATCCAGGCGTCGTTTCGACGGCCACCGACGAGGCGATGATCGTCGAGGCTGCCGGTGGCTGCGTCCTGATCCACCCGTCGCCACCGGAGAACCTCAAGGTGACGACGCCACTCGATCTGCGCGTCGCCGAGCTCCTACTGGGTCAGTAGGACCCAGACCAGGGTCGCCGCGAAGCAGACCTGGCCGACGCCGAGCGCGACGCCGAAGCTGACGGCGCCCAGTGCTGCGGCGATCGCGGTTCCGAGGGCGAAGGCGCCGAGCATCAGGGCGAGCTGCACGCTGCGGGACTCCCTAGGCATGGCGTTCCTCCAGGTGTCGCTTGCGGCGGCGCTCGAAGATCCGCCGCTGGATGAAGAGGGTGGTGACGCCCGCGAGGACGATCGCGGAGAGATTGATGCTGAGCTGGAGCATCGCCCCGCGCCAGTCGTCCCAGTTGCCCAGCGCCGCGGCGACGCCGATGTTGGCCGCAGCCGGGATCGTCGTCACCGAGATCAGCACCCCGACCAGGGCTCCCGACTTGGCCGAGGTCAGCGAGAGCATCCCCGCCGCGCCGGCGAAGACGGCGACGATGAAGGAGAAGTCTTCGGGCTTGGTGATGAACTGGGTGAGCAGGTTGTCGGTGCTGTGGAAGCTCGAGCTGACGAGGCCGACGCCGACGCAGAAGAAGGTGAAGAGGAAGGCGGCGGTGATGCCGACCGGGAAGCCGACCGCGAGCGCGGTCAGCGAGCGCGCGGCGACCTCCGGACGGCGCTCGACCGCGGCCACGCAGAGGCCCGCCAGGGGCCCGAACTCCGGCCCGACCACCATCGCGCCGATGATCAGTATCGGCGAGCCGGTGAAGATCCCGACCGAGGCGATCAGGCAGGCGAGGACCATGAAGACGAGGAAGTTGCCGCCGAGCTCGGTGGTCTCCGAGGTGCGCGCCTCGACTTCCTCCCAGACGACCGCGTCGGAGGGCATGCCCTTGGTGGCCCGCTCTGCACGGTCAGCCGCCGCCGAGATCTGCGAGTCGATCTGCTCCAGCGCGATCGAGCCGTCGCGGCCGATGCCGAGCTCCTTCAGGTCCTCGATCAGCACGCTGGCGTCCTCGCGGGCGATGTCACAGAGGACGACATCGCCTTTGGGCTGGCGCGCTGCGCCGGCGAGGAAGACCAGGTTGGTCGTCGAGGGCGCCCTTTCGAGCAGGTCGAGGACCTCGCGGCAGCGCGCTTCCGGCACGACGATCCGCAGGTGGACCATGGGCTCCAGCGTATCCGCGGCCCGGGTCGCCTACGCTGCCGGTCCGATGCTTACCGACTACCACCTCCATCTCCGCCCTGACGAGCCCGATACGCCGGGCGAGCGCTTCTTCACCCAGGAGAACGTCGACCGCTATCTCGCCGCTGCCGAGGCGGCGGGGATCGCCGAGCTCGGCGTCTCCGAGCACGTCTACCGCTTCACCCAGGCACTCGACCTCTGGCGCCACCCGCTGTGGGAGCAGGAGGCGCGCGACGACCTCGACTCCTACTGCGATTTCGTCCGCACGACGCCGCTGCGGCTCGGGATCGAGTGCGACTACATACCCGCCGCCGAAGATCGCACCGCGAACCTGCTCGAGCCGCGCGACTTCGACTATGTCGTCGGCTCGGTCCACTTCATCGGCGACGACGCCGTCGATCATCCCGGCTGGGACATCTGGGAGGACCGCAGCGACCCCGACGAGGTCTGGCGCCGCTACTTCGAGGCGCTCGCCGAGTGCGCCCGCTCCGGCCTCTTCGACATCCTCGCCCACCCCGACCTCGTCAAGGTCTGGGGCAGCTCGCGGCCGCTGCCCGACCGCGACCCGCGCTTCTTCTACGAGCCGGCGATCGAGGCGATCGCCGAGAGCGGCATCGCGGTCGAGGTCTCGACCGCCGGCTTGCGCAAGCCGGTCGGCGAGCTCTACCCGGCCCAGGGCTTCGCCGAGATGTGCATCGAGGCCGGCGCGGTCTTCGCCCTCTCCTCCGATGCCCACC
>DASZQM010000294.1:0-7146 GCA_035549645.1 Solirubrobacterales bacterium | reverse complement strand
CCCACGTTTGCCGTCGAGGGGGTGGCCAGCCAGACGACGAAGATGCCGAGGGCGATGGCGCAGAGCCACGCAACGCGAGCGCTGTTGGATGCGGTCCCCGGCACCTTCAGGCGACCCTAGCGGAGGCCAGAGGCAGGAAGGGAGGTCTGATCCTCCGTAGCGGGGCCTCAGCCGAAACGGCGCAGCATCGGCTGGAAGGCCTGCCACCAGCCCGCGTCGACGACCGCGTGCTCGACGCGCTCGATCAGGCTGCCCTGGTCGTCCTGCAGCTCATAGGTGACGAGCGGTGGCTCGACGCTGCGATCGACCCGCAGGATGTGGGCGATCAGGGTGTAGGGCGGACAGCTGAACCAGCGCTCTCCGGACCGCGGTATCGACTGGGTGTCGATCATGGTTCGGCCTTCCTACCCGCGGCTGGGAAAAGGAAACCGATCCAAAAACCCGGACCAGCCTGAAAGTTAGAAAACTTCTCGGTACCTTTTGCCGTGCACTCGACGGGGAAGGTGGGTTTCAGCCAGCTCCGGAGCGGGCAGCGGAAGAGCATGGGAGCAAGTGAGAGCGGCCAAGACGGCAGGCTGAAAGTGGTCGTCACCGGGGCGGTCGGAAACCTCGGCCCAAGCGTGATCGAGGCACTCGCCGCACGGGAGGAGATCGGCGCAATAGTCGGCTTGGCGCGCCGCCGCCCCGATGTCCCGATGGAGAAGACGAGCTGGATGGAGGCCGACGTGGTGGGCTCAGAGCTGGAGCCGATCTTCGCCGGAGCGAACGCCGTGATCCACCTCGCCTGGGCGGTCCAGCCCTCCCACGATCTCGAGACGCTCGAGCGAATCAACGTCGAGGGGAGCCGCCGCGTCTTCGAGGCCGCGGCCGCGGCCGGCGTGAGGAAGGTGATCTACGCCTCTTCGGCGAGCGCCTACTTACCTGGCCCCAAGGACCATCGGGTCGGCGAGGACTGGCCGGTCGGCGGCACGGAAACGTCGTTCTACTCGCGCCACAAGGCGAGGGTCGAGGAAGAGCTCGACGCCTTCGAGGCGCGGGCACCAGAAACCAGGGTCGTGCGCCTGCGCCCGCCGCTGATCTTCAAGGGTGAGGCGGCTGTCGAGATCCGTCGCCTCTTCGCCGGCCCACTCCTGCCCAGCTTCCTCCTGCGCCGCCACCTGATGCCGGTCGTTCCCCAAGTGTCGGGGCTCTGCATGCAAGCCGTGCACAGCGCCGACGTCGGGCGGGCCTACGCCCTCGCCGCCGTCCGCGACGTGCACGGGCCGTTCAACCTCGCCGCGGACCCGCCGCTGGGCTCCTCGGACGTTGCCGCAAGCTTGAGCACCGGCACCTTCCCGCTGCCCTTCCCAGTCGCCCGCCGGCTCGCCGACCTGAGCTGGAGGTTGCGCCTGCAGCCGACCTCTCCGGGCTGGCTCGACATGGCGCGGAACGTGCCGCTGATCTCCTCGGAGCGCGCCAGGCGCGAGCTCGGCTGGGGGCCGTCGGTGACTGCAATCGAGGCGGCCGCCGAGCTGCTGGAGGGAATCGTTCGCGACAACGAGAAGCCGGCGTCGAGGCCGAAGCCGCGGGGCAATAGGCTGGTCGCACGGCTGGCCGAGGTGCAGGCGATCGAGCGGCAGGCACTGGCACAAGCCCGTGCCGGGCTCCAGATCGCCGGCGACACGCGCCTCGCCGACGCCTTCCAGGCCTATCTGGCGGAAACGGAGGCCCATGAGCAACGCCTGCGAGAGCGCCTCGAGGCGCACGGCACCGACACCTCATCCTCCCTGCCGCCGGGCGGCGTCAGCCTCGTCGCTTTCGCCGACAGCCAGCCCGAGACGCTCGAGACGCTCCTCGCCCACGCCTTCGCCTACGTGCACCTGGAGATTGCCGCCTACGAGCGGCTGCGTCGCGCGGCGGAGGCGGACGGAGACGCCGCCACCGCCGCGATTGCAAGGGAGGCCATCGCCGCAAAGGAGGTCCTCGCGGCTCGCCTGGCAGGCAGTTTCGACACCGTGGTCGAGGTGTCGCTCAACGGCGGCGGGCCTGGCGAGCTGAGCACCCTGCTGAACTCCCATCTGGCTGCCGCCCACGCGCTCGAGAAGCAGGGCCTGCAGCTGCTCGAAGTGGCGCCGAAAGTACTCGACGACCCTGGACTGCGGGAGTTCCTCGAGCGGCACCTGCGTGAGAGCGAAGAGCACGAGGCGATGCTGAGGGAAAGACTGGAGGCTCGCGGCCTCGAAGCGGCCAAGGCAGAAGACGCGGTGTTGCGTCTCGGTGGCCTGCAGCTCGGCGCCTCCTTCGCGGCCGAGCCGGATACGGGGGCCAGGCTGAGTGGGTTCGCCTTCGCCTTCGAGAACCTGGAGGTCGCCACCTACGAGCTGCTCGCGCGGGTGGCGAAGCGGGCCGGCGACGAGAAGGTCCGGCGCGTCGCGGAGCGGGTGCTCGCCGAGGAGCGCGCGGCGGTGGAGGAGCTGGCGGGCCGCTGGGACCGCGCCGCGACTCCCGCCAGCTCCTGAGTGCTCGATGAACTGGGACCGGCACTCGATGTCGCCTGCTCCCAACTCCCTGTAGACAACACGTTTACTAACGGTTATCTGAGCGGGAGACTAAAGCAGTGCACGAATCCATGTCAAGGTTCGGGCGAGCACCTCGGCCGGCGGACTCCTCTTAAGCGGCCGCCAGCCGAGGCGCAAAAATCGAACCGTCCCGCTTCACTGACGACGCGGGACGCTGACTCGATTTGCCTTCTAGACGCTTCCAGAGCGGAGCGCTTCAGTCCATACCGAATACTCGAATGAGGTTCGGCTTATGCTCAGTGTTTCCCAGTGGTGGCCGAGGGTGCCTCAGGCAGCCTTAACCGCACCGGCCGGCTGCGTTCGAAGCCCATCGCGGTGACGATCATCGAGGTCGTCTCCTCACCCGACTCGGCGCAGCGGTTGGCGGCCCTCGCCTCGATCTCGACTATCCGTTCCCAGGATTCGCGCTGCTCGTCGGCGAGCTCTCGGCGGCCCTGCTCGTCGAGATTGAACCAGCGCCACATCATCCGCACGTTGGGGTCGTTGCTCATCTTGCCGGCCCAGAGCGCGCCCAGGCCCTCGGCCATGATCGCCTGCAGAATCACCGCGGCGTATTCCTGTTTGACCTCGGGCGGCAGCGCCTCCGCCTCCTCGTCGGAGATGAAGGGCAGCTCGATCGCGCGGTAGAAGTGCAGGTCGGCGTTGCGAACCTTTTCGGTTCTGGCCAGTTCGATGCAGCCTGCGTCGAGCAGTTCCTTGATGTGATGGCTGACGGTGGTGATCGGGCGGCCGAGCTGCTTCGCCAGCTCGCTCGGGCTGTAGGTGCCTTCGTTGAGGAGCCCGAGGATTTCGATCCTGATGCGATGCCCGACGGCATAGGAGGCAGCCTCCTCGACGCTGCGCGAGCGCTCCGGCCTAGTCGTTATCACCTCGGGACCCTCCTCATGATCAACGGGATCTGCATAGTCAACGGACCCGGAGCATATGGCCTTTCACCTCAGGTATTAACCGGTTTGTTCAAGATGTAGCGGATACTCGGGTAATCCCTACCATCGAGGCTTCCCCGTCCCGGCACCAGCGTCGGGATGACGACGCGGGGAGGGGAGGTGAGAGAAGGGATGAAGGCCAAACCGATTCCCTCGGTCATACCGAGCGTGCAGATCTTCAAGCACGCCTAGCTAGGGCGTGGCCGCCGACTCGAAGGTGAGGATGGCGACGGCGTCGCCGACCACCTTTGAGTCGGTCAGCCGCAGCGGCTTCTTCTCGCTGACGTCGCCGAAGAGGCGCTTGCCCTCGCCGAGCACCACCGGGAAGACCATCAGGCGCAGCTCGTCGATCAGGTCGTGCTCGAGCAGGCCCTGGACGAGCTGGGCGCTGCCGGCGACGAGGATCGTGCCGTCGACCTCGCGGTGCAGCCTGGCAACCTCGTCGGGCAGCTCGCCGCTGAGGATCGTCGTGTTGTTCCAGCTCGCCTCGCGCAGGGTCGAGGAGACGACGTACTTCGGCATCGAGTTCATCCGCTCGGCAAAGCCGCCGGCGTCCTCGCGCTCCGGCCAGGCGGCGGCAAAGCCCTCGTAGGTGACCCGGCCGAGCAGCTGCGCCTCGGCCTCGAAGAGCTCGTCCAGCTTGAACTGCGTGCCCTCGTCGCCACGGTCGAACTCGAAGGTCCAGCCGCCGTGACGGTAGTCCTCGGCGCCGCCCGGATCCTCCATCACCCCGTCGAGGGAGACGAACTCGGTTACGACGATCTTGCCCATGGTGCTCTCCTTTGTCTCGTTTTCGAACGTCTACCCCTACGACGAACGGGAAGCGACCGGATCGACACCTCTCCGAACTGGGTCATTCGGGAGCCCGGCCGACTGTATGCTTCTCGCGCTCGAGTGTTCCGGCGGCGCGCAGCGACGACGTCGGGGCAAACGGCTCCACTCAGCGGCAAGCGGGCGCAAGGGCTTTGCGTACCCCTCGCTTCAAGACCACCCGGAGGAGCCGTTTTCGTGGACCGTCCCGACCCCCAAGAGAGCCCGGCAGCCCGCGGTGCGCTCGTGTCTCAACTCTCGCGGGAGATCGTGCAGCTGCACGCCCGCCTCTACGGCCGTGGGCCGACCAAGGCACGGAGCTACCTGCAGGCGGACTACGCGGTCTGCATCCTCGAGGAGATCTTCACCACCGCCGAGCGCACCCTGATCGACGCCGGCTCCGGCGAGCACGTCAGCGAAACCCGCCGCAAGTTCCAGGAGGCGGTCGAAGGCGAGTTCATCGGCGTCGTCGAGCGGATCACCGGCCGCAGCGTGCGGGTCTTCCTCAGCCAGGTGGACGTCGAGGCCAACCTGGCGCTCGAGTTCTTCGTCTTCAGCGAGCCTGAGGCCGCAGCCGAGCCGTCCTAAGGCGCCGAGCCGAGCAGGAAGATCTCGATCGCCATGTCGGGGTCGACGTGGACGGCGCTGAGGAAGGCGGCGACCGGGCGGCCCAGGATCCGTTCGATGCTCGCCCTGTACTCGCCCTCGAGCGCTTCCTGATGCAGGGCCCGGGTGCGGCGCACGTGCTCGGCCTCGCCGGCGTCGATCAGGGTGCGCTCTGCCGGGGTGAAGATGTCGCTGAGCACGCAGACGACCATCTCGCCGTCCTGGAAGCTCCGCGCCGCCCCCGGTCCGCGGCCGAAGTTCTCCCGGTGCAGGGCGACCATCGCGTTGGAGAGCTCGGCCAGAACCCGGCCGTCCCGGGGCGCGTCTCTCCCACTCATTCCCGGAAAGTTAGTTCGCTTGAGTTCTATATGGGAACGTAGGCGGTCGTCGGAGCGAAGAAGGCGGCGTCAGCGACCCCACTTCCCGCCCTTACTTGGATAGCTTTGTTCGGTGGACTCACCACGCACAGAGCCAGCTCCGGGGCCGGCGGAGAACGAGCCCTACCGCCTCGCCCGGGTGGTCGAAAGCACCCAGGACGCGGTGCTGAGCAAGGACCTCGACGGCATCGTCACCTCCTGGAACCCGGGTGCGGTTCGCCTCTATGGCTACAGCGAGGAGGAAGCCGTGGGAACCCACGTCTCCTTCCTCGTTCCAGCCGACCACAAAGGCGAGGAGCAGGAAATCCTCGACCGCGTCCGCCGCGGCGAACTGATCGAAACCTACGAGACCGAGCGCATCCGCAAGGACGGCGTGCGCATCGACGTCTCGCTCACGATCTCGCCGATCGAACACCCCAGCTACGGCATCGTCGGCGCCTCGGTGATCGCCCGCGACATCACCGCCGAGGTGCGCCGGCGGCGGGCCCAGGAGTTCCTGCTCGCGGCGACGCGGGGGCTCGACGCCTCGCTCGACTTCGACCGCACGGCGCGGACGATCGTCGAGACCGCCGTGCCGGAGCTGGCCGAGTTCTGCGTGCTCGACTTCGTCCGTCGCGACGGCTGGGTCGGCGACAGCGTCGTCGGCGCCCGCGATCCCGCGGCGGCGAAGGTTCTCGAGGGAATCCGCCGGCAGGACCCGCTCGACCCACGCGGCGACCATCCGGTCGCCCAGGTGCTGCGGGCCGGCCAGGCGATGGTCTGGCGCGATCTCACCTCACCCAAGGTGATGGCGGAAGTCGTCCAGAGCGAGGAGCACAGACGGCTGATCGAAGAGACCCGCTACCAGTCGGCGGCGGTGGCGCCGCTGGTGGCGCGGGGCACGACCCTGGGTGCGATCTCCTTTCTCCACGCGAGCACCGACATGCGCTACGACGCGATCGACCTGCAGCTGCTGGGCGAGCTGGCCGACCGGGCGGCGCTGGCGCTGGACAACGCTCGCCTCTACGAGGAGCGCGACCAGATCGCCCAGAACCTGCAACGGGGGCTGCGCCCACCCGAGCCGCCCTTCGTCGAGGGCCTCGACATCGCCGTCGTCTTCGACGCCTTCGGCGAAGGGATGGAGATCGGCGGCGACCTCTACGACGTCCTCCCCACGGATGACGGCTGCTGGATCATGGTCGGCGACGTGACCGGCAAGGGCAGCGTTGCCGCCGGCGTCTCGGTGGCGCTGCGTCACTCGATGCGCGGACTCGCCCGCCAGATCGAGCGGCCCGAGGAGCTGCTCGCGCAGCTCAACGAGATGCTGCTCGAGGGAGAAAGCCTCAACGACTTCGCCACGGCTCTGCTGCTGCGCCTGCGCCGGGAAGGGCCGGATTGGAGCCTGCAGCTGGCCGCGGCGGGCCATCCGCCGGCGATCCACGTCACCGAGGAGGGGCCGGTGCAGCTCGGTGGCGGCGCCGTCCTCGGCGCCTGGGCGGACGCGCCGCTGCCGGTGCACGAACGTCAGCTGCGCGAGGGAGAGACGCTGGTCCTCGCCACCGACGGCTGGTTCGAGACCGGCCCGCCGGAGACCCACGTCCCGCCGGAGGAGCTCGGCCGCCTCGCCCACTCCTTCGCCGATCTCGAGCTCGGCGAGATGACCGAGTGCCTGCGCCAGGATGCGATCGCGCGCAGCGGCGGCAAGCTGCGCGACGACATGGTCCTGCTGACGATTCGCCCCGGCTCGGGCTAGCTGTAGATGCCAGCCACGTTGTTCCGGTTGAGCTCCCGTAGCCGCTGAATTGGCGGACGGTGGCCGAGGGCGCCGTGTCGTCGCCGATAGTTGTAGCGCTCGATCCACCCAGAGAGGGCCGCGGCCCTCTCTGGGGA
>DASZQM010000293.1:0-2701 GCA_035549645.1 Solirubrobacterales bacterium | reverse complement strand
GCCGCGGGTCGGGGTCGTGCAAGGCGATCCAGGCCTTTTGCGCCGAAATTCATCTGAACCTCCAGTCGAGGTTTAGGCCGAGAGCCCAGCCGCGTCCCGCTTGCCGGCCATCGGGTCCCGAAAATTCTCCGTGCCGACCGCAACGAGGGTCGCCCCTGCGGCAAGAAATTCCCGCGCGTCAGCCGCGCTGGAGATGCCGCCCATGCCGACGATCGGCACGCCCACCGCAGCCGCCACCGCGCGAAGCTGGCCGATCGCCACCGGTCGAACCGCCGGGCCGGATAGGCCACCGTGTCCCGCGGCGATGCCGGGCCGGCCAGTGGCGGGGTCGATCGCGCTCGCCTTCACCGTGTTGATCAACGAGACGGCGTCCGCTCCCCCCTCCTCCGCGGCGACGGCGACCTCGGCAGGATTGGCGACGTTGGGCGTCAGCTTGACGATCAGCGGCTTCGGGGTCAGCGGCCGCAGCGCCTCGATCAGCGCCAGGGTCTCGCTCGGCTGCTCGCCGACGATCAGCCCGGAGTGGACGTTGGGGCAGGAGACGTTGAGCTCGATCGCTGCCACCTCGTCGCGCTCGCCGACACCGCCGACCAGGCGGGCGAAGAGCTCGGCGTCCGTCGCCATCACCGAGACGATCAGCGGGACCGGCAGCTCGGCGAGACGGGGCAGGTCCTCGGCGAGGAATCCCTCCAGTCCCTTGTTGGGGAGGCCGATCGAGTTGATCATCCCCGCCGGCGTCTCCCAAATCCGCTGCGGCTCGTTGCCGCTGCGCGGCTCGGGGGTGATCGTCTTCGAGACGAAGGCCGAGAAGGGGAAGTCCTCGAGCAAGCCGTCGCCGTAGACGCCTCGGGCGGCGATCGCGTCGAAGGTGCCGGAAGCGTTGATCACCGGGTGCGCCAGCTCGATGCCGCAGAACTCAGGCATGGGCCGCCGACTCGATCTGCTCGGGCCGGAGCACCGGCCCGTCGACACAGAGGCGCAGGTAGCCGCCCCCGGGCTTGGGCACGGCGCAGCCGAAGCAGGCGCCGTACCCGCACGCCATCGGCGACTCCAGCGCCAGCTCGCAGGGGACGCCGGCATCGGTGCAGAGCGCGCCAACCGCGTCGAGCATCTGCGGGGGACCGCAGGAGTAGACGGCAGCGGAGGCGGCGTCGTCGCCTTCCAGCATTGCCGCCAGCAGCTCGGTGACGTAACCGTGGTGGCCGCGGTGCCCATCGTCGCTGGCGAGCCGCACCTCGCAGCAGGCGAAGAGGTCGTCGAGACCGCCGGAGTGCGTTTCATCGCGGAAGCCGAGCAGCACGCGCGTCGGGACGTTGCGCTCGGCAAACCGCCGCCGCAGCAGCGCCAGCGGAGCGATCCCGATGCCACCGCCGACGAGGATCGCTCCGGCCGCGCCTTTTTTGGGGGGCGTGAAGGAGTTGCCCAGGGGGCCGTTGACCCAGACGCGCTCGCCGGCCGCCAGCTCGCAGAGGCGGTCGGTGCCGGGGCCGATGCCCTCGATCAGGAAGTCGAGGCGGACGCCGTTTGCGGCCGGGGCGCACTCGGCGACGGAGAGGGCGCGTGGCAGGAACGGGCGTCCTCCCTCCTGCTCCCAGTGGCCCTCCGTGGCGAGCATGTAGAACTGCCCCGCTCGGGGCTCAGGCCCGTCGCGATCGATCAGGGAGAAGAGGCGGTACCCGCCCGACGCACGGCTCTCGGAGACCTCGCAGAGGCGGCGGCCGAGGGGCGCCGTCATCGCGGCTGCTTGGCCCGCTCCAGGCCGTGAATCTCCTGCATGGAGCGCACGTCGGAGTCGCCTTCGATCTTGGCGGCGATCGCGCGCACGGCGGCGGAGGCGCCGGTCATCGTGGTCACGCAGGGGACGTTGTGGCGGACGGCGGCGGTGCGGATCTCATAGCCGTCGGCGCGGGCACCGGAGCCGGTCGGGGTGTTGATCACCAGGTCGCAGCGGCGCTCGCGGATCAGCTCGACGACGTGGGGCGAGCCCTCGGCGATCTTGTTGATCGGCGTCACCGGCACCCCCATCGCCGCGATCGCCTGGGCGGTGCCGCCGGTGGCGATCAGCTCGAAGCCGAGGTCGTGGAAGCGGGCGGCGATCTGGGTCGCGGCCGGCTTGTCGGTGTCGGTGACCGTGATGAAGACCGAGCCCTCCGTCGGCAGCGAGACGCCGGCCGCGGCCTGGGCCTTGCCGAAGGCGGTCGGGAAATCGGCGGCGATGCCCATCACCTCGCCGGTGCTCTTCATCTCCGGGCCGAGCACCGAGTCGGCGCCGGAGAAGCGGGCGAAGGGCAGCACGGCCTCCTTGACGCTGACCATGCCGGTGGGGGGCTCGCGCAGGTCCTGGTCGGCGAGCTTCTCGCCCAGCATCAGCCGCGCCGCGACCTTGGCCAGTGGCACGCCGGTTGCCTTGGAGACGAATGGCACGGTGCGCGAGGCGCGGGGGTTGGCCTCGATCACGTAGAGCTCGCCGCCGGCGACCGCGTACTGGATGTTGATCAGGCCGATCACGCCGAGCTCGAGGGCGATCCGGCTGGTGGTCGCGCGAATCTCTTCCAGCATCGGCTCACCGAGGCTGATCGGCGGGATCACGCAGGCCGAGTCGCCGGAGTGCACCCCGGCCTCCTCGACGTGCTGCATGATTCCGGCGACCCAGACCTCGCTGCCATCGCCAAGCGCAACGACGTCGACCTCGATCGCGTTC